>JBAWCJ010000380.1:0-1944 GCA_049590215.1 Candidatus Sulfotelmatobacter sp. | reverse complement strand
AGCGTGCCCAGCAGGAACAGGGCGTTCTTGGGCTTGATGCAGGATTCTTCTACTTTGATTTTGTTGGTGGTCATTATGCCGTGGCGCGAGAGGAAGCTGCGGACGTTGGGCGGAGCCTCTTCTTTGGTGGTGAAGAACCCATCGCAGAATTCCTGCTGGAAGTCTTGATGCAGATCGAGATCCGCGCCGCGTGGATCGACCATGACTTTGCCGGTGTTGTCGTCGAGGAAGAATGGAATGTGCATACACTCGGCGGCTACCTTGACCCATTGCTTGTTCTTGCCTTGCTGTTTCCACTCCCAGACGAAGGTGCGGTAACAGTAGCAGGGGCGGGCGGTGATGGGGGCGACCATGGTGTAGGGTCCGACGGCGAGGCCGTTGAGTTCGACCATCCCCATGGATGCGCTGCGGATTTTTGAGGCAGGAGTGTCGAGGATGAGGCGGCGGCGCTGCAGCAGGCGGAAGCCTTGAACGAACAGGTAGATTCCGCCGCCGATCCCGATGAGGCACCAGAGGATGAATCCGCCGGGGTTCGAGGCACGGAGCAACAGGGTTGCGATGGTCACGTTGAGCCTTGTTTTTGGGGCGTCCCCTTATCGAGGCTAGTGGAGTCGGGTGGAGGTTGGGAGTGGAAAGTTTGGGGCGGGCTTACATTGGTAACGGAGGTCTTCGACTCATCACAGCTTACCTTACTCGCCGGCGTTCTAGTACGACATAGGCCGCGGTTAGTCCTCCGAAGAAGACTAGGCCTCCTACGGCGTTTATGCGGGTGGCGAATAGTGTGTGGAGGACTGCTGTCGTGGCCAGGATGAAGCCTAGAACCGATCCCCACATGCCGAGGGGCGAGCGCATCGGCAGGGCTGCTACCTGTTGCGGAGTCAGGCCGCGGCGGAAACTTACGTGGGCTGCCAACGATATGACCCAGGAGAGGATCAGGCCGGAGAAAGCGGCTCCCATGATGTAGAGGAAGGCTCGTTGCGCGGCCCAGTGTTCGATGACGAGCGCGGTTACGATTCCATAGGAGGAGACTAGCAACGCGAGGCGGGGCGAGCCGGAGGCGTTTAGCTTGCCGAGGCTTGCGGGAGCCCATCCGGTGCGGCCCATGGAAAACAGCAGGCGGGAGGCTACGTAGAGTTTAGCGTTGGCTCCGGAGAGGGCGGCGGTCAGGACTACGAAATTCATCAGATAGGCCGCGGCTGGAACTTTGGCGAGGCGGAGAACGCTTACGAATGGACTCTCGGAGACGCCGGCGTGGTTCCGGGGCATGACTCCGACGAGGATGGTGATGGCTCCGAGGTAGATAGCAGCCAGCAGGAAGATGGAGACGCGAGTGGCGCGGGGGATGTCCTTTGAGGAATGTGATTCGCCGGTGGTGACAGAGAGCATCTCGATGCCGCCGAAAGCGTAGATAGCCCAGAAGACCGCGAGCAGAGGAGCGATTGGACCTTTGGGAAAGAATCCGCCCTGGGTGGTGAACTGGGGGGTTACGCGGCCGCCGAGGAGCAGGGCTGCTCCGGCCAGGATGAAGGCCACGATGGTGGCAAGCTTGATCATGGAGAACCAGAATTCGAAGCGTCCGTAGGAACCTACACTGCGCAGGTTGACGAGAAGAAGCAGGGCCGAGAATACGAAGACCCAAAGCTCGCCGGGCACGGCGGGGAACCAATAAGACATGTAGGTGGCGGAGGCGGTGAGTTCGGCTCCGATGGAGAAAGCGATGGCGGCCCAGTATGCGGAGCGGCAGAGAAATCCCAAATACTGATTGAGGTAGAGTTCGCCGTAGAGGCCGAAGGCGCCAGCGGCGGGGTGCACGCTGGCCAGTTCGCCCAGGGCCATGGCCACCGTGTAGGCGATGAAGGCGGCTAGCAAGTAGCTGAGGATCACGCTGGGTCCGGCGACTTCGAGGGCGGCGGCGGAGCCGAGGAGAAGTCCGGTGCCGATGGA
>JBAWCJ010000379.1:0-8503 GCA_049590215.1 Candidatus Sulfotelmatobacter sp. | reverse complement strand
CTCGATAACTTTCACGGCCAGCCGCAACTGGTCGAGCTGCAGCAGAGCGAAGGAGATATCAACCGCGAAACCAAGGCAAATCTCCTGCGCGGAATCATTCCTGCGGCCGGCGCCAAGCAGAGCGTCGAGCTCGAAGGCGAGCACGCCGCCGTGCACGCCCATGTCGCCGTGCCTTCGATCTACATCAATGTCGAGGATGACTCCGCTCAACCGCCCAGCGGCCAAACTTCGTCCGCACAATTGTCCCAGCCCAGCCTCGACGCTCCCCGCCCCGAGCAACAGGGTTCCGAGCGGCAGGGCCCGCAGCAGCCGCAGCAGCCCGAGCAGCCGCTCGTTCCGTTTGATCGTTTCCACATCGTCCGCACCAAAGTAAAAAGCGGCAAGCGCATTGTCGGCGAACTGAAGCGCGCGCCCAACGGCAAGATCAGTCAGGACCAGAATTTCGTGAAGACCACCATCGACCGCGTAAGCGGCGGCTGGCTCAAACTAACTCCCACCGAAGACCTGGCTCCCGGCGAGTACGTGCTGATTGAAACGAAGGGCAACGAAGGCATGAACCTCTACGTCTGGGACTTCAACGTAAACCCCACCGCCCCAGCCAACGCCAATCCATGGAAGCCAGAAGCGAAGCCCGCCGAGCCGGAGAAAAAATTGAGCGATTGAGTGATCGAGTGATCGGATGATCGAAGATTTCTTTTCAAATCGCTCAATGACCCGATCGCTCAATGACTCAATGTCATTTCATCACTCCCCGCTGCGCAATCCCAATATTATCCCGGGTCGTGTTCTTTACCAGATACATCATCTCATCGGCCTGACGGATGATGTCATGCGCGTCGCGCGCATCGTGCGGATAGGTCGCCAGTCCAATCGAAGCCCTGACATTCAGATTCAGACCTTCATCGCGGCAAAAGCTGCTGGCCCGCAGCGCATCGCGCAACCGTTTCGCCACCACCAGCGCCTGATCTTTTCCCGTCTGCGGCAACAGCACCACAAATTCGTCTCCGCCATAGCGATAGGCAAAGTCGATCAACCGTAGTTGCGCCTTCACCAGATAACCAATCTCCGCCAGCAACTTGCTGCCGATCAGGTGGCCGTGGGTATCGTTGACTGACTTGAAATGGTCGAGATCGATAAACAAAACGCTGAACTCGTAGCCGAAGCGCGACGACCGGTAAACTTCAGTCTCCAGCGTCTTATAAAGGTGCCGCGCGTTGTAAAGCCCAGTGCAGTCGTCGGTGATCGTGAGTTCCTGGATCTTCTCCACCCAGCGCGCATTCTCAATCGCGATAGCGGCGTAGTCGCAAAGCGCCTGGAGAAAGAAAACTTCCGGCTCGTTGAACTGCGCCATATCCACATTCACCAGCTGGATCACGCCCAGCACCCGCAGCCGCGACCGCAGTGGCACGCAAATCACCGAATGCGTTTCCCACTGCGTGGTCTCATCCACCCGTTTGGCAAACCGCGGATCATTTTCCACGTCCGCCGATACCACCTGTTCGCCGTGCTTCGCCACCCAGCCGGCAATGCCCTCGCCCACCTTCAAGCGAACATTCTTCAGCGCTTCGGCGGCGTCGCCAACAGCAATCGCAAAGTAAAGTTCATTGTGCTGCTCGTCCACCATCAGCAGCGACCAGGTGTCGGGACGGAAGTACTCCGCCATCTTTTCCATGATGGTCTGCAGAATCGAGTCGAGATCCAGCGACGACGTAAGCGCCTTCGCCACGTCGTGGAAGATGGTCATCTCCTGGCTATGGCGCGTCAATTGTGTGCCGGTGGCCTCGGGCATGCCTGATTCTCTGATCCTGACTTTCGTGACGCTGGCTTTCCTGACGCTGATTTCCTGACGCTAAATTCCCTGATCTTCAGCTGGACGGAGTGACAGTTCCAAAAATTATAGGAGCGCACCGCCGCCGGGGCAATGAACGTTGGTAACAGGAACCCCTAAAGCCAATGCCACCCTCGATTTAGCCGGTTACCGTCCCAGGTAGGAACGGCTGCCTCAGGCCAATCTGTTCGGATACCGGCTCGGCCCATGTGGGACGGCCCACCTCGGCCCATTGTGGGGATGGCCGCCTTCGGCCGTCCAGCCGAGCGCAGCGAGACGTCTTGCACTGAAAGTCTGCACGTATGGCTCTGCTCACTACCCGCTCCCGCGAGACGGGCGTATCCTAGATAATACGATGAAGACTCTTACACACTTCAAAATTGCCTTGTGCATATTCGTGCTGGCGGCCCTGTCTGCTGCGCAAGCGCAGAACACCGCTCCCGCCGATTCCAAAACCGTTCCCGTGATCGATGGCGGCATCGGCCCCTGCACCGCCGACTTCAAGGTCATCGATAATGCCGGCGCGCCCATTTACGCCGCCAACATCAGCGTCCACATCGCGTACGGATTCATGTACCTCCGCAAGCTCGACCTGCAAATCGGCACCAGCGCCAGCGGCCAGGCCCGCTTCATCGGACTGCCCGACCGCACCAAGCAAGGCCTCTTTTTCCGCGCCTCCGAAGGCGGCCGCGAAGGCACAGCCTTCGTCGACTCTGCCAAAACCTGCAAGGCCGACCTCACCATCACGCTAGAAAAGAAACCTCAGTAAGGCGGTGAGGATTTTGATCGTGTGGAGCGGACACTCCTGTCCGCTGCTTTTGACCTTGATCTTGACTTTGCAAAGCCATAAGAACGAACCCTTACGCCACCGTGGAAGAGCGGCGCTTCAGCGCCGCGAAAAGCAGTCATAATCAACTTCGGGCTTTAGCCCCCGAGGTACCTTCCCCCACGGTAACCCCCGTCACCCATCCTCTTCTAGCGTCCGCACCCGCCTTCGCCTATCATTATTCCATCTCGATGCGGACGGAAACCTAACCCGTCCGCCGGAGCCGGCCTTGGGTGCATTCGGAGAAAAACTTCGCAAGCAGCGCGAGCGGCAAGGCATCGGTCTCGATGCCATCTCCGATACCACAAAAATCAGCACTCGCATGCTGCGCGCCCTCGAAGACGAGCACTTCGACCAGCTTCCCGGCGGCGTCTTCAACAAAGGCTTTGTGCGCGCCTACGCCCGCCAGGTCGGCCTCAATGAAGAAGAAGCCATAGCCGACTACTTGGCCGCCGTTCGCGAGAATCAGGTCCGCGAAAATCAGTCGCGCGAAAATCAGCTACGCGAGAATCAAGTCCAGGCACACTCCGGCTCACCGGATCGTCCTGAGGATGATCCCCCTCGCGATCATCGGGGCAACAACACCGGCCGCCAGCTTCTCACCCAAGATCGGCGCAAGCAGCGTCGTCGCAACGAAGATCGTCTCAACGAAGATCGCCGCAATGAAGATCGTCGCAATGAAGATCACCGCAATAAGGTTAGCCGTGAGGAAGCTCCTCGTCATCAAGATCTTTCCTCGTCGACCGCAACCTCCACCGCAGCCCGCTCTCTCGCCGGGCGTTTCCGCCAAAAATATCCGGCAGGAAACCCCGAGCGTTCCGACAGTAGTCCCAACTATGATCCCGCCGCCGAAATTCCGTGGGGCAAACTTGCAGTCGCATTGTTGCTCGTCACCCTCACCCTCGCGCTTTGGAATTCTCGCCGGCACCGCGAGCCGACATCGGCGCCCCTGCCCGCACTCGCTTCCAATCAAGTTCCGGCCGCCGGTCCCGCTAGCGCGCCGCCGTCGCGCCCAAGCCCGCTTCCACGCGCCGCCGCTCCGCAGAAGGTAAAAACATCTCCTACGGGAACCACATCGTCCGCTAAACCTTCCTCCGCAATGATCTCGACGGACTCCGCGGCCAGCGGCGCGACCGCTCCCGCAAACTCATCCCCCGCCAATTCCGCAGCCGAGGAGGCGTCCACTTCTGCCGCTCCGGCCGCCTCGCCCAACACCTTCAGCGTGCTGATCCGCGCCGACGAAACCAGTTGGGTCTCGATCACAGCCGATGGCAAACCCGTAGCCCATGAAACCCTGATCGCGCCCGCGCACACCTCGGTTCGTGCCAGCGGGCAAGTCGTAGTCAAAGCAGGAAACGCCGCAGGCATCAGCTTTGAGCTGAATGGCAAGGAAATCCCAGCCCAGGGCAATGAAGGCGAAGTAAAAACCTACGTCTTCGACGCCGCCGGCTTTCGCGTGCTCCCGCCCACGCCAGCGCAGACAACAGCTCGCTAGGGATTCACCCGCAGGCCCTGCTTGATAAGGTAGTATTTCGGACCCCGTGCAGCACCGTGGAAGAGCGGCGCTTCAGCGCCGCGTAAAGTACCCCGATTGACGAGGGCTTTAGCCCCTGAGCCAAACTGCGCAGACTCACGCCGCAACCGCCGCTTACTCGAGGGGTTCAAACTTCGACGATTCAGCGTCCAGCGCCGCCAGTGCCTCCTCCAGTGTGCGTACCACTTCCAGCAACGGCCGTGTAGATTCTCCCAGCATCTGGAACATGCGCGCCAAACCGAATCCCACCGCAGCCGGGGCGACGATGATCAGACGCCGCCGGGCCGAATCTGCCATCGCTGGTTCCCGCTTCGCTAGCTCCTGCAAAAATGCCGAGGATAGCGCCCAATCAGTAACTGCTGAGAAGTCGACGATCCCCGCCTGAATATCGATCGCGCGTGTATGCGTCCGAACCCGCTGGTAAATCTCCGCCAGCAACTCATCCGTAAGCCGCCCCTCAACCCGCACCAGCAGGATTCTGTTCCCCGGGTCGATCTCGAATCGGAAATCCATTGGCCCAGACTTCCTCGTAGCGTCGAAACGTCCAGCATTCTACACCCCGAGCAAGCCTAAAGCTTGACTGGGAAGCGGGCGGCCGACGGGGGCCCATTCAAGCCGGGTTTTGGCTTGAGTGGGGCAGCATAAAACCTAGTAGCGCAACAAATTCGTTACAATTTCGAATCTGAAAAGGAGTGTGATGATGCCGGAAGCGCCAGACCAAAACCTGCTCGAGGCTCTGCTCGATTCCTGGGACCGCAACAACACCATCCTCGTCAACCTGCTCCGCGCCATGCCGGAGAGCGCAATGGACATCAGGGCAATGGACAGCAGCCCATCCATCGCACAGCTCTTCACCCACATCCACTATGTGCGACTCGTGTTCGTCTCCGAGGACGCTCCCGAATTCATCGGAGACCTGCCCGAGAGAAAGGTGCCTGACGACGAGTGGGCGGCCGAGCGAGACCGTGGCCGCATGGCGCAGATGCTGAACGATAGCGCCCAGGCGGTGCGGGACGCGGTAAAGAACAGAGTTGAGTCAGACCGGGAAATGAATCTTCACTACGATCACCCGATCCTCCTGCTCCAGCACATGATCTGGCACGAAGGCTACCATCACGGTCAGATCAAGCTCGCCCTCAAGCTGGCGGGCAGACCCCTAACAAATAAGGAAGCCGGCCCCCTCACCTGGCGCGTCTGGATGAATAAGAAGTGATCGGTCTCAGCGTGTTATTAGCTCTGTCATCCTGAGCGAAGGAACTGCTTCGCCCAGCGAAGCAGCTCCGAAGTCGAAGGACCCCTGTACTGCCGGTGCCCCTTATGCTGCCTCAGGGAATCCTCCCCGCGCAGCAAGCGCCGTGAGAATGGGGCGCAAGCCCTGGGTCGAAAGGCAGAAATGACAACGACCCCGAAGGAGCGAAAGAAAAGTTCGGGAAGGGCACGGCTTCAGTCGTGCCATCCAAAGCCAACAACGATGTGGGCTTTAGCCCCTGGGGGAGTCGGACGGGCGGCGCGTTCAAGCCGTCCTTTGGCTCGAGCGGGGGGGTTCAAAGCTAGTACACAGAAACTCGCGGCGGACCGAGCGTTCCCAGTAACTAGTCTGAATCGCAACCCAGAGAGAACCGCAAAGCAGCACAAACTTGATTCATGCGCGCGGAACTAAGGTGGGCCAAGCGTTTCCCCAGGCGCTGTTGCGACACCGTGACTGCATTGTGAAGGTTCACTGCGCACGGGAACTTCATGCCGTCCTCCTCATTCAAAACAACTTCCGATGGCACGCCGCGAATCGTGGAAGTGACCGGTGCAACCGTGACCGTTGATAAATACGCGATGGCGCTGTCGCGGGTGAGCACGAGCGCCGGCCGCTTCTTATCCGGCGCGGCAAACAGGTAGAGCCGAATCTCGCCCCGGGCTACTCTTCCGGCCACGCGGCCTCCGATTCCCATCCCCGCGCTTCGGTGTCGGCTTGCGACAGCCGCAAGTAGCCCTGGCGGTCGCGCTCCTCACTGGCTCGCAACTCCAGTCGCCGGAGATGTTCCCGCAGGGCGTCGCGCACCAGAGCGGACCGGTTTCGCTTCGTCCGCTTCGCGGCTTGGTCGGCGGCGTGTAACAGCTTCTTATCCAGCACGATTTGTACGATTTCCATATGTGGAACCTGCTCCACAGTATACTCCACATAGAGGAAGCTGCAAAGCAAGCCATTGAACGGGTAGCGGTGCAGTTTGAGTATTACCCGACGACTGTCATCCTGAGCGGAGCCGTTTTTCAAACGTAGCGAAGAGCCTGCCCTCAGCGAAGTCGAAGGGATCTTCCGCTTGACCGGCCGAGCGCGTAAGCCAAACTGCACCACTACCGTTGAACGGAGTGGCCCATTCAAGCCGTCCTTGGCTTGAGTGGGGCAGGTCGACCGCTAGAAGTATCCGGTTCTTGATCGTCTCCGGGAACCCGCTAGCCGCCCAAATCCCCGTCCACCACGCTAATTCCGCTATTGAATTCATCCTGCGGCATTTAGCCCCAAAACCATTGCGCCGCCATGGCCCCTCTGTTAGCCTTTTCAAGGACTTCTTTCGGCGGATCTTGTTCCTGAGTGATCCCGATAGTACAATTATGTTTGCTGTTTTCTGAGATCCTAGTGACCGCGAGCCACACCCCCTACCGTCGCCAGAAATAAAGTCCAAAGCCGTTTCCTAAGGAGAACAAATCTTGGCAGCAACAAAGAACCGCATTTTATTTACCTCTGAATCCGTAACCGAAGGCCATCCCGATAAGATCGCCGACCAGATTTCCGATGCCATCCTCGACGCCTGCCTGGCCGAAGACACCGCCAGCCGCGTAGCCTGCGAAACCCTCACCGCCACCGGCCTCGTAGTCATCGCTGGAGAGATCACCACCAAAGCCTACGTTGATTTCCAAAACGTAGTCCGCGGTACCGTCGGCGCCATCGGCTACGACAACGCCGTCTACGGCTTCGACTGCAACACCTGCGCCGTCATCTCCAGCATCAACAAACAGTCCGGCGACATCGCCATGGGCGTAGACACCGGCGGCGCCGGCGACCAGGGCATGATGTTTGGTTATGCGTGCAATGAGAATGAGGATCTTATGCCCACTCCCATCTCGCTCGCGCACAAGCTGACCATGCGGCTCTCGCAGATGCGCAAGAACGGAACGCTTCCCTTCCTTCGTCCCGATGGAAAATCCCAAGTCACAGTTGAATATGATTCCACCGGCAAAGTGCGGCGCGTCGATGCGGTGGTGATTTCCACGCAGCATGCCGAGACCGTCAGCAATGATGAACTGCGCGCCGGCATTCTCAAGCATGTGATCCAGGCTGTGATTCCCGCGCACCTGCTCGATGAAGACACCAAGTATCACATCAATCCCACGGGACGCTTCGTCATCGGCGGCCCCATGGGCGACACCGGCCTCACCGGCCGCAAAATCATCGTCGACACCTACGGCGGCATGGGACGTCACGGCGGCGGCGCTTTCAGCGGCAAGGATCCGACCAAGGTCGACCGCTCGGCGGCCTACATGGCGCGCCACATCGCAAAGAATATTGTCGCCGCAAAGCTCGCTGACCGCTGCGAAGTGCAGCTGGCTTACGCCATCGGAGTAGCCGATCCAGTAAGCGTCCGCGTCGATACTTTCGGCACCGAAAAAGTCGATCCCGCGATCATCCCCGACCTGATCCGCGCCAACTTCAAGCTGACGCCGCGCGGCATCATCGAGTCACTCGATCTGCGCCGCCCCATCTACAAGAAGACGGCAGCCTACGGCCACTTCGGACGCAACGATCCCGACTTCACCTGGGAAGCGACCGACAAAGCGGCCAAGCTGGCAAGCGATGCAGGCGTGCGTGAACCGGTGGGGCAAGGTGTGCGGAAGTAGCAGGCGAAACCCTGCATGACTTGTCATCCCGAGCGAAGCGAGGGATCTTGGGGTTGCCGGCGCATTGCAACGCCTGCCGCTTCAGGCAAGAACCAAGGTCCCTCGCTGCGCTTCGGGATGACACCGGTTCTGCGCTTCGAGGTGACGCGGCGTGGGCCGGGATCAAGGCTAACCAAAGTTCAGCCGGGGAACTAGTCCGAAAGTGCCACTCCCCGAAGAGTATTTAGGCATGCTGATCTTTTCCCCGATTCGTGTATTCTGAAAAAGCAACAAGTAATCAAACGAGCGAATCGAAACAGAGTAACCCAGGTAACCAACCAAAATTTTCAGCAGGAAAGCGCCACAGGAGGCGTATGTCATCAGCAGCACAAGTGAGCAGCGACATCAAGAGCCTGGAACTGGCCGAACTGGGCAAGAAGCGCATCGA
>JBAWCJ010000378.1:0-7023 GCA_049590215.1 Candidatus Sulfotelmatobacter sp. | reverse complement strand
GCAGATATCCCGCATAGGCCCGCCGTACCCCCTCACGAAACTCGTCCAGAGTGAGTCCCTGGGCGAACAACATCCCTGCGTCTTTTAGTGCGACGTATCCATCTGGTTGTACGGTGAGGGTCTGGTCGAACTCCGGCGACAGCGTGAAGCTCAATGTCACCACGTCGCTGCGCGTGAGCCGGTAAAGCGGACGGCGTTCCCCTCCGAGCTTGGGGTTTCCCGTGCCGTCCGCTTGCCCCGGTTTTGCGGCCGCCATTCCTGTGCTTCCCGTCCCAGCCCCGGTTTGGCCGGTTGGAGAAGACTGTGGACTTGCTCCCAGGCCCTGCTCCCTCTTTTCCTCCTGGGCGAACGTGGCCACGCAAAGCTGTAACGACAACACGCCCATCACCGCAACTTTTGTCCAGCCAACGAAGGGCTTCATTGCGTGATAGGCTCTGTTTTCCCTGGTTTCCCAAACTCAGATTCTGAGATCCGCTCAGCTTCCAGCGGGTCTCTTTGTGCAAGCTATGCCCATGCGGATTTCACAGCAAGACATGGGAAGTGCTGTCTACCACCATGGTCACGCCAGCTTTATTCGCAGGAGTGTGCCGAACCAAGCCAGCCGCGGCTTTTCATCTCGCAGCTCACTTCCGATAGAGCCGAAAGAGTGTTCCCTCGCGGGCTACCCCCAAAAGTAGACTTGCATGTTCACCGCATCACACCCGCTCGATGAAATGCGACTCGATCCCACCCCGCGAAGCACCGCCCCGCAACATTCCTCCCTCAAACCGCCGCAACATTCCCTATCCCAATCTGGCTCGCCAGATTTTTTCCACAACACCGCAACCCAATTTCCCGAATTGAATGCCTCCTCCGAATAAAGTGACATGTTTCCTTGAGTCCCTCGACTTTCACCCCTAAGATCGAAACGTCCTGTAATTCCGCTCCCAACGGAGCTCTTCTTAATGACTCCATCCCCAGCCGCCGCCATCGCAGTCCTCATCGCCGATTCCAACCGCATGCAGGCGCAGCTCCTCACCAGCGCCCTGCGCCGCCGCTCCGGGTTCCGCATCTCCACCTGCCCCATCGACATAGCCTCGATCCTGCACGCCGTCGCCAACACGCCGGCCAAAGTAGTCGTGCTCTCGCTGAATCACTCCGTCAGCATCGCCAATCAGATGGCGTCCATGCGCCGCGTTCATCTCTCTCATCCCGCAATCGCCAAAGTTCTTCTAGTCGAGTCCTACGACCGCGCCCTGGTAGTCAGCGCCTTCCGCTCCGGAGCCCGCGGCATCTTCTGCATCTCCGACACACATTTCCGCCTGCTCTGCCGCTGCATTCAACGCGTAGCCAGCGGACAAATCTGGGCCAACACCGAACAGATGACGTTCCTACTCGATCTAGTCTCCGAAGTCCCATCCCTGCGCGTAATCAACTCCACAGGCCATCAACTCTTAACCCCGCGCGAAGAGCAAGTCGTAGCCCTGGTCGCCGAAGGCCTAAGCAACCGCGAGACCGCCCGCGAACTAAATCTAAGCGAGCACACCATCAAAAAATATCTCTTCCGCATCTTCGACAAGCTAGGCATCTCGTCCCGAGTCGAGCTAGTCCTCTACGCCGTAAACCACGGCGACCCCCTCCAAGCCGAATGGCTAGCCGGAGCAACCCACGCCCCACAGGATTCCTAACAGTTTTCAGCGAGATGGAATTCTGAAATGCTCGTGTGGGGACGGACGCATTCGTCCGTCCAGCCGAGCAAAGCGAGGCGCCGCACCACCCAACTGCCGCAGCGCCAAATAATCAGATCAAAGAGGAACGAGCGTGGAGCAGGCCTTCAGGCCTGCGTCAAAAGCCGCCAAGAGCAGAAGGGCTTCAGCCCCTGAGGTAACCCCGAACATTTGAAAACCTCCCTCAACGCCTGTATAAATCTCAAGACGGACCAAGTGCCCGACACCCCTCCACCTCCCGCTCCCACTCCCCAACCCCGCGGTCCCACCATCATCGCCGCCGGCCTTCTTCTAGCCGCTCTAGCCGTGGTAGTCCTCTACACCAGCCGCCGAGCCTTCCTAAGCCCGGTAGCCATGGTAGTAGTGGCGGCAATCGGACTAGCCTCCCTCCTACTGCAACGCCGCCTCCGTCCCGATCTTCGTCCCGATCTTCATTCAGACCTCGGCCCCGACGCCGGCCCCGCGGCGCAATCTTCTTCCGCGCAAGCCCCGTCGCGTGCCCCACTCCGCCTGAACGCCGCAGGCGTAGTCTTCGCCATAGCCGCAGTCTTCGCCGACGTCCTCCACCTGAACCCAGCCCTGACGCTGATCACCGCCCTCGCCGCAGTAATCTCCTTCGCCATCAGCGGCGTAATAGTCCTAAACACCCTCCGCAAACCCCGCCCCTGAGCCGCGAATAAAGGTTGTCATTCCGAGTTGGACCTTGTCATTCCGAGTTAAATTTTGTCATTCCGAGCGAAGCGAGGAATCTTGGTGTCCCCGCCACCATCGCAGTCCTCGAAGCCCATGGGGCTTTTTCCACAGCCAAAACCGCAACCCCTGTGACGAACGACCGTGACTCAAGTGGTAAAACTCGAAATACTGGATGAAGTGTCCGAAAAAGTAATCAGGGGTGAGGGACAATGTGGAGAAAAGCCAACCGCCTGGCAGGAGCCCAGCTAAAGCACTGCAAAGAACGAGGCGAATGGGCCGAACTCTATTTCATGATGATGGCCGCCGGCCTAGGCATGAAGGTCTCCAAGCCCTTCGGCGATTCCGGAAGATACGACGTAGGAGTGGAAAGCCACATCCGCGAGAGCAATATCCGCGAGAGCCGCAGGAACGCGAACCAAGGCCGAGTCCTCCGCGTCCAGGTAAAGTCCACCATCTACAAGCGCCGCGGAGAAGGTTACAGCCTCAACGTAATGGGACCACAACGCAAAAAGTATCAACCCGGCACAGTAGACTTCTTCGCCATCTTACTAATCCCCATCGACGACTGGTACCTAATCCCCTTCGAAGTAATAGGAAGAAAAAACAGCAGCCTCCACTTCACCCCCGCCAGCAAGCGCCAAAAATACGGCCCCTACCGCGAAGCCTGGCACCTGCTGCAACCCAACCCCGGCCTGACCATCCAAGCCAGCAGCGACGACCAATCCCCCGAAGACAATCCGCAAAGCGGATGACCCGGCCCCAAAATCCTGTCATTCCGAGCGGAGAAAGATCATCCGCAAAGCGGATGATCTTGCGGAGTCGAGGAACCTGCTGTCTGCCGACACCATCACAAACCGGAGTGGCCATCCTTCGCGCACTTAGCGAAGAGTGGGATTCCAGAGCCAATCCATCTAAGGAGCTGAAAGCGTCACGACCGGGAAGGGCACGGCGTCAGTCCCGCCGCGAGCCGACCGCCCCGAACGCATGCAGTACCGTGGAAGAGCGGCGCTTAAGCGCCGCGTCAAGCGGTCTTAGAGAAACCGGGCTTCAGCCCCGGTGGCATCGCATCCAACCGCACCTCCGCACTCGTCGACGAAAACGGATAAGCCGCTGCCTCCCGCACCAACCCCGCCCGAACCGGATTCATGCGGACATACTCGCAATGCCTCTCATAATCCTCCGCATCGGGAATCCGATGGTTCGTAAAACTCTCCTGCCAGACCTGAATCTTCTCCACCTTGCGCAGCCGGTACGAATACCCACCCTTAATGAATTGCACCGATTTCTCCAATGAAACTTCGCGAGCAGGCGTGAGCAACAAGTGAATATGATCCGGCATGACGACAAATTCGTGCAGCAAATACTTCCCCTGATCGCGATAACCGAGCAGAACTTCGACCAAGAGCCGCGCTCGCGTTTCGACGCGAAAGATAGGCACGCGCTGCCAAGTAACGCTCGTGACGAAAAACGTGCGCTCCGAATCATCCATGATCGGATCGTAGGGTGGTAACGAGTGAATGGAAGGTGATATCCGTCACACGGCGAGAAAATAAATTTCCAGATTGGAAAGAAGACGACCACCGGGCCTAAAGCCGCACGGCTTTGCAGCGATGCAACGCGGCCCTGAAAGGGCCGCTCTTCCACGTCACCGCAAGCGCCGGATGAGAGGACCAACATGGGAAATCCACGAACCCATGCACAACCGTGGAAGACCGGCGCTTAAGCGCCGCGCAAAGCCCCAAAAAGGAACCGGGCTCCAGCCCCCGCGGGAAGCCCCATTCCTCGCGCACTTTGCGAAGCGTGGGATTCCACAACCCATCCCTCTAAGGATTCGGGAAGCGCCACGCCCGGGAAGGGCACGACTTCAGTCGTCCCGTAAGCCCATCACTCCTGTTCCAAATCGCAAGCCTCCGATAATTCCTCGAGGAAGTCTGGTTTCAGATACCGAACGAAATCCTTCACCCGACCCAACCTCTCCCTCAGCGAGTCGAACGAGATGAAACGGCAAATTTCTGCAAGCTTAGGATCCAAACGAGAAAACGTTGGTCGATTGACCTCAGCAAATACTTTCTCCCTGCGCTCTTCCGGCGCGACCAGGAAAAGCGGAATGTTCAGATTCGGCTGCATCGCAACCAAATCCGCCATGCGCAACAGACCCGAATAGATTGACGTCGTACTCTCAATCTCGAACGCCGCAACGTATGCGTTTCTATCGAGCCACAACACGTCGATCAGCTCAATAGTTCGGTTCGTGGCGTCGTCGAACTGAAGGGGAAGGCTCGTCTTCATCGCGGGTAGCTCGGAGAATCGGTGACCATCGAATGATCGACTCCGGTCATTCCGCGCTACCCAAACGCTGAAGCCCATGTCAGAGCCAAGTTTGAGCAGCAACCATTGAATTTCGGTGTGCGCCGCTGGCTCCTTTACTACGTCCTGCGTCGACGGTTCGGTCACCTCGGATTCCGGCACCGTAACAAGCCCGATCTTCGTCTTGAGCGCTTTGGGGCGGTACTTCAGCTTGCTCGGATCGATCGGCCGCACTACGGGAGACTCCGCAGCCTGTAAAACTGCCTTGACCACAGCTTCGCCGTCGGTCGTTTTCCACTTCGTCGGCGAGCCGCGGAAGTGGCCCGTCCAAGCCAGGGCGCCGCCGGTGGTTTGGAAAACCGACAACTGCTCCTTCATGTCCTTGACCGGGACTCCGGTCTCGGGAGTCAGCTTCGCCACAACCTTGACTTTTACGCGGCAAGGGAAGCTCTCGTCTTTCCAGACTGTAGCCGTATCACGGAAGGCCTCAGACGTGACCTCCAGCACGCCAATCCACCTTGAGATGCCCGTTACATAGCAGAGGAAATAGTCTCCCGGCTTAACCTTTTGAAGAGTGCTCCATCTCGACTCCCGAAAGCCTGACACTTTGCCACCGGCTTCGAGGAACTCTTGCCACGTTACTGCTGTAAAGAGATCAAGCCAATAGTTTCGTCCCGCCATTAAACCTCCGAACCTGCGCCAAAACTCCGGCAACTGTCACTCAACCACTCGGATCGTTCCTAGGAGAGCGGCGCGGGTCTTGGATAGCACCTTATGTGTGTCCCTCGCCTCGAATAATCCCCAGGCAGAAAACAACAAGCACAACAGGCCGCAACAGATGAGTACAGAGCAGCGAAGACCAAGGAACCCGAGCCAAATCAACCCGAGCCCGGCGCTAACCATGGCAAAAACTACCCCGAGCTCAAACTTAAGCCTTAAGACGAGGCTCCCGCGTATCGCCGCCCGATAGGATCGGATTTAAATGCTACCTGAAGATACGCATTCCAGTTTTTCGTGTGCTGTCCGTCAGTGCGATCGTCCGCCCAGCGATCGAGCAGGACCTCCCAACGCGCTCCAAAATCCTCAAATACCATTCCCGCGAAAACCATTGCGAGAAACAAGACAAATCCGGTTTCCGCGTGATTTCCTGCAACGAGTTTCTCAAGCGCTGGAAACCTCCACAGGAGCGCAATAAGCCAGGTTGCCAGGCCGATAGCTCCGGGGATCAACAATGTCGCGAGAGGACGAAACACGTCCGATGAGAACGCTGAGAAGAAATTAGGCATGGGCTTCTCCTCCTTAAGTCCTTCGCCCGAGGATCAAGAAAAAGGGACACGGCGTGCCGTGTCCCCCTCCACAGTACGTTCACAGTATTTTTTAGTTCGACCTCAGCGGCTAAAGCCGCCGAGATAGGTTCGGCCCTCGGCACGGCTAAGCCATCACCCTTCAAATATCCTTCAACACCGCTCTCTCCGCCGCCTGCGGCAACTTGATCGGAACGAAATATTCCTCCGGATACAAATAATCCTCACCGGACTCATCGATCACGCGCACCTGATGATGCCGCGATGCCTGATCGTCCTTCAGCAATCGATACACCTTGCGCAGTTCCAACGACGCAGGATAATCCCGGTTGCGCACGCAAAGCACAAACCGCGCCGCGCCCGCCGCGGCGTTACTCGATAATCCGCTTGATTTTGTATTCTTTCGCGCCAATCCCATGAGCTTCGTACCAGTGAACTTCAACCTCGCACTTCGTACCATCTAAAAATTCGACTTTCGCAATGCCCTTCAACTTCCGCCAGCGTCCCTTGCCGTAATTCTTCCCCAACCGTTTACGCTCGCGAATCGCGGTGCCGGACGCAATCGTTTCAATATCCGATATCCGTCCAACAATCTTGAAGTGCATCCAGCACCGCTATTTAACCGTGAAGCGGGTGCCCCATCCTCGTCGCGTTCTTTGCGACAGGGTGGGGACTTTGACTTCCCACGCCAATCCTACGAGCACCCGCTCGTACTCCCGCAACTCCCGCACCGGTAGCAGCTCCCATTCCGCGTCATGATGCTGCCGCAGAAGCTGCACGTAGGAGCGTCGCCCAGGTCGATGATCCCAGCCAGCGCGTCGGCGGCGTGAACCGAGCCAGTCCTGAGTCCTGAGTCGCGAGCCGCTAGCGATTCCTGTGCACCCGTTCCCTCGGGACTCAAAGCGCGGGACTCGGGACTCGCCTTCGGCCGCAGATTCTCGAACAAGAACTGCTGCTGCCCGGTCAGAAAGCGCAACTGCAGCCAGCGGAAGATGTAGTCCATGATCGACTTG
>JBAWCJ010000377.1:0-13610 GCA_049590215.1 Candidatus Sulfotelmatobacter sp. | reverse complement strand
TTGGCGGCGGCCGAGATCGCGCTCTGAACATCGAGCGCGGCGGAATCTATGTTGCGGCTCAGGTTGAACTGCAGGGTAATTTCGATGCTGCCGAGCGAACTGGTCGAGGTCATCGAATCCAGGCCGGCAATGGTAGTGAACTGTTTTTCAAGCGGAGTCGCTACCGAGGAAGCCATCGTCTCCGGACTGGCGCCCGGAAGGCCGGCATACACCTGGATTGTCGGGAAATCAACATTGGGCAGATCACTGACGGCAAGGTCGCGATAGCCCAGAATGCCAAACAGAAGAATGGCCAGCATCACCAGGCTGGTCATGACCGGCCGGCGAATGAAAGGTTCGCAGAGATTCATCGCATTGATTCCAGCCCGGTCACAGTCCCTTGGTGAAATATACTTTCGTGCCTGGAATTAGACGCACCTGCCCGTCGGTGACCACGGTTTCCCCGGGTGAAAGTCCGTGCAAAACTTCGGTTTCGTTATTCACCGTTTGTCCAACATTCACCTGCCGGACATCAACGGTCATATCCGGTTTTGTAACGAAGACATAATCGCCCTGTTGTCCGGCCTGAACCGCTTGCGAGGGCACGACCAGCACGTTCTGTTGCTCGCCCAGACGCAGCAGGACGTTGGAAAATTGGCCTGGCCAAAGATGCTGATCGTTGTTGGCAAATGAAGCCCTAAGAGCGATGGTGCCCGTGGCCGGATCCACGGTGTTATCGACGAATTCCAGAGTTCCGATTTCCGGCTTGGAGTCTCCGGTCGGAGTGGCCTGAACAGGTAAACGAGAGCGCATCATGAGCCGCTTGACCGATTCGAGGTACTGCTGCGGAACGGAGAAATTAACGTAGATCGGCGAAACCTGGTTGATCACCACCAGCACCGGAACGTCATTGGCCTTTACTGCTGCTCCCGCATAGACAAGCTGCGCCCCGGTGACACCGCTGATGGGGGCATAGATAGAGCAATAAGAAAGCTGAATTTTGGCCGTCTCAATGGCGGCCTCATCGAAGTTGACCGTCGCTTCGGCGGCAGTCGAGGTTGCCCGATATTGCTCGAACTGCTCTTTCGAGACAATACCTTCTTTGTAGAGCCCTTCGTAGCGCTCAAGCTGCGTCCGATCGAGTTGGGCCTGCGCGTTGTCTCTGGAAAGCGCCGCAGTGGACTGATCGAGGGCGGCGATGAAAGGCCTCTTGTCGAGCGTGAGCAGTAGATCTCCTTCGCGGACGAACTGGCCTTGCTTGTAATTCACTTCCTTGACGATACCGGCAACTTGCGACTCCACCGAGACGGTTTTGAAGGCCTGGCCGGCGCCAATGGCGTGCAATTGCACCGGAATCGTGCTCCGTTCGACTTTCGCAACCGTGACCGGCACGGCGGAGGTGTCGCGCGGCCTCTCAATCGCTCCACTGCCACGCGATGCCTGCACGGAGCTCGCGCTGTCTCCGCATCCAGCAAGTGTCAGCGCGCACAATAATGATATAGATCCCAAGATCCTAAGAACTGTGGTCATGATCTCCAATTTCAATTCGTTATGTTAGACGTCCCCGACAAACTTACGGTAGCGCAAGGGGCATCGAATGCGCACAACAAACTCAACAGCACGCTGTACCACGGTTCGCAAGGTATATGGAAAACAACGATAGGCCAGCTAGCCGATCGCAGAGCAGGTCGTCACACGAACGATATGGAGCGCCTACCGGGCGTCAGTTCAATTATAGCTTCAATCTCGCGGTATAGGATGGCAGGCTGCAGGCGGTTCCTTCCGTCAGCATCCGTGCTCCAAAAGAGTTCCAGTGCCGACTGAGAAACCTATTCGTTTTCGAGTGTGACTTTCAGGGGTGCGCGAAGGCGAACCACGAATTGTCGCACGTAATTCTCCCAGTCTGTTTCCTCGGGAAAATCACCGCTCTTGCTCCAACCGGCACCGAAATAGTATAGAAATGGTTTGCCGGCCTGGGCCGCCGAAATGGCCAGTAAATTGGCAACTGGCGGCAAGCCTTCGCTGGTCGGCGTAACGAGATCCGCTTGCTTCAGTTTGGACAGCGTGGCGCTCTCGATCGCGAATGCGTCGATTTTTCCTGGTATCACGATTGCGCACGCGATGTTTCCGCGGTCGCGATCGGCGGCCTGCCAATAACTCATCCAACCCATCTCTTGATCCTTGGCAATCACGCCGTCGCCGGGACGTCGAGCGATGCCAATTCCGATGTCGAAGTCCGGGTGACGGTCCGCGGCGAACAGGCTTTCGGCGCGGGTCATGTTGGAACCGGCGTCGATGGTGATGCGCTCGGTTTCAGAAATTGTGTGTTTTCCGGTTTCCCAGGCATCGTAGGTCAGCTCGAATTCGGAGCGGATCGGCCCAGTCGCCATGACTCGCGCGCCCTTGTAATTGCTCGACACATAGTAGGTATGATCCTCCCAAATGCCGAGCCCGCCGCAACCCCGGCTCCGGCCCACGCGATAATCATCCAATCCTTCGCCGTGATCGTTGTGATAATCGCCCTTCTTGTACCACTTGTTGATCACCAGGGCTCGCGTGCTCTTGACCCACACATCCACGCCACTGCTCACAGTGCCCTCGGCCGCAATCAGGTCCTGGTGGTAGATGCGATGCGCAATGCGATCGCTCTCCCAGGCTATGTCGCGATAGCGCTCGTCTATTTGCCGTGCGTACGTTTTAACAATCGGCTGGGGGACTGCAGCCAGAGCGGAAGTGTCCAAGACGTAGTAGGTCCGGGTGTCCCCAGGTGCCAAATCTACCTGGAAAAGGAAGGTGTCCGGCGCGTGCCCTGATTCGCTGGCATAAATCTGCGAATCGAGAATTCGCGACCCGAGGCCGTCCATCGCCGCCAGGTTTGTCGCACGCAGCCCCCGGCTGGCTAATCGAGAAAGACTCAGCTCTACCGTTTCGCAATGGCGGTAAAGATGGATTGAATTGGTCACCCGGATCGCCAGCGGCACGGTCTTTTCAAACACCGCCATCCGGTACAACTCGCTGCCTGCCAGCAGAAACGCGCCAACGCCATACACCTCGGTGGAGTCGTCTGCAAACGTTTTCGGGTCGGCCCCGATCGGTTGAACATGCGTCAACCTGCCCTCAGCGTCCACGCACTCGGCAAGCGCAGTCCACGCTCTGAGAACCGCGGGCTTGAATTTTGCGCCATCGAGCAAACCTTGATTCACGCCCCAAGCCAGAGCGTAGGCGTAAAAAGCAGAACCACTCGTCTCCTTGGGCGGATAACTCTGCGGGTCGAGTAAGCTTGAATGCCACAGGCCATCGGGTTGCTGGGCGGTCAGAATCTTTTCTGCCATTTCCTGAAACAATTGCTGGAAACGCGCGCGGCTCGGATGGTTTGCCGGCAGCAACTGCAGCATGCGGACCAGTCCAGCCATGACCCAGCCGTTGCCCCGGCTCCAGAAAATTTTCTTGCCATTGGCCTCGCGCCGGTCGAAGTAGGTGCTGTCGCGGAAGTAGAGATGTTCCACCGGATCGTAAAGATAGTCTGTTGTACGCCACCAATTCTTCACCGCAAAATCGAGATAGCGCTCGTCGCCGGTGGCGGCGAAGACCTGCATCCACACCGGCGGCGCCATGAACAGCGAATCGCACCAGGACCACAGTTGGGAAACCTGGTCGTACGGCTGATGGAAATCCAGGGTTTGAACTGCCGGCGGCGCGGAGAGAACGGCATCGAGCCGCGTCCGCAAGGGCGCAATCATTTTCGGGTCACGGTAAAGAAAATAGAGACCTGCGTACGCCTGGCCGATGGCCAAGTCGTCGGCATGATATATGCGTGGGCCGGGCTTCCAGCCGTTCGCTTGGCCCATCGCGAGCATCGCATCGCGGTATTTCGGGTTGCCGGAGATGCCGGCCAGCGCCATCATCCCGGCGTCTCCAGCACTCTGCGTCCATTCCGTTGACGGGTGCACGGACGGGTGCGCAAGCTGCCAATCCGCCACGCGCTCCATGACTAAAAGAACATCCGCTGGCGTGAGTCGTTCGTTCGGAGAATCCGCCGCTATTGACAATGGGATGGCAAAACCCAGAACGGCTATTCCCAAGATGCAGCGGCAATAAAAACCGGGCAGAAGAGCCTTCATCTTCATCAGGAGGTATTTTGAGCGGCGCCTATCCGCCAACTCTACGCCTGGAAGCATACCGCGGAGCGTCAAGAATTTCGAACTGAGAAGCTATCCATAAACGGGGCGCAATTGCCCGGCTTGAACAGCTGCACGCAAGCTATGCCCGGAACGGACTTTCAACCGGCGGAGCCAGAAATCCGTTTCGGGAAGATCTCCTCGAAGCCCGTTTCTGGAGAGTTGCGAATGCCCAATGACTTGGGATTTTCGCTCCGACAGCGAGACCGATAACGGCGCCTACTCGGAGAGAAAATCCTCCATACCGATCCACAGCTGCGCCAGGAGTTGCAGATTCTTCTTGTACGTACGAGTGACAGTGAATTCCCTTCCTCCCTGCACGCGGAGCACATACTCGCCTGTGGGTAATGGATGCATCTCCTCAACCATTGCCGCGTTCACCAGCACAGATCGATGAATTCGCACAAACCCGTGCAGATTGAGCTTTTCCTCCATGGTCGAGATAGACTCGCGCAGCATGTGCGAACCTGCAGTATGCAACAACAAGACATACTTTCCTTTGGCCTCCACCACGATAACGTCCGCCGCATCTATGAAGAGAACTCTCCTCTTGGCTTTGATCGCAATCCGCGCAGACGTCCCTATCGCAAATGTCCGTGCAGGCCGCTTTGGCAGCGGCAGTTCTGCACACGCAGCCTTTACGACTTCATTAATATGCGGATCGACGTTATCCAAAAGACCCCCATCGCCGGTTTCGGTAATGCTCCCGGGCCCGAAGTCTGTCGTGACTGGGAGTTCGTTAATCGGCATCTCCTTCTAGTTCATCCCGCTCCCTGGCTGCCGCCTCTTTCACTTCGCCTCCGTAACTTGTTCCCGCGCCTCGTTGTACGTCCCGAACTTCTTCGCCACGACCTTCAGCGTGGGATAGAACTGCACGAATGTGTGCTCAACGGCGGCATGATCCTCGTGGCATGACCAGCAGGGGTTGCCCTTGGGCATGGCCTCAGCCGTTTTGCCGTCGGTGTTGAAGACGTAGTACGCCCACTTATCCGGATTCCGTACTGAATCTTTCACCTCAACGACCAGCCCCATCAGCTCGGTCTGATAATGGCCCTTCTGGTTGATGGAACTTCGGCTTGCGGCATCCCGTTCGTCGATCACAAACATGCTGTGCTCCGGCCACTTCCCGGAGTTCGCAAATTCGTCGTAAGCCCAGCGCTGCACGAAGACGTTAGTAAACAGCTCGTGGCCGCCGGGGGCTGGGCTGTAGTTCATTCCATAGCCGGCGGAGAGAAACATCCATTCCCGGTAGTCGGCCGGCCGGATGAGCTGGCCCTTCTGGTCATATTGCGGCCTGGGCGCTCTTCCTTCAGGCGTGGCGGCCAGTAGCGCAAGGCAGGGAATTAGAACTAGGGCAGAACACAATACGTTTTTCATAAATCACAATGTGCTTGCGATTTTCAAATAAGGAACGTTGTTGTTTGCGCCAACTCCTTTTTATCGAGAACACAACGGTCACATTCATTCGTATTGCTAATCCGATTTGACTGGGTCCGGCGTTCCATCCGACCACCAGCCTGCGGGGACCATGAATACGTCGATCGGCTCCGGATTGCCGCCGAACTGTGGAGCCAGCATGACGGGAGAGTGGGACAGATCTGCTCCCCAAAGGGTACCGTCCATGAGCGGCGTGTAAAACATAAGGTGAGCGATCCAGTTCGGATGGCTGCCATCGTTAAGGTATTGTTCTTTCGACATCATGTAGCACATGGCTCCAGGCTCGAGGGGCGGCAGCTCTTGCTTTATAAATGTTTTGATGCCCTCGAGCATTTGAGCCTTGGATTGGCCAGCCAATACCATCTCGGTTCTTTTGTAGGTCAACGGCAGGATGGAGCGGACGGACGGTGGGTTGTAGCAGATCGGACCTCGCATCTTAGGGTTCCAGAAATTAACGCCATCGAATGAGCCGGTCCATCCTCGCTCCACGACGCATACGAAACCATTCTTGCCTTTGACTGCGGTTTCATAGCCATGCCGTCCGAGGACCAGGACGTCGGCATCGCGTGAGATGGCCTCCGGTGCCGCGCTGCGCGCCAGGGCAATCTCGGCGTCTCGATCCATCAGGTACTGCTCAAGTGGAGCCATGTTGGGGTAGGGGCGTTTGGCGTCCTGTGCTCGCGCCTGCCTGCCTGCACCCAGAATCAGAATCAGTGCGACGCTTAAAGAGGCGATTGCCTGGAATCTCTTTCGGTTCATCACGTCCTCCTGTGTGTTGGCTGAATCTAACTCCGGTTATCATTCAGAGGGACAGTTCTTTGTTCTCTTTTTAAATCAGTCCCAAGTCCGCTCTCGCTCGGTACGACTGTCACGTAATGCGAAATTGCTGAGCCTACAAACCGGTTGGTATGTAACATTATCGCACTCTCCCTTAGCACCGATGCGATCAGACCAGCTTGCGGTTGCCCGGCGAGCGCAGAGACCGAAGCCAATGCACGATATTTCTGATGCCTGCTTTCATCACTTTCGGGTCCTGAGCATTCTTTGCCAGCGAGCCATAGCCTTCGACCATCGCGATCAGTAAGCCAGCGGCGTCAGAGGGTTCCACGTCGCGGCGAACGCTTCCGTCGATCTGGCCCTCCCGCAAAACTGAGGCAACGGCCTCCCGCCAGACATCGAAGATTGTCGCCAGCCGCTTCCGAAATCCCGCGTCCAAAGGTGACATTTCCTGCGCCAGGTTGATCAATTGGCAACCGCCTCGGACATCCGCGAGACGAACGGGTATAGCCCGAACAGCGCCGATCAGCGCATCGATAGGATCCTTGCCCTTCCGTAGGGGGCGCACCCATTGGACGTAGTTGTAGGGGGCGATGACCTCTTCGACGACGGCGTATCCCAAGCCTTGCTTGCTTTTGAAGTAGTAGTACAGCGCTCCCTTGGTGACGCCCGCTGAGGCCAGAATCGTGTCCAGGCTGGCACTTTGGAAACCCGATTTGTAGATCTCGCGAAATGCAGCCTGCAGCAGGCGCTCCCGGGTGCGCTCCGGGTTGCGCAGCCTGACAGCTCTGCGTTTCCGATCGTTGCGTGCTGCCGACATACCAACTAGTATGTAACGTTCAGTCACCGGGGTCAAGCTCAGAGAGGTCTCCGGAAATCTGGAGTTTTGGAAACTCATATTCTGTTTGGAGTAGCCCTACGCGACGGGGTCACAGTCTTACAGGCACGCGACGCGACGCGCAGGCTAAACGCCCTAACCCGTCCAGGGTGCCATTCGTCATTTCATAACCGCAGACGCGGTCAGTGATGTAAACCACTGAAAAATCGATCACTCGACGTTGGCTTGCCAATTGCTAGCACTAACATCGTGCAAATGTTTGGCGTCTTGCTGCAAATCGACGCCGTGATTCGCGCAGTCCGGAGTTGTCGAGCACTGAAATGCAAACTGAGACGGTTCCAGCTCCGGGGTTCTTATCGATCTCAGACAGCGCAACAGCAATGAACACTGGCGCGCAAGAATCGATGGGAAACGGCAACTTGCAAATGCAGGAAGTCCTGAAAGTCGCAGGGGAAGATCTGCGACAACTTCTGGGGCAGCGTGCTGAGATTACGATGCGGATCCGAACACTGAAGCAAACGATTGAGGGACTAGCCCGCCTCTTTGGCGATGAGTGGTTCAGTGAAGAGCTATTGGAATTGGTCGGCCGGAAAGGCAGACGGCGGCAACTGGGACTCACCAAGTCCTGTCGCGCGGTGTTGATGGAGGCTAATCGAGCACTGGATGCCCGTGAAGTATGCGAATTGGTTCGCCGACGGATCCCGCTAGTGTTTCTGAACCACAAAAGTCCGGCAAATGCCGTCACGACGGTGCTCAACCGACTGGTGGAGTATAGAGAAGCCCTCGCTGTGCGCGATGAAAACGGACGACGGGCTTGGCGATCGTGCAGTCAGAACTGGGCTAAGGCAAATGCTGATTAATCTGGGCGAGCCAAGATGTTCCTGCCTAAATGAATTGAGCTCTGCAACAACGGCGAAGCTCGGCGCTTCGAAAACCTGACCGGCGCACTTCCTGAAAGAGCAGTTCTGACATAGGGCTTTAATGCGCGTGGCAGATCGCGTGACGCCGCTGTGCCGCGCCTCGATCGCCCACCCTGCAACATACCAACCGGTATGCATCTTCGAATCATCACGGTCAGGGTGGTAATGAATCTCCGTAATTCCGGAGTTTTGGCAATTCATCTCCTGTTTGGAGTAGTCCTACACGGGGCGTTCGCAGTCGTACAGGTATGCGGCCTCATGCGCAGGACGCACGCCGTGAGGCTGTCCAGTGGGGAGACAGCATTTCATAACTTCACAGTCGAGCATTGTTGTAACCGATTGAAAATTCGACGCCAGCCCTCTGGCTTCCCAATTGCTTAACACTCACATTGTGCAAGTGTTCGCGTCTAGCCCGCTTTTCGGTCGCAACTCTCAATTTTTCGGTTGGAGGAGACAATGGACATCCGCAGCGTAAAGTTGGCTCTGGTTCTTCTGTTGGTAGTTTGTGTGGGCGGTGCATTGCCGGTGTGGTCACAATCGGCCTCATCCGGCACGGTTTCCGGCTCAGTGACTGACCCGTCGAATGCAGTGGTGGCGGGCGCCGCAATTACGCTGACAGATACCGCGACCAATATCTCGCGAACCATTAACTCCAATGCGACGGGCCGGTACTTCTTTGCGGACGTTACCCCGGGCACCTACAGTCTCACCGTGGCCAAGGCGGGATTTGCCACCACAAAGACTGAGAACCAGATCGTGCAGGTCGGAGTCAACCTCACGGCGAATCTGGTTTTGCAAGTCGGCGGAGCGAATGTGGTGGTAGAAGTGTCCACCGTCGGCAATGAGTTGCAGACGATGAATGCCACGGTCGGCAACACAATCGACAGCGTCACCATCGATAACCTGCCCAGCCTGGGCCGTGACGTGAGCACGTTCGTGGAATTGCAGCCGGGCGTAGGCCCAGACGGCAGCGTCGGCGGCGCAGTTCTTGACCAGAACTACTTCTCGCTCGACGGCGGTGACAACACCAACGACATGGACGGCAGCATGAACGTCTATACCAAAAGCTATGCCGGCGATCCGACTGGTGGTGTTGCCACGCAAAATAACCTGGGAACAGGCAATGGCGGCCCGACGGGCGTGATTCCGACTCCGCAGGACAGCGTCGAGGAATTCAAGGTGAATACTGCCGGCCAGACAGCTGACTTCAATAGTTCCGCCGGCGCCGAGGTGAAGATTGTCACCAAGCGCGGAACCAACTCCTGGCACGGCACGGGTTACGAGTATTACAAGGACAACAACTGGTCGTCTCAGAGTTGGCAGAACGACTACAACAACCTTCTGCAGCCCGGTTCGGCTCCTCTCCCCAGCTTTCATTACAGCCGCTACGGAGCGGCTATCGGCGGGCCAATTATTCCGAAGGAAATCCTCGGTGGGAAAACCTATTTCTTTTTCAATTACGAGGGCTTCAACTTCCCTCAATCCATCACACTCCAGAGGAACGTGCCATCAGCAAGCCTGATGGCGGGCGAGATCATTGACCCGGTGACAAACGCGGTTTATAAACTGAAAACTATCGATCCGCTTGGCATCGGACTCAACCCGGTAGTTTCAAACATATGGAACACCTACGAGCCGGCGTCGAATGCGGCCTGCTATCAGCAGCTTTGCGACGGCACGAATGTGCAGGGGTTCGCGGGCAATATCGGCATTCCAATCACCAGCAAATTCGTAGCTGCGCGCCTTGACCACGATTTTTCGCCCAAGTGGCATTTCAATGCAACCTATCACTTCTACAAACAGACAGCAGCTACGACTGACCAGGTTGACATAGGCGGCTTTTTCCCTGGCGATACAAAGGGTGTGCCGGCTTCCCTCTCGCGTGATCCGGCGGAGCCAAGCATGTGGGCAGCGGGCCTGACCACCAACATCACCTCGAACACCACCAATGACTTCCATTACAGCTTCCTGCGTAACTTCTGGCAATGGATCCGCCAAGGGGATACGCCGCAAGTGGCGGGGCTCGGCGGAGCGCTCGAGATTATGAGCGGCCAAGAGCTGGGGCAAGCCAGCGATCTCGGTCCGTACGACGTAAACACCCAAAATACCCGTACCCGTTATTGGGATGGACACGACCAGTTAGTGCGCGACGACGTTTCCAACCTGAAAGGCAACCACCTGCTGCAATTTGGCGTTACCTATCAGCACAACTGGAACCAGCATCAACGTACCGATAATGGTGGCGGAATCAACTACGCCCCGGTTTATTCGCTCGGCATAGGGAACAGCGGATCGGGTCTCGCGAGCGACTTACCGATTTGCACCGCTACAACCGATATCCCCAATTGTGCCGCCCTAACCGCAGCGGCTCTAGGCGTCGTCTCCATCTCGCAGATCGCCTATACCCGCGCTGGAGCAAGCCTTGCTCTGAATCCTCCGCTGACTCCGGCAGAAGACACGCTCACGATTCCTTATTTCAACACCTATTTCAGCGATACCTGGCACATGAAGCCGACGTTCACCCTGACCTACGGCTTGGGCTGGACCTTGGAACAGCCTCCGACCGAAGCGACGGGCAAGCAGGATGTGCTGGTGGACGCAAGCGACACACCCATTTCAATGACTTCCTATCTGGCGCAGCGCAAAGCCGCAGCGCTAATTGGCCAGGTCTACAATCCCGAACTCGGTTTTGCGTTGGTACATAACGTTGGGGACGGCCACTATCGCGCCTATGACCCGTACTACGGCGAATTCAGCCCGCGGATCGCCGTGGCCTGGAGCCCGCACTTCGACGCGGATTCCGCCATGGGTAAAATCTTCGGCCATGAAGATACGGTGATCCGTGGCGGCTACGGCCGCATCTACGGCCGGTTGAACGGTGTGGATCAGGCGCTGGTACCATTGCTGGGCGTCGGACCCATCCAGCCTGTACAGTGTGTCAATAACCTCGGCGATGGTTCGTGCCCGTCTGGACTCGTAACAGCCAGTCCTTCGACTGCGTTCCGGATTGGACCCACATCCACGGGACCAAACTACGGCTTCACCGCTCCGCTCCAGACTGCCTCGAATCTGATACCCAGCGCAACCCTGCCGCAACCACTCTTCACAGGCATCAATACCACGGAGGGCAGTGCCAGCGAGGCACTGGACCCGCATTTCCGTCCCAACGTGTCCGACTCCTTCAACTTCACGGTTCAGCGCCAGTTGACCCGCAGAGTTACCTTGGAATTCGGCTACATCGGACGCAGAATCACTCACGAATACCAGCCCATCAACCTCAATGCGGTGCCGTACATGATGACGCTCGGTGGCCAGCAGTTTAAGCAAGCCTACGCCAACACCGTGCTGCAATACTGCGGCGGCATTGCGGGGCTGGCCGGCGGCGGTTGCGCACAGAACGCGGGCGCTGTCACCATCCAACCGTTCTTTGAAACAGCTCTTGGTGGCGCCCACTCTACATACTGCAGTACCCCTGTCAACGTTTCGGGAACACCGGTCACACCGACAAGCTGCACCAATGCCGTGGTGCTGAATGAGGGCAACAACCTCGCCCTCGCTCAAGTTTGGAGTATCTGGAGTGACTTGGATGCCGGCCCAATGCAGATAGCCAACGGGGGCGCTCTCTCGGGGCCCACCATGCTGAACAACTCCGGCCAGTTCTCGTCTGGCGTTGCAAGTAATGGCAGCATAGGTTACGGAAACTACAACGCCGGCTTTGCCTCCCTCAAGATGGCTGACTGGAGAGGATTGACGTTGCAGTCAAACTTCACCTGGTCTAAGGCGTTGGGAACAGGAGGGGTGGTGCAGGCCTCCAGCGAGATCACCCCGGATGATCCGTTTAATTTGGGGACTACCTACGGCTACCAGGACTTCGACCGCAAGTTCGTCTACAACACCTTCTTCGTATACCAGCCCCCGTTTTTCAAGGGACAACATGGGCTCGTGGGACGGGCGCTGGGCGGCTGGTCCTTTGCCTCCGTGTTCACTGCCGGTAGTGGGTTGCCAGTTGAGATTTTCACCACGACTGGAGATGGCCAGGAGTACGGAGCAGGAGACAACGTGAACTTCTTCGGCAATGAGAACGCGATTCAGATCGCCCCTATTGCGCACGGTCATGCCTATTACAACAATCCCTCCGGCGGTCTGCCTGTCAATATGTTCAAGGCGGGCGTATCTGCCATTAATGACTTCCGCAATCCGATTCTGGGTCTGGATAACAAGGACGGCGGCAACGGCAACATCTTTGGCCTGCCCTACTGGAACATGGACTTCAGCGTCAGGAAGAACATTATGGTAACGGAAGGCATCAGCATGGAGTTGCAAGGTGTCTTCGCAAACGTTTTCAACCATAATCAGTGGCTCGATCCGAGCGCGACAGGAACCACCGGGCTCTTCAGTCCGTCACTTTTTGGCGCTCTGCCCGGCTCGTCGCAGGAACAACTCGGCGGTGACCGGCAGATCGAGGTCGGCTTCCGCGTTCGCTTCTAACTTACTGAAATTCGGGGCGCCACTCAACGTGGCGCCTCGAATTTACCCAATCTGCAGCGCTTCCTCGCGGTCGCACCACACAGGTGCGGCTGCTGCTCTGTACACCTGTGGGCCCGCAAAAGATCAAGTATCGAGTCTTAGGGCCTGGAAACTCCCAATTAAAAGACGGACAGCCCCTCCAGTAGGCCGAGCTATGCCGGAAGGCGTCCAGGAAGCGATTGCTATCGTAAAGTTGCTGCAAGTCTGTAAGCAGAGTCACGCGAGAGTTATTGAAAGCATGCATTGCAGGCTCGTTCAACTTTCGCATTGGTCCTGTCTCAATCGGAAGCTACATCGAATGAGAGCAAAGGGTGTCTGCAGGCAGTGGCGATGAATGCTCGCAGATCATCTTTGGTTACTGATCTCCGACGGCGCCGCGAAGCACAGTAATGGATGCCATCGGAAGCTTATAGAACGTTTCTGCGCCGCCGTTTACCTTCGACTTGGAGGGTGGGCCATCAGGATCTGCGTGGCCGCGGTCTCCCGACCTGAAAGCAGAACCGTCGGAATCCGCGTGACCACCTTCTGCTTCGTGCCACTTGTATTCGGCAGATCCGAACGTAATGCGATCCACCTGTCCGGTGAAGTGGCGGGCGCGTCCGTTTCCGGCATCATCGAAAACGACCTTTACTGCGTGATCATTGGATTGGTCCCGGTTCACCAACATTACAGACCACTGTCCGTCCGGACGCTCGACCGCGTAGGCCGTGACCAGCAGCGTTCCCGCAGCGTCGGTTACGTCGCTTGAAGCTCTGAAGAGTTTGTGCGGAGCATCGATCGGTTGCACCCACTCTTTTGTAATAAGCTGCGAAGCCATGTACTGAGGAGGATAGCCGATCAGGTTGTAGTGTTCGTCAAGCAGGAGCAGGGGGTAGGCGCCCCAGTGGCCCGGCGAAGGCATGTAGTGGAAATAGTAAGTGGCCCCGGCGCCGGCAGTCATCATGGAGCCAACGT
>JBAWCJ010000376.1:0-2639 GCA_049590215.1 Candidatus Sulfotelmatobacter sp. | reverse complement strand
AGCGCGGGTGTTCGAACGGGACTTGGAAGTGTCGGTCAAGGAGTGGGGGTCCGCCGGCCCGTTCCAGACCGTGAGGCCGTTCGGTGACGATTCGGGCGGGGCGCGGATCTAGGGGATCTTCCCGATTGCAAATTGGGACCCTGCGAGTGAACCTGAAAGCTATGGATTTTACGAGAGCCACCGAACTAACTCCCGATGTCGAGCGAGCCGTCGAGGATGCTTTCGAGTATCACAAATGGGACGACGCCAAAGTGAAGCAAGGTGCCGCCGTGCGCGAAGCCCTAGCGAATGCCGTCAAGGCCATCGTTCAGAATGTCCCGCCGGGTCCAGATCGAACCGTAGCCATCCGCAAGTGCCGCGAGGCCAGGATGGACGCCAACTCGGCCATTACGCATGGAGGCAAATACTGACATGTTCGCGCAAGGAGAGGCCAAGCAGACGGCGGCCGAGAAGGCTGCTTACGATCAATACTGGACTGCCCAAACTCGCGAGAAAGAGCGCGCGGCAATGCAGAACCCTGAGGGGATTGGCGCAATAACCTTGAGGCGCACGCTGCGCGACCGGCTCAAGGAGCAGATTGACGCTGCCGGACAGGCGGAAATCAGGGCGCGGAAAGCAAATGAGCTTTACGATTTACTGAACCAGCATCCAGAGGTAGCGCGCATCCTGGAGCTTATTGAAGAGGTAGGCTAGGGAATCTTCCCGATTCCGGATTCCGCGCCGTGGTGTACTATTTGGAGTAATGTAGTTCGGTTCAGATTCCTGTGGTGAAGGGCGGCAAATCCTCGGGGGAGGTGGCCGCCCACTTTAGAGACAAAATGGGAACTCCTACTAATCTAGGAATTAACTCTTTTCAGGGCAAGCGCCTGCCCTACGACATGCAGGTTCGCCTTGACGACATGCAGAAGCGCCTTCAAGCGCTGGAGACGCAAAAGGCCGATCCGCCAATGGTGCAAGTGCCGACAATCTCGCTGGTGATGCCGCCGCAGTTCGTGGCCACCGCGCCGAACGCCAAGGGGCAGATTTTGGTGACGTGGGTTGCGGTGCCAGCGGGGAAGAGTTTGCAGGGTCCGGCGAGCGGGAATCCTGGGCAGCCGACGTTCAGGTAGGAGAACAATGAGAACACTTACCGATCACATCGTTAGCGGCGATCAAGCCGTGCAACTGACTGTCTCCGTCCTGGATGAACCAGGCCAGGGAGGCGCTTGCCATCAGTATCAAATTACCGGCCCGAGCGGGGTTCAGGAATTTCCTGGGGGAGGCGCGTACCAGTATTGCAATATTGCTTTCCAGAACGGCCCCATTAAGGAATTCGGCGTCAATGGAATCACGCACGAGGCGCTATTGGCCATCAATATTGATCGTCTGCGCTCCTTCCAGGCTGGTCCGTACGCCGGGAGTGACAATGCGGAAGCCCTGGACCATATGGAGAAGGCTCTGGCTTGCCTCCAGCGCCGGACTCTCGCCCGCATCAAGCGAGGCGTAGAGGGTACTAACGCGAAGTAAATGCAGAAGCTTCAAGGTTTCGCGCAAGCCGGGGACCAGCAAGTCACCACCGCCGGGCAGGTCTCCACCACCGTGGTGCAGGGCAGCTTCCCGTCTTGCACCGTGACCGTCTACCTCCAGGGCACGATGACCCTGGCCTCGATCTTCAGCAACAACACGAGCACCGCCAAGAGCAACCCCTTCACCGCCGATGCGAACGGAAACTGGTTCTTTTATGCAGCCAACGGACGATACGACGTTGCTTTTTCCGGTACGGGAATTACGTCTCCGTTCACCCTCTCCGACTTCCTGCTTTTTGATCCTTCGGGCGCAAACCTCGCCATCCTCACCGGGACCCACTCCCAGCGGATCGCCTCGTTTCCGCCTGCAAATTACGCTGCGGGATCTCTCTTCTATGAAACGGACACCGGTGCGCAATTCATCGACCTCGTGATTTCGAGCACCTTCACGTGGGTGCAGATTACCAAGGCCCCCGTGGCCCTTCAGGGCGTCATACTGATTCCGGTGCCGGGCATTCTCGGAATCGGGCCGAGCATCGCGCCACTGGCCTTCGTTGAGCTTCCCTCCACGCTGGTGGCGATTCGAGTGGAGTTGAAGCAGGCGCCGGTCGGGGCCAATGCCGTGTTCACTTTCCAGCTTGCCTCCGGGTCGCCGTTCCTGACGCTGACAATCACCGCCGGGTCCACATCGGCGGACTCGGGTCCGATTACCCAGGCGTGGGCGGCGCAGACCGACCTCATCACGGCCTGCACGCAGGTGGGCACCACTTACCCCGGCTCCGATCTGACTATCGGGCTGTTCTTTGACTGATGACCGAGAACCTCTTCAAGCTCTCGCCAGACCGTAACGTCTCCCTGCAAGGCGTCTCCCGTTCCGGCGCGATGGGAGCGATGCACAACTCCTCCCCGAGCGGCTTCACGGTCAGCGGAATGTTCAGCGGGCAGGCCGACTTCTGCAACCTGCTGCTCTGGGCCGCCGACGATTACTTCGGCCACTGGCAGACCACCAAATACCTTCCGGACTTCGATTTCACCGGCGTGACGCTGGACTTCGATCTGAGTTTCAGCGGCCTGTTCGGCTTGCTCTCGCAGAAGTTCCAGTCAGTCAACCAGGGCTTGCTCACGGTCCAATCC
>JBAWCJ010000375.1:0-2137 GCA_049590215.1 Candidatus Sulfotelmatobacter sp. | reverse complement strand
GGCGATGTTCTCCGACATTTCAGCGCGGGCGCAGGAGAATTTTTCCGGGGCACGGGTCATCCGCGCCTACGTGCAGGAAGAGGCGGAGATCGCAGCTTTCGAAAGCGCAAACCAGGAATACGTCACCCGCAGCCTGAAACTGGTGCGCCTCATGGGCATGCTGTGGCCGACGCTGGAACTCATGCTCGGGCTGGCTATGGTGCTGGTGCTATGGATCGGCGGGCGTGAAGTGCTCCACGGACAAACGACGGTGGTTTTAGTTTCCTACTTGAAAACGAAGACCACTCTGTTGCTTCCCGGCTCTGTGACGGTAGGCGATTTCGCCGCCTTCAACATTTACATGCTCCAGTTGACGTTTCCGGTGATCGCGCTGGGTTGGGTGGTTAATATTTTTCAGCGAGGCACGGCGTCGCTGATTCGCCTGAATGAAATTCTGCACGAACAACCTGAAATAAAGGATGGGCCTGAAGCCGCGGACCGGGCGGTGGAAGGCGAAATCGAATTTCGCGGGCTGAATTTTGCCTACGATGGCAAACCTGTGCTGCACGACCTGAATCTGCGAATCCCCGCGGGCAGCAGCATGGCGATCGTGGGTCCGACGGGCTCGGGGAAAACCACGCTGGTCAGCCTGATCCCCCGCATTTACGATGCGGCGCCGGGAATGGTTCTGGTGGATGGCAGGCCGATCCGGGAGTTCTCGCTGGAATCGCTGCGCAAGAGTGTGGGATTTGTGCCGCAGGAGACTTTTCTTTTTAGCGACCGCATCCGCGAAAACATTGCCCTGGGCGTGGCATCGGCTACTGATCAGCAGATTCACGAAGCGGCCGAAGCCGCCAATATCGCCCAGGATATCGAGAGCTTTCCTGAGCAATATCAGACCATGGTAGGCGAGCGCGGCATCACGCTCTCGGGAGGACAGAAGCAGCGCACCGCGATTGCCCGCGCGTTGATTCGCAATCCGCGCATTCTTATTCTCGATGATGCGCTCTCCAGCGTCGACACTCATACCGAAGACAAGATCCTCAACCACTTGCGCGAGGTGATGCAGGGCCGCACTACGATCTTCATCTCCCACCGCGTTTCCACGGTGCGGAATGCGGACCGCATCGCCGTTCTGCACGATGGACGCATCGTGGAATCGGGCACGCACGATGAACTGCTCGCCTTGAACGGCTACTACAGCGACCTGTATAACAAGCAGTTGCTGGAAGAAGAGCTGGCCGAGGTATAAGGTTGATGAGCCGAACGTAACCGAGTTTGACGCCGGACCATCCATGCAGCGAGTCGACGCGCCCGAGATTCTCGATTCCGATGCCTGCTCTGCCGCCGATGTGGCGGCTACACTCCTCGATCTTGGGCGGGTCAACCGCTGGTTCGGCGGAGTTGCCACCACGCAAAAAATGGTGGAACGCGTGGCTCAGGTTTCCGGCTCGAAACACTTCTCGCTGTTGGAAGTGGCGGCCGGGTCGGGCGAAGTTCCGGAAGTGGTTCGGCAAAAGCTGGCGCATCGCGGGATTGAGCTGAATGTGACGCTGCTGGATAGGGCAAGATCTCATCTTCCCTGCATTGCAAATCATACTGGGCAGAATCCGGCCGTCGTCGCCGATGCGCTAGCAATGCCTTTCGCCGATGGCGCCTTCGATCTGATCAGTTGCAGCCTTTTTGCGCACCATCTGGATGAACAACAGTTGGCACAATTTATGCGCGAAGGTCTGCGGGTGAGCCGGCGGGCTCTGCTGATCAACGATCTGATCCGGCATCCGCTGCATCTGGCTTTGGCGTTCGCCGGATTCCCGATTATGCGCAGCCGGGTGGCTTGGCTGGACGGGCTGACTTCGGTGCGGCGCGCTTATGTTCCCGACGAAATCCGGAGCATGCTTGCGTCTGTTATTTTGGCAAACGCTGGAACGCAGGTGGAGATATCGCGCAATTATCTTTTCCGTATGGGTGTAATTGTGTGGAAGGACTGTATGGCGAAAACTACCGCCGCATAGCGGATCAAAACCCTCGGTGTTTCTGCCTCACGTCAAAAGACCCACGTACCCGTCGCTTCCCGGAGCGCCATTAATAGCACGCTGCCTGTCGCAAACGCGATTCGCGGCCGCCCTCGACCCAGGAACGAGCCGATGACGCTCAA
>JBAWCJ010000374.1:0-2583 GCA_049590215.1 Candidatus Sulfotelmatobacter sp. | reverse complement strand
TTCGTTGTCCTTGAAGCGGAGGCGGACCCAGAGGCCTTCGGAGCGGGGGCGGGTGGTGAAGGTCTTGCGGGTTAGCGACTCGGAGTCGCCGAACTCGCGGACGAAGTAGACGCCTTTGATCTCGCGCAGGTCGATAGCGATTACGGTGCCGGAGGTGTTGAGCAGCTCGAGTTTGCCCTCGTTGATGAATTGCGCGTGGGAAACGTAGCCGGAGACGGAGTCGCGGTCCATCTTGCGGACGATTACTTTCTTGTGGGTCGAGGGCATGGTCGGGCTTCGGGCTTCGGCTTTCGGGCTTCGGCAAGGCACGCTGGTTCAGCCGAAGCCCGATGGCCGCCTCATTCTCGCACTAAATGGGAAGAAATCGCTGGAATCCACGTTGGCAGTAGCCAAAATATTAACCTTGTGTTATTCCTTTAAGTTACTTTGTCTCAACTAAACTCTGTTTAAGTGCTTTATATGTAACGGCTTGAGTCTCGCCCGGTCTTGAAGGAACGAGTGTGGGCCTCAACAGTCTGTGGAAATCTTGTGGAAAAGCGTTGGATTTAATCCCGCCTGACCGTGACTGGCATGTGCAGGAAACTGCGGTCGCCGGGAACGCTTGAAGTCGGTTGTCTGAAGACGAATGGCTGATTACATTTACACGATGGAAATCCGGTTGACGCCGGATCAGACGAAAGGCGTCAATCTGGTGCAGGACATAGCCCGGGCCGCGGGAATTACTCTCTATCTTACCGGCGGGGCGATTCGCGACATCGTAAGCGGGTTCACGATCCGCGACCTGGACTTCACGGTTCAGGGCAATCCTCTCAAACTGCAGAAAGATTTCGAGCGGGCGGGCGCGCAGGTGGCCGGGCACGATGAAGACGTGCGCACGCTGTTTCTGGTGCTGCCGGGGAATGTGCGCGCTGAGATTGGCATGGCGCGGACGGAGGTTTACGAGAGGGTGGGCAAGGCTCCGGTGATTGCGCCGGCCAGCATTCAGGAGGATTTGCGGCGGCGCGACTTCACGGTGAACGCGATGGCGCTGTCGCTGAATGAGGGGTCGCGAGGGCTGCTGCTTGATCCGTTCAATGGAGTTGCTGACATCGAGGCGAAGCTGCTGCGGATTCTGCACAACTACTCGTTCGTGGAAGATCCTTCGCGGCTGATTCGCGCTACGCGATTTGCGGCGCGCTTTCACTGGCCGCTGGAAGAGCGCACGCAGCTGCGCTACAACGCCGCCAAGGAAAATAACTACATCGAGCATATCTCGCGCAGCGCGGTGGGGCATGAGATTGCGCAGTTGGCGCATGAAGATGATCCGCTGAACGTGGTGAAGGCGCTCGAAAAAGAAGAGTGGCTGAAGGTGCTGCATCCGCACTGGTCCTCGGCCAAAGTGGATACGAATGGGCTGGCGCTGTTGATGAAGACGCGGCAGCAGATGGTGGACCTGGGGTATACGGTCGATCCATCGCCGGCGGTGATGCATTTCTTGACGGCGCGGCTCTCGGATAAAGACATTTCTGATTTGCGGCGGCAGATTCCGCGCAAGGACTTGATCGAAGCCTGGCGGGATATCGAGGATCACGCGAAAGAGTTGGCGAAGCGATTGACTGGGAAAGAAGCGGCGACGCCTTCGCGCACGTGGAATCTGTTGTCGTCGGCGCGGCCGGAGATGATTTTATTTCTGGCGGTGACCGCGCGGCAGCAGACGGTGGCGCAAAAGATTAAAAATTTCCTGACCAAGTGGCGGCAGGTGCAGCAACGCATTCCGCTGCCGGAGATGACGGAACTGCTGATCACGCCGCAGTTGCCGGAGTATCCGAAGATCGCGCGCGATGTGTTCATGCTGCTACTCGACGGAAAACTGCGGTCGCGTACGGAGACTTTGAAGTTTTTGAAACCGTTTGCGCCGCCTCCACCGCCTCCACCGCCTCCGCCGCGACGTGGGCGTGGGCCGAAAGTCGCTCCGGCTGCGCCGGCTCCGGTTGCAGTGGGGAAAAAGGGCGAAGTGGCGAAGGGCAAAGTGAAGGCTGTGGCGCTTGCAGTCGTGGCCCCGGTGGTTGCGTCTCCTGCGAAGGCTAAATCCAAAGGGACGCCGACGGCTGTCAAAGCCCAGAACAAGCCCGCGAAGCATGCTGTGAAACCCGCTGCGAAAGCTGCTGCAAAGCCGGCTGCGAAACATCCTGCCTCATCGAAGAAAACGGCTCATAAGCCGAAGCCAAAGGCGAAGAGCAAGAAGCGATAAGGCTTCACGCGTCGTCTCGGTGCCGGGCAGTGTCCTGATTCGCCTTTCGCTAGGTACCAAATTCTCGCCCTGTCCGGCCTGAGGCAGGCATATAATAGGGGCATGCATCGACCGCTTCTCAGTGCGGCGTTCGTGCTACTCCTGGCCGGTGTGCCGCTTTCGGCGCAGCACGGTGGTGGAGGGCATGCGTCCGGTGGCGGGCATGGCGGGTTTGCTTCGCACGGCGGTGGGTTCGCTGGGCACTCGAGCGCTTCGGCTTTCGGCGGTGCACGCGCGGGTTCTGGTTTCGCGGCTCGTTCCTTCGCCCCTCGCTCGACCTCGCGTCCTGCATTCTCCTCTCGATCCTTTAACCG
>JBAWCJ010000373.1:0-2867 GCA_049590215.1 Candidatus Sulfotelmatobacter sp. | reverse complement strand
TTGGATTGGTGACCATCCTGCATCTCGTGCCCGGAGGATGGACGGCGATTCATGCCGCGGCCGCAAGCGCGGGCAAACTGCAGGTGTTCGACTTCCAGCCCAACTTCTGGCTGCCTTACACCTTCTGGGCGGGCGTGATCGGCGGAACGTTTTTCATCACGGCAAGCCACGGTACCGATCAACTCATCGTCCAGCGCCTTCTGTCGGCGCGCGGGCAGAAGCAGTCTACGGTAGCGCTGCTTTCGAGTGGCGTCGCAATCCTGTTTCAGTTTGCGCTCTTCTTGATTGTGGGCGTAATGCTGTGGGCGTTCTATCGCGTGCCCTCGGCGAATTTTGGAAAGCCCGATCGCATCTATCCGACATTCATTGTCAACCAGATGCCGCATGGAATTTCCGGCCTGCTCATCGCGGCGATTCTGGCGGCTGCCATGTCGAATCTGAGCGCTGCGCTGAATTCCCTTTCGTCGAGTACGATCATGGATTTTCTCCTGCGCTTCCGCCCGAAGACCGATGAGCAGGCGCGCATGAAGCTCTCCCGGATGGCAACGTTCTTTTGGGCGATCGTGCTGTTCGGGTTGGCCGTGCTCGCGTTGCAAAAAGTGGGACGCGTGGTTGAGGTCGGGCTGCAGATTGCTTCTGTAGCGTATGGCGCTCTGCTGGGAGTTTTCCTGCTGGGAGTTCTGACGCGAAAAGCCAATCAGCGCGGCGCGATGGTCGGGATGCTCTTCGGCTTCAGCACCGAACTGTATTTGTGGAGAGTGCACGTTCCGTGGACCTGGTGGGTGATGATTGGAACGACAGTGACGTTTGCGGTGGGATACATAGCAAGCCTGTTTCAACCAGAGCCTCCGAAGAAAACCGACGCTGCCTCTGACGTATACTGACACCCTTCCATCATGCCCGAACTGACCCAGCGAACCACTGCGCGTCCCGAGTTGGCCCGTGATCTGGGCGTCAGCCACGCGTCTGCGGTGGTTATAGGCACAATCATTGGCAGTGGGATTTTTCTTGTTCCCAGCGAGATGATGCAGGCCGTTGGTTCGGCCAAGCTGGTGTATCTGGCGTGGCTCGTCGGTGGAATCCTCTCTTTCTTTGGCGCGCTCACGTATGCCGAACTTGGCGCCATGAAGCCGCAGGCTGGCGGAGAATATGTTTATGTGCGCGACGCCTACGGTCCGCTCGGCGGCTTTCTTTATGCCTGGACGTGGTTCGTTATCGCCAAACCTGCGTCCGTGGCCACGATCGCGATCGGACTGGTTCGCGTTCTTGGCACGTTCTCCGTCTTTTCGTTTTTTCCCACGAACGTTATTTCTGTTCCTTTCGCAGTTACCTGGGGACAGGTTGTCGCGATCGCTGCGGCGGTTCTCATTTCTCTTCTCAACTACTTTGGAGTCAAGAAGGCCGGCGAATTCCAACTGGTGTTCACCGTGTTGAAAGTAGCAATCATTCTGGGCATCGTGGTCGTGTGCTTCAGCGGAGCCGGCAGCGCAACTGGGCGCGGCTGGAGCAACTTTGCGACAACCTTTACCGGGGCCAAGGGCGGAGTCGCCGGTTTCATGGCCGCGCTGGTGGCGGCGCTTTGGGCGTATGACGGATGGAATGATCTGAACATGGTTGCTGGCGAAGTGAAGAATCCCGCGCGCAGTATTCCGATTGCGTTGATTGCTGGTGTGGCCACGGTCGGGTTGCTGTATGTGCTGGTGAATGCCGGCGTGCAATACGTGTTGCCGGCGAGTGCGATTGCGGCCTCGCCGCGGCCCGCTTCCGACGCGGTCGCTCTGGTCATGGGGCGGATGGGCGCGAGCATTGTGTCTGCGGGCATGGCGATCTCGATGCTGGTCACGTTGAACGGCACAATTATGAGCGGCGCGCGCGTGCCTTTTGCCGTGGCTCGTGATGGATACTTCTTCTCGGCCCTGGCCGACGTGCATCCCCGCTTTCACACGCCGTCGGTTGCTATCGTGTTCCAAGCCGTGCTGTCGATCGTTCTCCTGCTGCTGGGAGGAAACTTCCGGCAGCTTTTTTCTCTCGCCATCTTTGCGGAATGGCTCTTCTATATGATCGCGGGCAGCACCATATTCGTGTTCAGGTGGCGCGATCCGCAAGCGGCGCGGCCTTATCGCGTGTTCGGTTATCCTTTCGTCCCGGCCCTGTTCATTCTTGTGGCCGCGGTCCTGCTCTGCTACACCTTCCGCGGAGACTGGCCGAATTCTTTTTATGGATTGCTGGTAATTCTGGCTGGCGTTCCGGTGTTCGAGTGGTTTCGGCGGCGCAGGGTTACTGTCTGATTACAGGGTACCCCCCTCCCCCCCTCCCTCTTTGGAATCATCGAGTTAAGCATGTTTTGGCCCGTAAAATACGTCGAAGAAAGGACTTAGAGGTCAAAATCTAGAGAACACAGGAGTTAGGAGTTGATTTCTTGGTCTGGGCCCCCGTTTTGCTGGCGCTGCGTGTGCTGCCTTTGCTGGGACAATTCTGAAACTAAGTCAGGGCTGTGCGCAAGGTCAGATGTCACAGGGAGCTGTGGAAATTAGTATGAGAGGATCGATTCGTTGCCGGTGTGGACAGTCAAAATCCTTTGGCCACAGGCTGCATCGCGTCCCACCTTTGCAAAAGAAGCAAAGGTGGGGCAGCCTCAGTCGTGATAGTGCCAGCGGTCGGGAAATCAAAGATGGGCCAGCCCCCGCCCCAGATTTGGGCCAAGCGGCTTTCCCCGGACATCGGGGGTTAGCTCGGGTCGCAGGCTAGTACTGACCGGAAGGCTGGGTGGATGACGAACGACGTCTGCTGGCTGGCTTCGCGAAGCATCCGTTTGACCCCGTACTGGTACATGTGGGCGTACTTCTCTTCGCCTTCGGCGTCTACGA
>JBAWCJ010000372.1:0-2989 GCA_049590215.1 Candidatus Sulfotelmatobacter sp. | reverse complement strand
CGCACCTTGAGCGGATTCATCCGGCGGGCCAGCTTCAGCAGGCCCAGGATTTCTTTCTCCTCGAGGTGCTCGATGCCGAGCAGTGAACCGCGCGCCGGTTTGTTCATCGCGTAAGAACGCAAACGCTGCATCATACGCGGACAGGGCGGGGCAGGCAAGACCGGGGTGAAAACGCCCGCCGACCGCGCCATGCGCCTGTTATGGACGATCGCGTCTCCCCAGCAGAGCTGCGCCGAGAGCGCCTCCGCAGGTGCCGAGAACAACAAAGGCAAGAAGCCCGAAAATTACCGAAGCCACCATCATGATTGCGAAGCCATCCGGGGTTTTTACAAAGTCCAGGAAGGGTTGGACCTCGGGGCCGGGATAGCGCGCCGCTGCCTGCTGGATCTTATCGAGCATTTGGCTTCGTATTTCCGCACCCTTGTGAAGTAAAGCCACGGCCAATAATTCCAGGACGGTCGACATCGCGAAAAACAGGATGCCGCTGACGGCGCCAAGCCTTGCGCCAGACCCGCTCCCGATCGAAATTCCGGGGCCGCGGCGGCGGTAGAAAGCGACCGCGAGAAATCCCGCGCCTAGCGCCGCTACAAATGGATTCAGACCGAGGGCTGTAAGCCCGAGGGCGACTACGGCCGCGAAAGCACACGGCCGTAGGGCGTGAGTCTCACTCCCGGGCAGCGAGCCGACGGGGATGACGGAGGAACTCGGTGTCAGGTCTCGGTCAAGCGCTCGCACGCTTCCATCGCCTTGAGGTGTGGCTTCCGCCAATACTTCGGGAACAGCCACGCGAATCTGCGGCGCACCGCATTGCGAGCAGAAGGGCTTGCCGTCTTCGATACTGTGTCCGCATTTGTGGCAGGGATGATCCATGGAATGAAAGAAGGGCTCGCTTGAAGGTATCGCACGACGAGCGGCAGGCGCAAGGAACCGCAGCCCCGCGAGGCAGATGCGCGACTAGATATCCGCATCTTTTCCGTGGGTCCTTACATAGACCAAAGAAAAGCTTGATCCCCCACCATCCGATCGGACCGCAACAATATGCTGGTCGTCTTTTCGGCCCACTTTGAGCTCGATGTTGTTGCCGTGATCGCCCCCGCAGGTCAACTCGGTCGAATCGTTCTGCGAGCCGTGCTCACCCATTTTCATGTCGAGGTCGAGATCGGAAGTGTGGCATTCCAGCACATTCCCGTACTTTTTTAACTGGTCTCGGTAGAAAGACAGGATTTTGGCAGGCGCGGCGTCGGACTCATACTCCATGGCGACAACTTTCAGCCCGTAGCCGAAGCCGGAGATGTTGACGTTGGCGCTTTTGTTGCTGCCGTCGGAATCCTTCTCCTTCAGGCGGGCGCCCGGATAAACCGGTAGGCCGACGTCGGCAACGTCAGCCTGATTGCTGACGTGGACGCCACCGAGAAGCGTATGGATGTCGACCTGTTTGTCCTGGCCGTCAGCTTCTTTCTTCACGTTCACGCTGCACGCGGGCAGGACAAGGAGCGCAGCCAGGCCGATTCCAGCGACTGCCGTCACAAGTGTCGAGAATTTGTTCGTGTTCATATTAAGACCCTCCACCAGCAACCTGAACTGGACGCTCGAGGCCGGCGCCCCGCTGGGCAACGTTGGGAATGCTCACGGGAAGATGCCCGCGAATCGAGATTTCTCCAAACAACGCCTTGACGGCGCTTAGCTCCGACACCGACGCGTTAGAAAACGTACACATGTAGTTCGCAATCTTCGGGAAGTCCGACGCCAAATATGGGTTCCCCATGGCGATGACCACCGTCTTTTCCGCCGCGCGATTCAGCAACTGCTGCAGCAGTACGCCGGACGCATCTGTCGTGGCAACCGCATTCCCGACTCTGCCCGCCGTTGGCACTACGTAGACCGCGGCCACCACCGTTTTGGCTTCGGCTACGGCTTTCAGCACCTCGTCGCTCATCCCAGCGGCGATGCGCGGATCCACGTAGAGCACGCGGGCGTCAGGAATGCGGGCTCGAAATTCACGTCCAAAAACTCGCCCGGATTCGGTCCGCACGTCCTCGGAGAAGAGCACTGCGACCGTCTGACTGCGTGTCTCCTCTTGAGTTGTATACGAAAGGGCCGTCTTTGCGGTTCCCTGGTTTTTGAGTGAAGATTTAAGCGGCAACACCCGGCCGTTGTCACGCACCAGGGTCACAGCAGTATCGGCCACCTGCTGTCCGAACGCGAGGTTCTCCGGCTTGCTTACCAGGTTGGCGAGGGCATTGACATCAACCATTCGCGCATTCTGCAGACCTAGAGACGCCTTTGTCTTCAGGATCTTAAGCACAGAGCGGTCCAGGCGCTCGCGGGAGATTTCTCCCGACTGAACCGCCTGGAGCATGGCATTGTATGAGGCCGGAAAGTCGGCGGGAATGAGCAACAGGTCGTTGCCGGCCTTGAAAGCTTCGACCGCAGCCCGGCCGATGTTGTTGGCGAAAAGGTGTGTAAGGGCAGCCATGTCGAGCGCGTCGGTGACAATGATTCCGTGGAAGCCGAGTTGCCTCTCGAGCAGATCCGAAACAATTGCCGGCGAGATCGTGGCCACGTGGTTGGGATCGGGATCGAGTGCGGGCACGGTCACGTGGGCCACCATGACTGAGTCGACCCCCGCCGCAATAGCCTGGCGAAACGGCGGCAGTTCAATGGAGTCGAGGTGGGCGCGGTCCACATTGACGCTGGCGACGCCGAGGTGCGAATCGGTCGCGGTGTCGCCGTGACCGGGAAAGTGTTTCGCCGTGGTCAGCATTCCGCCTTCATGCGCGCCCTTGATATAGGCAGTGACCAGATCGCCAACTTGCTTAGGATCTTCACCGAAGGAGCGCGTGTTGATGATGGGATTCGCCGGGTTGGAGTTCACATCGGCGTCGGGAAAAAAATTCCAGTGGATGCCAATGGCGCGGGATTCTTCGGCGGTAATGCGGCCGAAGGCCTCGGCGTCTTCTACTTTGCCATCCCCACCGAAAGCCATGGC
>JBAWCJ010000371.1:0-9597 GCA_049590215.1 Candidatus Sulfotelmatobacter sp. | reverse complement strand
AAGTGGTCGATTGGAACTCACAAGCGCGACATGACGATGGAAGACATGGAAGTGGCGATGAAGCAAATGCCGATGAGCGCATGAGAGTTTGATGGAATAAGTGATTTGTAATTCTGCACGTAATTCTGCTCGTTCGGGGCGCGGCTGCGGTCGCGCCCCGTTTTGTTACCTTCCTCTGGTACCTCCGTAATGACCGCCCCGCCTGCTATTACACAAGTATTACAGTGCTTTAGCTCAGTCTCTTGATACGTTAGATCAGGCGGTAGCGGATTCGAGAACCAGCCGAACGAGGAACCACTTTGGATATGCAACTGGAAAGCCTGGAAAAACGGCAAGCGGCAAACGGCGAAGTGAACTGGGTGACCGCGATCTTTATGGGCCTGTTTCACGTGGGCGCGGTGGCAGCGCTCTTCTTCTTCACATGGAAGGCTCTGTTCGTCGCCATGTTCTTGTGGTGGGTATCGGGCAGCCTGGGAATCGGCATGGCTTATCATCGGCTGCTCACGCATCGCGGCTACAAGACGCCAAAGTGGGTGGAGTACTTCCTGACCGTGTGCGCTACGCTGGCACTCGAGGGTGGGCCGATTTTCTGGGTCGCGACGCACCGCATTCATCACCAATACTCGGATCAGGATGGAGACCCGCATTCGCCCATCGAGGGCAAATGGTGGGCGCACATGGGCTGGATTCTGATGGGCAAGTCGATGCACCATGACACGACCACGCTGGCCCGCTACGTTCCCGACCTCGCCAAAGATAAATTTCACGTTTGGATCACCAAGTATCACTACGTGCCCATGATTGTGCTGGGAGCCATCCTGTTCGCGATCGGCGGGCTTCCGTTTCTGATGTGGGGCATCTTCGTTCGCACCGTGGTTGGCCTGCACGCTACCTGGCTGGTGAATTCGGCGACGCACTCGTGGGGCACGCGGCGGTTTGCTACGCGCGATCTTTCGACCAACAGCTGGTGGGTTGCTCTGCTGACGTTCGGAGAAGGCTGGCACAACAATCACCACGCGCATCCCACGGCGGCGCAGCATGGCTTTACCTGGTATGAAGTTGATATGAACTGGTACGGCATCTGGGCGCTGAAGACGCTGGGGCTGGCTTGGGATATTAAGCGCGTGCGGCTGGCTGATCTGGAGAACGGTTTGGTTGCTGCGCCGAACGGGCGGTTGGTTACGGCTGGTCTGGCTGAGGGCGCGGCGGCGGGGGACTAGAGCCCAGGCGACAACTGCATTGGATACGAACCCGCCTTTCCGGCGGGTTTTTCTTTTCGGGGGCATTTGGAAGCTGTCTCACACGCGGTCATGAAAGGGCTGTTTCGTATAAACGCTGATAACGCGAGTTCAGAAGTCATCGGCCCATCTATTGGCTGGCGGCGGATTCGGTGCGACAATTAAAGCGAAAAGAAATGAGGGCACACAGATGATCTTGTTGGCCCTGTTGTTTGGGATTTTCGTTGCGGGATTCGCGGCGAACGCCGCCATCGCAATCCGAATGCAAATGGCCGGCAACCGGGGAGCAGCGAAGACGGAACGACTCGTGTGGTACGGGATGTTGGGAAGTGATTGGCGCAGAATACTTAGAAAACACAAGGAGCTCTTTCCAAGCAGTCCTCTTCGACGTCGGTATTACCTGTCGGCCGGCTCTCTCGTTGCGGCATTCCTTCTGATTGGAATATTCGCGAAGGTTCACAAAGGTTAGTCGTCGCAATACCGCCATTTCACCAATAACGCTCAAGTGCTGCTCCCTGTGCTTGTCTCCTCTTCGGTCTTTTGGTAGCCCTCGACCGCGAACGCGGTAAAATCAGCCTGACGCTATGCGCATCACGAGCCGTCGCGGAACTATCGTCTTCTTTGTTTGCCTGGGCATTGGCCTGGTAGCGCTGGCGGTTGCGCTCAATGTTGGATGGATCATTCTTAACTGGCGCGAGGGAGTGCTGCTGTTCTTCGGCGTCATCTTTTTTGCGCTGATCATCGCTGGAATGATCGTCAATACCAGCTTTCTGGTCCGCGAGCTTCGCCGCAGCGAACAGCATGACAGCTTTATCAACGCCGTTACTCATGAATTGAAGACGCCGGTTGCTTCCATTCGGCTGCATCTGGAAACCTTGCAGCGGCGCGATTTGCCGGAACCGCAGAAGCAGGAGTTTTACCGGGTGATGCTCAGCGACACAGATCGCCTCACGGAGACAGTGGAACAGGTGCTGCGCGCCGGACGCGCCGGGGACAAGAGAGCTGGACGGGAGAAATCCGCGGTTGATTTGCGGCAGCTGGTGCGCGACTGCATGGATGCCGCGCGAACCCGCCATCATCTGCCACAGGAGGCTCTCCGATATGAAGAGGCTTCGAGCAATGGCGCGGGGGTGCGCGTGCTGGGTAGCGATGAAGACCTGCGCACCGCCGTGTTCAACGTTCTCGACAATGCCATCAAATATTCCGGCGAGCATGTGGACGTGCGGGTGCGCCTGGCTGCGCCTGATGAAAAGCGGGTTGTGCTCAGCGTGCGGGACCATGGCGTCGGCATCCCTGCCGACGATATGAAGAGGATCTTCAAGCGCTTCTACAGGGTCAGCCACCGTTCGCTGGCGCACGTGAAGGGGACGGGGCTGGGCCTGTTCATTGTGAAGTCGATTGCGGAAAAGCACGGCGGCCGAGTGTTTGCCGAAAGCGCCGGCGAAGGCCATGGCACGACGATTACGATGGAACTGCCGAGGTCTTTATCATGAGGGCGCATGTCATGAGAGCGAGCGTCATGAGGTCGAGCGCATGAGCCGCGTGCTGGTGGTGGAAGACGAAGCCCATCTGGCGCAGGGATTGCGCTTCAACCTGGAAGCCGAAGGCTACTCCGCCGAGGTTGTGGGCGATGGTGAAGCGGCTACTGATCGGCTTCTGGACAAGAAGGAAAACTTTGACGCCATCGTGCTCGACATTATGCTGCCCGGCAAAGATGGTTTCAGCGTGGTTTCAGAATTACGGGCGGCGCGGAATTATGTGCCGGTGCTCATGCTGACCGCTCGCGGCCAACCCGAAGATGTGCTGAAAGGTTTTGCTGCGGGAGCGGATGATTATTTGCCCAAGCCTTTCGATTTGTCCATTCTCTTGGCTCGCTTGCAGGGACTGCTTCGGCGCAGCCAATGGATGCGGGCCGGCAAGGAGAACCCGGACGCTGCTCAGCCGGCGTCCGATTCGGCCGGGACCAGCGACTTCGGAACATTTTCTTTCAGCGGCAAGAGTATTGACTTCGGCACGCTTGAACTGCGCACGGCCGACAACGTCATTCATCTGACCCTGATGGAATCGGAACTGCTGCGCCATCTGGTGCGAAGCGAGGGGCGCATCGTTTCACGCAAAGAGATTCTCGAAGAAGTCTGGGACCTGCACGAAGACACCGATACGCGGGCCATCGACAACTTTATTGTCCGGCTGCGGCGCTACATTGAAGACGATCCCGCGCAGCCTCGTCACTTGCTCACGGTGCGGGGCGTGGGGTACCGGTTTCTGGCGAATCCGGAAAAGAAATAGCGCTAGCCGATTGTTTTCTTCAGCCTCACAATGCAAGAGCCTTCCGCCTGGTGATCCCGGCGGAAGGCTTTGTCTCATCGTTAGCGAATGAACTTACTGCTTGTCGTAGACTGCCGTGCTCTCGACCTTTGCGCCGGCGGCGTTAGTTCCTTTCACAGTGATGGTCCGGCTCTTGCCGTCTGCCGCGATCACGGCCTTACCGGTCGCGGTGACTTTACCGCCTTTCTTAACTGTCAAGGCGTAGTGATGGTCGTCGACCTGCTTGACCGACCGCGTATCTGCAGTCGGATCGCCGGTGACCGGATAGTCTTTGCCGTCGAACTTGCCTGTCCACTCGGTGTGGGTGGGCTTTCCTTGACCGTCGATACCGTCGATCGTGGCTTTCATGCTGTCGCCAGCGGCCTCGTACGTTACCGTAAGATTTTTGCCGGCTCCAGCAGGGATCTTCGATTTGGCTTCGTTCAGCTTCCAAGTTCCCAGCATTGGGTTTTGGGCGGAGCACATCGCCAAGCCGACAAACAGCATTCCAAGCGTCAATCCTATCGTTCTTGTTTTCACGTTGCCTCTTTTCATGTGGCCTCCAGGGTGAGAAACGGATGGCTCGCGCGCGAGCACCGCATTCTAGGTTCTGCGTGCCGTTTGCGCAACTCCGGGAGTCGCCGGGTGGTGGGCTAGTTAGATGAGAGTAGCCCAGTGCTGGTCCCGCAAGTCTTCCGGGCAGAGATGCTAGGCACGGCACAACTCTGCGACCAGCGTTTCCCGTCGCTCCTGCGCCAGGCCATCCATGCGATTAAGAATAATCCGGTAAACCGAGAGCGAAATTCCCGCCAGCACTAGCAGGATTAGGGTTGCGATCCAGAGGTTGCCGTACATGCGCGCGACCCAGAACGCCGTTACTCCCACGCCTACGACGAAAAGTTGGACTCCGAGGCTGATTAATACTGTGGTCTGAGAGGCGCGCTGACGGCCGAAGGAGGAATAATCCAGTTTCTTCGGAGAGTAGATCGACAGCAGGTTGCCGGCGGCGAAATTCACCGGCGCAGCAAATAACAGACCCGCGAGCGACGCGACCGTGACCTCGAGTGTGGGACGGCCATAGAGGAAGCCGACCGCAATCCATGCCACAAGGATCTCGATCGCCAGGATGCTGGCGTGAGCGAGATTCTTGGCCAACACAATTTCCCGGAAGCTTATGGGAGAGGCGTAGAAGAACTGGATGCCGCCAGCGTCTCCGCCGAAATTGTTGTAAGCCAGGTTGGTCAGCAGCAGGAGCGTGTAGGCGGCTGCAGCGGGAAACGCCATGTCGGGAGTGTGCCTAAGCAATCCTACGGCGCGGCCCGCCTTAGAACCGGGAGGTCCCAGTCGGAAAACCACCAGCACGAAAAGCGGCATGATCAGCGTGAGGAGCATGGGACCGCTGCGGAGGAGATAACGCACTTCTTTTTCGAAGACGGCTGACACGGAGGCTGACGCTCCGGGCAGATCCCAGCCCAAGCGAAGCGACCGGTCTCGTGGCGAAGCCGATGCGGCGGCGACTTCGGTGAGGTTTTCACCGCGATACTGCGCTAACAACCGCACGTGGAGGAAGTAGCCGATGAGCAACACAAAGGCGCATAACAGCGCGAGCGAACTGAATCCTGCCATGAAGCGCGAAAATAGTGCCTGCGAAATAGCGTCGGCGGCCAATCCTGGTGGAAGGATGCCTTGCACCCTTGCCATCGGTTCGAGGTAGCGTTGCAGATATTGCTGCGCACCGGTCTGAGCCGGCTTCTCGAAATACCGTGTCAGCGGCCCGATTAATTGAAAGCTCAGCATCAGCAGAATAAATAGAATGCCCATGAGTTCCCGGGTGCGGCGCTGGGCCAACCAGCGGTCGACCCACGCGAACACCATTTGCAGGAACACAAGATTGAACAGGGCAAACGCCAGCAAGACCAGCAGCGTCCAGGGCAACAGGGCCGGTTTCGCGAAGCCTATGCCGAGCAGGATTCCGAGCGACCACAGGCTGCCCAGGAATGTTGCCGGGTCGAATGCGCCGTAGGCTAATCGCACCAGGAAATATGAGCGGTAACTGAGCGGGAAGCGCAGCAGATCGGAGGAATCTGGATTGTCGGTGAAGGCGGTCGCCATTATCGGGAAGACTAGCCAGAAGATGAACACGAACCAGAGCAGGAGCGCGAGAAATTCCGGTTTGCCGGCTGAGATCATCAAAGCTGCCGCAAAGGCCATGCCGACGGCGCCGCCGATTCCGCCGATAGCGAATGCGAGGAACACGAAGATGTGCGAGACCAACTCCAGTTGGCTGCGGGTTGAACGCAGGCCGTTGCGGAAGAGCCGCCAGCGCAACCATGCGATAGTAGCCAATTCACCGTGCGTGTTCAGGTTGATGCTGGCTTCACTCATGCGGTCTCACCCAAGCCAGGAAAGCTCTTGTTCAGTGCGCTGCGAGCCGCCTACGGTGCGCAGGAAAATCTGTTCCAGCGTCATCTTTTCGCCGGATAGCGGTGCTGGTTCACCCGAACTGCCGCCCGAGTTATTTTGCGACAGTGCGAGTGCCTGCGCCTCGACGCCGGCGCGCAGTTCTTCGAGCGACCCCTGGGCCACAAGCCGTCCCTGATGAATGATGGCGACATGGGTGCACAGCCGCTCGACAATTTCGAGCACGTGCGACGTGAGAAAAATCGTAGCCCCGCGCGCGATCATACCTTGCAGCATCGCCTTCAGGGTTCCGGCGGCGATGGCATCCACGCCTTCGAACGGCTCGTCGAGGAATAGGACCTTCGGTCCGTGGATCACGGCTGCTGCCATGGCTAGTTTTTTCTGCATGCCGTGCGAGTAATCGGTGACCAGCTTTTTCGGCTGATCGGCGAGCTGCATGAAGTCGAGCAGTTCCGCGGTGCGCTTGGCTGCGGTTTCGCGATCGAGGCCGTACATGCGTCCCGCGAAGTTCAGGAACTCCGATCCCGTCAGGCGCCCGAACAGCGCCATGCCTTCGGGAACGACGCCGATCTGGCGTTTCACCTCGACGGGGTGCGCGATGAGATCGATGCCGAGGATTTCGATGCGTCCGGAACTGGGGGCAAGCAAACCGGTGAGCATCTTGATGGTTGTGGATTTGCCGGCGCCGTTGGGGCCGAGGAAGCCGAAGAACTGTCCGGGCGCGACGCGGAGATCGACGCTGTCCACGGCCAGAAGGTCTCCGAAACGCCGGGTCAGGCGCTGAGTTGAGATTGTGGGAGCAGGGTCCATGAAAGCTCTGAATCTAGCACAAGGCTGCGCGCCGGTCTCGACGTAATTTTCCGAAACCCGAACAGAACTGACACTGAGATTATTTTGTCTCTGGCGGATGATAAGATGCCGCTCTTATTTCCCGGGCATTTTGGTCTCTTGCAAGGAGGCCGTATGGCCAAAAATATTGTGATCTGTTGTGACGGAACGGGAAACGAATTTGGCGACCACAACTCCAACGTGGTCAAGCTCTACAGTGCGCTGATCATCGATGGTAAGAGGCAAGTCGGGTACTACCATCCGGGTGTGGGTACCATGGGAGCGCCCACCGCGCATAACAAGATTAGTGAAGCGTGGTCCGTAGTGATGGGGTTGGCGTTCGGAGCCGGACTGCTGGCGAACGTCGGCGATGCCTACCGTTATCTGATGAATGTTTATGAGGACGGAGACCGTGTTTATTTGTTTGGTTTCAGCCGGGGCGCATACACAGTACGAGCGCTTGCCGGAGTGATTCACATGTTCGGATTGCTGTGTCCCGGCAATAACGGGCTCATCCCTTACATCATCCGGCTTTACGCGAAGCGAACGCGAAACGCCGCGGGGATGAAGAACACGTTCGAAGTGGCAGACGGATTCAAGTTTACGTTCTGTCGGGATTGCCCACTGCATTTTGTCGGAGTCTGGGACACGGTCAGCTCGGTGGGGTGGATTTGGGATCCTCTGAAGCTGCCTTATACGGGACAGAATCCAGAAATGGTTAATGGGCGGCACGCGGTTTCGATCGATGAACGGCGTTGTTATTTTCGAAACAACTTGTGGGGAGATCAGCTGCCCGGCCAAAGCCTTAAGCAAGTCTGGTTCGCCGGTGTGCACTCCGACGTTGGGGGCTCTTACGCCGCTGCCGAAAGCGGACTGTCGCAGATTGCTCTCGAGTGGATGCTCTGTGAAGCGGTTCCGCTGGGTTTGCTGGTCGACCCGGGGAAAGCCGATCAAGTGCTTGCCAGGGTTCCTCTGACAACGATTCCTCCGCCTGCGCCGGTGCCGCCCAATCCAGCGCAGAAAATTCATGACTCGCTGACTGGGGCATGGTGGATTCTGGAATTCCTTCCGCACTCTTACTATGACCCTGTTGCTAAAAAAGAGAAGTGGCGTATTCCGCTGGGAGCGAGGCGCGTGATTCCTGAGGGCTCCGTGCTGCATGAGACGGTGAAGGAGAAGCTCAGGATCGATCCTGACTACAAACCGTCGAACTTTCCGCAGAGTTCGAGCATCGAACCGCGGAACGCTTGCCAGTTTACTTAGATCGAGACAATTCGACTCGCACTAGGACAAAAACGCCCGAGCTGGCTGCCCGGGCGTTTTGCTTGGTAGAACTGCAGCGTCTAAAACAAGTTCCAGAGGAACTGGTTGTAGACGTCGTGGTGATACTGCACCTCGGGCGCCTTCACGAACGTCCCGAGCAGACGCGGGCAGCGGTCGGCACCGGCTTGTTTCAGGTCGGCATAGCGGCCCTTCACGTCTTCGCCGAGAAGTTTTGTTGTCCACTGCGATTTGCGGAAGTCGGCGAGCGCGTCGTAGATGTTATCGGGCAAGTAGCGTTCAGCCTGGCGCAGATTCTTGATCTTCGAGGTCTCGCCGTCGATGCCGCTCTTGAAGATCGCGAGCATCACCAGGTATGGATTCGCGTCGGGAGCGACCGAGCGCACTTCCACGCGCATACTCTTTTCGTTGCCGATGGGGATGCGGATCATCGATCCACGGTCCACGGCGGAAGCCTTGATCTGGTTCGGCGCTTCGAAGTGTGGATCGAGACGGCGATAGGCATTCACGCTCGGATTCAGCAGCAGGCAAATGTCGTTGCCATGGGTGAGGATGCGATCGAGAAACGCCCATCCCATCTTGCTGAGCTTCTCTTCGCCCTTGGCGTCCCAAAAAAGATTCTTGCCGTTCTCGCTGATGGAAACGTTGGTGTGCATGCCGCTGCCGTTCACACCCACGACCGGCTTGGGCAGGAAAGAAGCGGTGAATCCCAGGTTGGTCGCCACCTGCCGGCAGATCAGCTTGTAGAGCTGAATCTGGTCGGCGGCTGCGACCACTTCGCCATAACCGTAGTTGATTTCGAACTGCGAAGGCGCAACCTCAGGGTGGTCCTTTTCATTCTGGAAGCCCATCGCGCGCTGCACCTCGGCAGTAGTGTCGATGAAGGTGCGCAGCGGATCTCCAGGCAGCGAATGATAATAGCCGCCGGTGTTGACGTATTCGAACTTGCCGGTCTCGTGATAGCGGCGCTCGGCATCCGCGCCCTTGAAAAGAAAGCCTTCAATTTCGTTGGCCGCGTTGAGGGTGTAGCCTTTCTTCTTGTGCAAATTCTCGGCGTAGCTCTTCAGCACGCCGCGAATATCGGCCGAGTACGATGTACCGCCTTTGTCGATGACCTCACCAAAGACCAGGACTTTGCCGGAGCCGAATACATCCGAGGGCGCCCAGTAGAACGCTGCCCAGTCGATGCCGAGTCGCAGATCGCTTTCTCGCTGGGCCGTGAACCCGCGAATTGATGAGCCGTCGAAGGTGAGATTGTCCCAGCTCTTGATCAAGAACTTCTTGTCGTAGTCGAGCATGTGCAACCGGCCTTCGAGATCGCTGAAGAGGACGGTTACGGCTTTGATCCGCTTTTCGTCGGTCAGATACTTCAAACGTTTTTCCTGGATCTTGCCGATGGGGACACGGTTCCTGCGCTGCTCCTTCGCCTCCAGATTCAGGTCTTCCAGTTCGTCGTAGGTGAGTGCCAGGAAATTACGCAGTTCGTTGGACATGGATATCCTTCCGTCTCCTATTCGTCTTC
>JBAWCJ010000370.1:0-3338 GCA_049590215.1 Candidatus Sulfotelmatobacter sp. | reverse complement strand
CGCACGAACCGGTCTTTCTTAGCTCCTTCAAGAATGCGCATCACATTGCGCGGCACGGCGCTCATCACATCACCACCTTGTTCAGCGGATACTCGACGATCCCTTGTGCATTCGCTTCCTTGAGCTTCGGAATCAAACTCCAGGCAGTCTGCTCCTCGATGATGGTATTGACCGCGACCCATTCGCCATCTGCCAACGGCGCGACAGTAGGATCCTTCAACGCGGGCAGCAGGCCAAGAACCCCGGCCAGATCCGGTTTGCGGACGTTGAGCATCAGGCCCACGCGGCCCTGCGCCGCCATGGCCCCGGACAGCATTACCGCCAGGTTTTCGATCTTGCGCCGCCGCATGGGATCGGACCACGCCGCCTTGCCCGCGATCAGTTGCGTATTCGACTCGAGCACCGTCTCGATAATTCTCAGATGGTTGGCGCGCAGCGAACTCCCAGTCTCTGTAACTTCGACGATGGCATCCGCCAGCAACGGCGGCTTCACCTCAGTCGCGCCCCAGGAGAATTCAACCCGCACAGGCACATTCCGGCTGGCAAAGTAGTTGCGCGTGAAATTCACCAGCTCGGTGGCTACGATTCTGCCCTCGAGGTCCTGAGGTTTCTGAAAGTCTGAATCCTCCGGCACAGCCAGCACCCATTTCACTTTGCCCATGCTCTGTTTCGCATAGATCAGGTCGGTAACGCGGACCACGTCAAGGCCGCTTTCCGCCACCCAATCGAGGCCAGTCAGGCCGGCATCCAGCGCCCCGTGTTCGACATAGCGAGCCATCTCCTGCGCACGAATGAGCAGGCATTCAATTTCCGGATCGTCGGTGGCGGCGAAGTAGGAGCGCGCGCTGGTATAGACGCGCAGCCCGGCGCGGGTGAACAGGCTGAGCGTTGCTTCCTGCAAACTTCCCTTGGGGATGCCCAGACGAAGCTTCATCACCGCGTCTCCTTTGCGGCAGCCATGGCCGCTGCACCCAGCTGCAGTTCCTCCGTGAAGCAGGACCTCGACCCCGTATGGCAAACCTTGCCCTCGCCCAACACGCGGACGCGGAACAGCACCGTGTCGCGGTCGCAGTCGGTCCAAGCTGCGATGACTGCCAGCCGATTGCCGGAGGTTTCTCCCTTGGTCCACAAACTTTTCCGCGAGCGGCTATAAAACGTGACGAAGCCCGTCCGCATGGTTATCTCCAGCGCTTCGCGGTTCATGAAGCCCACCATAAGCAACTCTCCCGTGCCTGCATCCTGAATCACCGCGGGTGCCAAGCCCTGCATTTTGTCGAAGTCGATCTCCATTAGGCTGTCCTTTTCCTCCGCCCCGGCACTTGGATGCTTGCGGCAGAAACAAAAAGCCCGCTGCGCGTTTGCGTCAGCGGGCTTGGATTTCCTATCAGTGCTCTTAGGCTGTTATCCGTAGTCCTCCGCCGACACGCTCATCGCATGATGGGAATGATGATGGTGACGGCGGTAGGTCAACGAGGTCATGACAAAACCAATACTAGGACGATCGGTATTTCTCCGTCAATCGAATTTCACAATTACGCGGCGGTAAAACTCAAAAACCGTGCGACTCGCCGATTGCTGCCGTATTGACATGCCTAAACCTAACGCGCCAACTCGTTCTAGAAAGAGGGACTTGGCTGTTATTCCGTTTCCCTCGTCGAGAGTTCGTATCGCGATCTTGGATTTTCCCGATCACTTCTTTGCCTACTCATCCCGGTGGTAGAAACCGGGCGATTATGCCGAATCACTCTTGCCGGGCCCAAGTATTTGCTCTGCCAAGTCGGTTGCTTCCGGGGGTGTAGCGCCGTTCTCGCGTTCCTCGGGCCGGACGATTAACCAAGCTAGGCAACAGAATCCTCAATTGCGCGCCGGGCAAGTACCACCTGAATGCCGTGCCTGGGCCGGAGTGTAATGCTGGGTAACGGCTCGACCGGATGATCTTGCGCAACCCGGATCTGAAACCTCTGCGCGATCGCCGCCAACACCAAAGCAGCTTCCATCGCGGCAAACGAGGCGCCTATACAAGCACGCGGTCCCCCGCCAAAAGGAAAGTAAGCAAACTTGGGAGCAGCTTTGGCCTGCTCATCCAACCAGCGGTCTGGATTGAACCTCTCGGGCTGTTCATAATATCGAGGGTCGCGGTGCATCACCCACTGGCTAGCCACCACAGTCGCTCCGGCGGGCACTCGATAGCCGCCAATCTCACAGTCTTTCGCGGCGTTTCGAACCACAGCCCAAGCGGGGGGGTAAAGACGCATGGCTTCCTTTACTACTCGCTCCGTGTACGGTAGTTTGGACAGATCCCGCATTCCCGGGCTTTTGCCGTTCAGTACGCAGCGAAGCTCTGACCACAGCTTTTTCTCCACCTCGGGATACTGCGCCAACAGGTACCAGATCCACGATAACGAGACCGCAGTCGTCTCGTGGCCGGCCAAAAGCAGGGTCATCACTTCATCGCGCAACTGCTTGTCCGTCATCCCACCGCCTTCGTCCTGAGCCTGCAACAATTCAGAGAGCAGGTTGTCGGCAATCTGGCCACTTGCTCGCCGCTGGCGAATAAGACCATACACAATGTCATCCAGCTGGCGGACTGCGCGCCGGTAACGCAGGTTGTCGGGAGTCGGCAAGAGGCGGAGTATGGGAGGCAGGAGCATACGTCCCCCCGAGCCCAGCTCCATCACCGTGTTCAGCGCCTCCGCAACTCGGTCTCTCTCGACAGTGACCTCGACATCGAAGAGAACCTTGGCCACAATTTCCAGCGCGAGACGCATCATGTCCTGATGAATGTCCCGCACTTCACCGTCCCGCCACGCCGCCATCATCCGCTCCGTATAGGCCACCATGGTGTTCCCGTAAGACGCGATTCTGTCCCGGTGAAAGGCCGGTTGGATAAGGTGTCGCTGCCGCAACCACGAATCTCCTTCGTTGGTTAAGAGTCCGTTGCCAAAGATCCGGCGGTTGACTTGGAGAGCCTCACCCTTGATGAAACTTCGGTAGTCATTGAGCAGAACCTGTTCGATAAGATCAGGGCGGTTCAGGAAATAAATGTGGCGGTTAAAGGCCCGGTAGTAAAAGATGTCGCCATATTGACGCGCCCACTGCGTATACAGTCCGAGCGGGTCTCTGCTTCCCAACGGGAAGTTTCCGACTATCCCGCGATTCCGAGGACCGGGCGGGCGACCCAGAGGCATCATAAGTTGATTGCCAATACTTCTCTTACCGATTTTGAATAATACTGCGGTTTTTCAAATTTGCGGCAAACGGCTCCAAGTGATTGAAGGGAAAATGCTTGAGGTTGGTTGCGGGGGGTGGATTTGAACCACCGACCTTTGGGTTATGAG
>JBAWCJ010000369.1:0-2783 GCA_049590215.1 Candidatus Sulfotelmatobacter sp. | reverse complement strand
GTGACTTCGTCTACCTCTTCATGTAAAGTCACGCCTTCCTGCAAGTCCTTGAACTGCGCCGTGCCGCCAATTTCGGTAAGGATGGCGAACGTGTAAGGATCCCACTCGACCATGACCTTGCCTTGCTGCACCGGATCGCCATCGTTGACTTTGAGTTTGGCGCCGTAGATCACGGAGTAGCGCTCACGCTCGCGGTTCTTGTCGTCCACGACCGCGATTGAGCCCTGGCGGTTCATCACCACCAGATCGCCCGACTTCGACTTCACCGTCTGCAGACCAATGAAGCGCACCGTGCCGTTATTCTTGGCATCGAGCCGCGACTGCTCGGAGACTCGCGATGCTGTACCGCCGATGTGGAAGGTACGCATCGTAAGCTGCGTTCCGGGTTCGCCGATCGACTGCGCGGCGATAACGCCGGTAGCCTCGCCGAGTTCAACCAAGCGGCCGGAAGCCAGGTTGCGGCCGTAACACATGACACAAACGCCGCGCTTCGATTCGCAAGTGAGCACCGAGCGAATCTTCACTCGCTCGATTCCCGCAGCCTGAATCGATCCCGCGAGTTCCTCGGTGATTTCGTTGTTGATGTCGACGATCACGTTGCCGTCGTAGTCTTTGATCTTCTCAAGCGATACGCGGCCCACAATGCGGTCGCGCAACGGCTCGATAATTTCACCGGCTTCGACGATACCCTGGACGTAAATGCCGTCCACGGTGCCGCAGTCGTATTCGCTGATGATCACGTCCTGCGCGACGTCGACCAGACGCCGCGTCAGGTAGCCGGAATCCGCCGTCTTCAGCGCGGTATCGGCCAGACCCTTGCGGGCGCCGTGCGTCGAGACGAAATATTCCAGCACCGTCAACCCTTCGCGGAAGTTCGCCGTGATGGGTGACTCGATGATTTCGCCAGAAGGCTTGGCCATCAGTCCACGCATGCCGGAGAGCTGGCGAATCTGCTGTTTCGATCCGCGAGCGCCGGAATCAGCCATGACGTAGATCGGATTGATGAAGCCTTCCTTATCGGCCCGCTGCATCTGTCCGAACATCTCGTCGGCAACTTTTTCCGTAATCGCCGACCAGATTTCGATGACCTTGTTGTAGCGTTCGCCGTTGGTGATGGCGCCGTCGAGATATTGCTGTTGCACGGCAACCACTTGCTTCTCGGCATCCTTGACCAAAGTCTTCTTGCTGTCAGGAATGACCATGTCGTCGATGCCGATGGAAAGGCCGGCGCGGGTCGCATACTTGAACCCGAACTCCTTCACTTCGTCAAGCATCTTGACCGTGGTCTCGAGCCCGAACCGGAGGTAGCCGTAGTTGACCAGCGCGCCGATGCCCTTCTTCTTGAGCAAGCCATTGATAAAGGGCATGCCCTCGGGAAGGTGATCGTTCAAAATCGCGCGCCCCACCGTCGTATTGATGAACGCACGATCGATGTGAACTGGGTCGGTATGAATGATGTCCTGATCGTCGTAGGCGGTGGTCAAGTCAATCAGTTCACCGGTGTAGCGCAAGCGGATCGGCGTAAGAGTTTCCACTTCGCCCATTTCGAGCGCGAGCAGAACTTCTTCAATGTTCGCAAACACGCGGCCTTCGCCCTTCGCGCCCGGCTTGGCTTTGGTGAGGTAGTAGAGACCAAGCACCATGTCTTGCGTAGGCACGGTGATGGGCTGACCGGATGCCGGCGAAAGAATGTTGTGCGAGGCCAGCATCAGCACACTGGCTTCAACCTGCGCTTCCGGAGATAGCGGAATGTGCACTGCCATTTGATCGCCGTCGAAGTCGGCGTTGAACGCCGTGCAAACCAGTGGGTGAATCTTGATGGCCTTGCCTTCGACCAGCACCGGCTCGAAAGCCTGAATGCCCAGCCGATGCAGCGTGGGAGCGCGGTTCAGCAGTACAGGATGATCCTTGATCACCTCTTCCAGGATGTCCCAAACGATGGGCTCCTGCTGCTCGACCATTTCTTTGGCCTGCTTGATGGTGGTGACGTTGCCGGTCTGTTCGAGCCGGTGATAGATGAACGGCTTGAACAGTTCGAGCGCCATTTTCTTCGGCAGTCCGCACTGGTGCAGCTTGAGTTCGGGGCCGACCACGATGACGGAACGTCCGGAATAATCCACGCGCTTGCCCAGCAGGTTCTGGCGGAAGCGTCCCTGCTTGCCCTTGAGCGTGTCAGAGAGCGACTTCAGCGGACGGTTGTTGGCACCGCGCAACACGCGGCCCCGGCGGCCGTTGTCGAACAGCGCGTCGACAGCTTCCTGCAGCATGCGCTTTTCGTTCCTGACGATGACTTCAGGAGCGTGCAGGTCCATCAGCTTCTTCAACCGGTTGTTGCGGTTGATGACGCGGCGGTAAAGGTCATTTAGATCAGAGGTCGCGAAGCGGCCGCCATCGAGTGGAACCAGCGGGCGCAGCTCCGGCGGAATCACCGGGATGACGTCGAGAATCATCCAGTGCGGCTTGTTGCCGCTGCGGCGGAAGGCCTCAACGACTTTCAGACGCTTCGTATACTTGAGCCGCTTCTGCAGCGAGCTCTCGTTCTTCATCTTCTCGCGCAGCTCAACGGCCAGGCCGTCGGTATCGATGCGCTTGAGCAGTTCCTTGATCGCCTCGGCGCCCATCATGGCCTTGAAGCCCGCGGGACGATACTGCTGGTCCAGTTCGCGGAACTTGGCTTCGTCCTTGATGACCTCGCGCTCTTTCACCGGAGCGTCGCCAGGCTCGACCACCACGTAGGCCTCGAAGTAAAGAACGGACTCGAGGTCGCGCAGCGAAATATCGAG
>JBAWCJ010000368.1:0-2938 GCA_049590215.1 Candidatus Sulfotelmatobacter sp. | reverse complement strand
TATCGAGGCTAGCGGTGTGTCCCGTACTTGCTGCGAAAGGCTAATTTCTTAGCCAGTGCGAAAAGCGGAGCCGAAGGACTTGAGTCGCATAATGATCGGTTATGAAACGTCGGCGATGGCCGGCTTTTCATCGTTGTCCGTGACGACGGTTTCTTCGCGGCCGCAACTTGACCTCTCTTGTCTTGGGGAGTGGTGGAAACACCCTGTCACAGGAATACCCTGCCTCCTATGATATTCTAGAAGTCGCCTTAGTGAGTATTACGCCCTGTGCGAAATTTCAGGCCGCCGCATCCAAGGCTAATTGGCGCGCCTTCACGATTTCGGCGTGCTTAGCGGCGATTTCACCTTTGATGCGACTTCCCGATTCCGCCATGGTCCTAATTTGATTTTCGCCGAGGAGCTGCGCGACAGCGCCAGCGAAACTAGGACGAGCTTTCGCCTTTTGCCACCAGGCCGCGACCAACGGCCGGTCCTTGATCCAGACGTCCAGGAGGGTCAAGTAGTTCAGTCGTGCCGTAAAGGGAATCACGTTGATATCGGCAAGGCTGAAATTCGGTCCGACCAGCCACGATCTGCCGTCCGAAAGGCACTCCTCCATCTCCCCGAACATTTTTTCAAAGGCGAAGATCCCTTGCGCGACAAAGGGCGAGTCGCATCCGAGCTCGTAGGTCGAGATCATGCGAGCACGGCGTCCCGGGTCGCCGATATTGCGATAACGACCGTCGCGTTGTTCCTGGGTCATCGCCTTCATTTTATCGCGAAACATCGCGGAAAAGCTTATTTCTCGGGTCGCCTCGAAAACCCCTTCGTCGATGTGCTTGCTCCAGCGCCGCATCTGCGCGCGTTCGAAAGCGGAAGCAGGAACCAGGGACGGCTGCGGGAATGTCTGGTCCAGGTACTCGCAAATCAGAGTCGACTCGACGATCGCGTGATCCTCGTGGATCAGTGTCGGTACGACACCTTTGGGATTGAGCTTAAGGTATTCGGGCCGATACTGTTCGTTGTTGAAGATTGTCCGTCGTCAGATAATTTGAGACAGATGGCGGTTTGATTTACGGGAGTGACCGGCTCATCTGGTTTTAGTTTATGCGGCTTTCTTTTGGTGCTGCAAGCGTCGTTTTTGGATTGTGTTCCGTTTGATCCTTTCTCTTTCCAGCAGGATTGTTTGACCGCGCCCGAAGTACACGTCGGCCGGGGTTAGATTGCTCAAGCTCTCATGATAGCGCCGATGGTTGTAGTGGTCGACAAACCGGCCAATGCTGGCCTCAAGATCACCCGGCAGGTAGTAGTTTTCCAGGAGGATGCGGTTCTTGAGCGTTTGATGCCAGCGTTCGATCTTGCCCTGTGTCTGCGGATGGTAGGGCGCGCCGCGAACGTGTCCCATGTTCTGTGCAGTCAACCAATCTGCCAGCTCAGCCGAGACGTAGCTGGAACCATTATCGCTGAGCAGGCGCGGCTTATGGACGATCCGTACCTGGTCACAGCCTGAGGCCGCGAGAGCCAGATCCAGCGTGTCGGTCACGTCCTGCGCCTTCATCGTCGTGCACAGCTTCCATGCGATGATGTAGCGCGAGAAGTCATCCAGCGCCGTACTGAGATAGAACCAGCCCCAGCCGGTCACCTTGAGATAGGTGAAGTCGGTCTGCCAGAGCTGGTTTGGCGCCGTCGTCTTGTCCTTGAACTCGTCGGCTGCCTTCATGACGATGTAGGCCGGGCTGGTAATCAGATCATGCGCCTTGAGCAGCCGGTAGACCGAAGCCTCCGATACAAAGTAGTTGGCCGTATCGGTAAAGCACGTGGCCAGTTCCCGTGGTGATAGCTCAGGCTCATCCAACGCCAGTTGAACAATCCTCTCGCGTATTGCGTCAGGGATGCGGTTCCAGACGCGCCGCGGCCTTGGAGACCTATCTTCCAGCGCTTCTGGTCCGCCGGTCTGCAGTCGATCGTACCAGCGGTAGAACCTTGCAGGCTTGATGCCCAGCTTCTCCAGCGTCCGGCGCACCGGCAGATGGGATTGCTCGACCAGGCGGATGATCTCAAGTTTCTCGGAGGCCGAGTATCTCATTCCTCGTCTCCCCCATCCGCAATCATGCTTTTTTTAAGCAGCCGCAATTCGAGCGTCTGTTCAGCCACGACCGCCTTGAGCTCCTGCGCTTCACGCCGCAGGTCCTTGACCTCGCCACTGGTCGCGGCCCGCGCCGTGTCGCCTGCTAGACGGCGCTTGCCGGCCTCCAGGAACTCCTTGGACCAGGCGTAATAAAGGCTCTCGGCAATGCCTTCACGGCGGCACAGCTCGGCAATGCTGGCCTCGCCGCGCAGACCGTCCAGAACTATCCGGATCTTCTCTTCGGACGAATGACGCTTGCGGGTTGCCCGGCGGATGCTCTTCACAATCCGCTCAGACGCCGATTCAGGGTGCACGGATTTCTGTCTCATCTCCACTCCTTGATGGTTACGATGAGCCAGAAATCCTCCGTTCCTCAAGCCGTTAAATCTGTCTCACAGGCGCTGATGCCGGACAATCGCTTTACGGAAAGAGCGACGGGGCGCATCAGGTCGTGTCGTCCAAAACGCCACGTGGGTCATTCTCGACACCGTCAACGGCCGCTACGAAGAAAGCACAGGATGCGGCATTGACGATCGTGCGGGAGCTGAGCGAGCGCTCGCGGAATATTTAGCGTGCAAACATCTCACCCAGCTATCAAAGGACGAACGTGACCCCGCGTACATCCCGATCGCCGATGTCTTAGCATTATACGCACGCGATATCGCTCCCGATCACGCACGCCCAAGAGAGACAGCGCAACGCATTAGGGAGTTGATCGCGTTCTTCGGCGACAAGATGCTCAGTGAAGTCAATGGCGTGCTGTGCCGCGAGTACGTCCGAACGCGAACGACCGACGCCGCAGCACGACGCGAGCTTGAAGACCTTCGTGCA
>JBAWCJ010000367.1:0-6564 GCA_049590215.1 Candidatus Sulfotelmatobacter sp. | reverse complement strand
GACATGCTATGGCCACGAATCTGGTCAAAGCCGGCCACGAAGTCACAGTATGGAATCGGACGCCGGGCAAATTGGTGGAAGGCGCGGGCATGGCTCCGACGCCGGCGGCAGCCGCGCAAGGAGCTGAAGTAGTTTGGATGTGCGTCTCCGACACCGCCGCAGTCGAGAAGATATTGTTCGGCCCCGAAGGCGTCGAGCAATCGCTCGCCGATGGCATGATCATTGCCGATTCCAGCACCATCTCGCCTTCCGCCACGGTGAAGTTTGCCGAACGCGTTCGCAGTAAAGGCGTGGCCTACGTCGACGCGCCTATGACCGGATCAAAGATCGGTGCCGGCAACGGCACGCTGATTTTCATGGTCGGCGGCGACGCTGCAACCATCGATCGCCTCAATCCTTTGTTCGCGGCCATGGGCAAAAAGATTTTCCGCATGGGCGAGACCGGCAAGGGCCAGGCGACAAAACTTTCCATGAACCTGCAGATCGCCCTGATTTACGAGGGCTTCGCTGAAGCGCTCACCCTCGCCACAAAACTTGGAGTGGACTCGCGCCAACTGGTCTCGCTGATCGAGGCCACCATGGTGCGCTCTGGAGTCGTCGAGTACAAAGCGCCTTTCGTCCTGCAGCGCGACTTCACACCCAATTTTCCGCTACGGCTCATGCATAAAGACATCCTGCTCACTCTCGAGGCCGCGAAAGAAGCCCGCGTAAAACTCCCCGCTCTCGAAACCGTCGAAGAGATCTACGAAATGGCCACCGAAGACGGACACCGCGACCTCGACTACGCTGCGACTCTGACCCTGCTCGAAAAGTGGGCCGGTGTGCAGGTGAAAGGCGAAGCGGCATAACGCGTTGACGCGCCCCACCTCGTCCCTCAATATGTTCGCGCTAAGGGCGAGCTCTTCGATTGACAGGCTAAATATTGATAGGTCAAACCATTTCGCACTACCGCATTGTCGAGAAACTCGGCGGCGGTGGTATGGGTGTGGTCTACAAAGCCGAAGATTTGAAACTCGGCCGCTTCGTTGCACTCAAGTTCCTGCCTGATGACGTCGCCGCAGACCCGCAGGCCCTCAGCCGCTTCCAACGCGAAGCCAAGGCCGCCTCAGCCTTGAACCATCCCAACATCTGCACCGTCCACGAGATTGACGAACAGAACGGCCAGACTTTTATTGTGATGGAGTTTCTTGACGGCGTAACCCTGAAGCATGTGATCGGCAATCGCCCAATGGATCTGGATCGCGTCCTCGAGATCTCCATCGAAGTCGCCGACGCACTCGACGCGGCGCACGGCCAGGGCATCGTTCACCGTGATATTAAGCCGGCCAACATCTTCGTCACCAAGCGAGGTCACGCCAAGATTCTTGACTTCGGTTTGGCCAAGGTCACGCCCAAGCAGGAGCAGCTCGCGGTTGAGGCCACCGCCACAGTCGTCGCCGAGGAGCATCTCACCAGCCCGGGCAGCACGCTGGGAACAGTCGCCTACATGTCGCCAGAGCAGGTTCTAGCCAAGGAACTGGATCCTCGAACCGATCTTTTTTCCTTTGGAGTCGTGCTCTATGAAATGAGCACGGGCACGCTGCCCTTTCGCGGCGACGCTTCGGGAGTAATCTTCGATGCCATTCTTCATAAGCAGCCACCAGCAGTCGTTCGCCTGAATCCCGATCTTCCCGCGAAACTCGAGGATGTAATCTCCAAGTCCCTGGAAAAAGATCGTGATGTCCGGTACCAGTCCGCCACGGAACTAAGAGCGGACTTGAAGCGGGTGAAGCGTGATACCGAGTCGCAGCGCCTTCACCTCGCTCCTGCATCAGCCCAGCCGGCCTCACGATTCAGCCGCGCCGCCAAGACATTGATGGTCGCAGCGGTGGTTATTTTCATCGCAGGCCTGGGAGCCTATGGGATTCGAAACTACATTTCCCGGTCTCACCCGCCTGGAGCCGTACAAACTGCTGCCAAACCTTCCGTCGAAACCATGGCCGTGCTTCCCTTCCGCGATATTTCCGCAGCGACCTCCGATAGTTGGGGAATCGGCATCACCGACGCCATCATCAGCCGCCTGACTTCATTGCAAAACCTTGCGGTGCGCCCCACCACCTCGGTTTTGAAGTACGCCAAGGAAGCTCCGGAGCCAGCGGAAGCAGCCAAAGCTTTGAATGTGGAAAGTGTCTTGGAGGGCACCTACCAGCGCTCGTCCGACGTAATCCGCGTCACGGTTCAACTCATCGACGGCCAAACCGGCAACACCAAATGGTCGCAACGCTACGATCTGCACAGTGCCGACATCCTCAGCTTCGAAGATCAGATCGCCACCAAGGTCGTGGAAGGCCTCAAGATCGAAATCTCTCCCACCGAGCAAAAGTCGATCCAGCAAGTTGCAACTACCAACGTCGACGCCTACAACGACTACCTCCAGGCCCGTTTCTATATGAACGAATACCTGGTCACTTCGCGGCTGGAGAGCATCGAAAAAGGCAAAACCCTTCTTGCCCATGCCATCTCGCTCGATAAGAATTTCGCCGACGCCTACGCCCTGCTGGCTGAGTTTTGCGTGTTTCAGGGGGCGAACTTTCTTGAGGATGCCTCCGGAACTTTGAAGCGTGGCGAGGCCGCAGCCCAGAGCGCGTTGAAGATCGATCCGCACTCCGTGCAAGGATTGACCGCCTTGGGCGGGGCCTACACCGAGCAGGGCCGCGTGGGCGAGGGCATACGCGTCATCCGGCAGGCAGTCGCTCTTGCTCCCAACGACGAAAACGCCTGGCAGGACCTCGGCTACTCGTACTATTACGCAGGACTGAATGAACTTTCCGAGAAAGCATACCGGCGCCTGATGGAGTTGAATCCCACCACTCTTCAACCCCGTTGGATGAACGCTCGCATGCTGCTCTACCAGGGCAAGCTGCAGGAAGCTGATCAGGAAATGCGCCAGGTCGTGGCCCAAAATCCGGATCAGTTCAAGGCCTTGGCATACTTCGGGGTTGTGCTCTATTACGAGGGCAAGCTCGATGAAGCTCAAGCCGCCCTCGAGCGCTCGCTGCAACTCGCACCGAACTCCAGCGACGAAGCGCCCCAGATGATGGCTGGGTTCTTATACGCTTCCCGCCACCAGCGCGAAAAAATAAACCCGAAGCTGCTGCAACACCGGCCGGAAGAAATCGTCGATGGCGATGGCGCCTACTGGATCGGAGGCATCTATGCCCTGCTCGGCGACCGCCGGAATGCTCTCCTCTGGCTGCAACGTACCGCCGCTCTCGGAGACGTGAACTACCCCTGGTTCGAACGCGACAAGAATTATGACAGTCTGCGCTCTGACCCGGAGTATCAGACAATAATGGCGGGCATCCAGCAACGCTGGGAAGCTTACAAACAAGAGTTCGACCCTTCCCGATAGTTGGCTCTGGGTTGACTGCGGTCGCCGTCAACATGCGAGCAGAATCCTCAAATCGCGCAGGTTGTTCCCGGTAGGTCCAGTCTCAATCGCATCGCCCAGCGCGTCGAACAACGGATACGCATTGAATTTCTCGAGTGCCGCGTGCAGGTCCAACCCCTTCGACCGTGCCCGCTCCATCGTGGTCCCATCCGCAACCGCGCCAGCCGCCGGACTGTTTCCATCTACTCCGTCCGTTCCGGCGCTCAGCACGGTGATGTTTTGTCCCGCAATCTTCGCAGCGCACGCCAGCGCGAACTGCTCGTTGCGTCCCCCGATGCCTCCGTTCGTGACCTTCACCGTCACTTCCCCACCGGAGATCAGGCACACTCGCTCAGATTTTCTTTTCAGCTCGCGCACGCACTTCAATAAATATTCTGCCGCGCGCTCGTAGTCCCAATCGTCACAAGAGTTGTCGACGTGCACGGCAAACCCAGCGCGCTCGGCCGCGACCTTCGCCTGCTCGACTGCTGTCTGGTTCGAAAGAATTGTCCACCAACGCGATCGGTAAAACGCCTGGTCATCGGACTTCGGCGTTTCCTCCAGAGCATGGCGTTCAAAAAGTTCGCGCGTGGAGTCGGGAAGCTGCGAGAGCAATCCGTGTTTCTCGGCGATACGATAACAATCTTCGACGCTGGTTGAGTCGGGCATAGTTGGGCCCGAAGCCAGAGCATCGGGCATATTGTCGGGAACGTCCGAAACCAGCAGAGAAACCTGCTGTGCCGGAAATGCCGCCTGCGCCAGCCGTCCGCCTTTCACCGACGAAAGATGTTTGCGAATGGCGTTAATCTCAGCGATGGGCGCGCCCGAATGAACCAGCGCACGATAGGTCGCGATCAGATCCTCGAGTGAGATCTCGTCGTCGATGGGTTTCTCAACGATAGACGATCCTCCGCCGCTAAGCATGAAGATGACGAGCGAGGCCGCAGTCTGTGCCTCCAGCGCCGTGCGGATGGCGTTCGCCGCGCGAATGGATTCGGCGTTAGGCGTAGGATGTCCGCCGCGAAAATAGCGGAAGCCGCGCACCTGCGCCGACGGCTCAACCGGACACGCCACAATCCCTTCCAGCGCCGACTCGCCGACCTGTTCCGCGAGAGTCTCGACCATCGTGTGTCCGGCCTTGCCGATCGAGATCACCAGAACGCGTGAATAAGAATCGAGATGGTAAAGATCTTCGCAGACGCGCAATACACCGCGCTCACAGTGCACATGCCGCGAAAACGCCTTCGCAATCGAGGCCTCGGCCAGCGCGCAGCGAAAGATCTGGCGAGCGATGTCGCGCATTTGTTGAAACTGCGATTCGCGGTCAGCGTCAGACATGGGCAAGATTATAAGGACGGTTCTCGCGCAATTTCTTGTCGCACCCAACCTTCAATCGTCTCCCGCAGTTCGCGCAACCGTCCCTCGAAAAAATGGTCTCCGCCTTCAATCAGCACCAGTTTCTTCGGCTGGGGAATCGACGCAGCCAGAGCCTCCAGCTTCGCCCGCGGACCAAACTGATCGCGCGCGCCGCTGACGAACAGCTTCGGCTTAAGACAGTTCTGCAGGAAGTCAAATGTGTAAACGCGCGGTGCTTCCGCATCGGCAGCGACAGGAATCGCCGGAACGCCCACTCCAATCAACGCCTTCACGCGCGTATCGGGACACGCAGCTCGCAGCCCGACCGCGGCGCCGAAGGAGAACCCTGCAAACAGCAGCGGCAGGTGGAACTCGGCATCCAGCCAATCGAGTGCGGCGCGAACATCTTCGACTTCGCCGTTGCCGTGATCGTGCTCGCTCTGGCTGAGTCCGGCGCCGCGAAAGTTGAAGCGCAGCACGGGGAAGCCAAAACTGTTCAGCGCCTTCATGGTGTGGAACACAACCTTGTTATGCAGCGTTCCTCCAAATAGCGGATGCGGGTGGCAAACGATTGCGGCGTGAGTCGCATTTTCCGAACCTGCGTTAAGCAACGATTCGAGTCTTCCCGCCGGGCCTTCAAGGAAGAACGATCGGATGGTTGAAGATGGCGCGATCACAGTATTCAGATTACATGATCGGTTCAAATCGCTGCGGCTGCGAACGCCGTAGGTTATTCTTTTCCCATGGACGCTATCACGCTCGCGCGGCAACTGGTCGACATCGAATCGATTTCAAGCAATGAAGCGGCGGTCGGAAACTATCTTTACGGAGAACTTTGCCGCATCGGCTACCAGACGCGGCGCATGCCGGTCGAAGGCAATCGCTTCAACGTCTACGCCACTTCGCCGGAGCAGCCGAATCCGGCGGTCGTTTTCTCCACGCACATGGACACGGTTCCTCCGTTCATCGCGTCTTCCGAAGATGCGGCTCGAATCTATGGGCGCGGCTCGTGCGATGCCAAGGGCATTATTGCCGCGCAGATTGGCGCCGCGGAGCGATTGCGGCTCGAGGGAATTTACGTGGGACTGCTTTTCCTGGTGGGCGAAGAGCGCGACAGCCTGGGCGCGCAAGCGGCTAACGAGTTCGCGGCGAGCCAGCCTGCACATGGATGCAAATTCCTGATCAATGGCGAACCTACCGAGAATCGCATCGCTCTGGCTTCGAAAGGGACGCTGCGGGTTGAGGTTACCGCTTCGGGGCGCATGGCGCATTCGGCTTATCCTGAGCTTGGCGAATCCGCGATCGACAAGCTGCTTGTGGCGCTTACGCGGCTGCGCGCGATGCCTTTGCCAACTGACGCGGAAGTTGGCGCTTGCACTTTGAATATTGGATTGATCGAAGGCGGTCGCGCGCCTAACGTGATTCCTGATTATGCTCATGCGGACTTGCTTTATCGCCTGATTGGTCCGTCGCAGGAATTGCGGCGGCAGATTCTTGCGACTGCGGGCGATTCGGTGAAGGTTGAATTCCCGCTGGAACTTCCCTTCCTCCGCTTTCGCACCGTTGACGGATTGCCGACGATGATTGCGGCGTTCACCACTGACATTCCTCGGCTCACGAATTGGGGCGAACCGCTGCTGATTGGTCCGGGATCGATACACGTCGCGCATACTGATGGCGAGTTTATCGAGAAGAAGCAACTGGCTGAGGCGATTGATTTGTACTGCGCGATTGCGAAGGCAGTTCTCAGTTCTCAGTTCTCGGTTCTCAGTTTGTAGATTTCGGCTCTCAGCTCTCAG
>JBAWCJ010000366.1:0-4684 GCA_049590215.1 Candidatus Sulfotelmatobacter sp. | reverse complement strand
AAACGTTCTCCCCAACCGTGCACGTAGGGATGGCGTCCGGACGAAAACCCGGACCTGGGTCCCGCACCACGATCAGCACGCCGCGCTCATCGTCGCTGCTCACCAGGCATTCCACCGTCTTGGTGGGGTCTTCCTTGGCGCCGTGAATCACGGCGTTGGCCAATGCCTCTTGCACCGATAGCTCGATGGCATCTTCTTTGCCGTCCACGCCCTTCATCTGGCGGACCACGCCCATCACTTCCTGCACCACGGGATCCACCGCCCGGCGGTCGGCGGAAAGTGTCACCCGCAAAAGCAAATGCACTTGGTCTGGATCAAAATCTTTTTCGGGAAGTGGTTCCTCGGTGGAATCCGCCTGGGGCATGTTTTGGCTCGTCTGCGACTTAATGCTGTAGACAGCCTATTCTAGCTGTGAAAGCTCAATCCGACAAACTCCAAGGTATCAATACGGACCGAGGTTGCGTTGCGAAATGCGCACAGATGGCGCTCGTCCACTATGCTGTCGCGATGGTTGTTCCCCGTTTCCGGGGTCGATTGTCTTGTTTGGGTGGGGCTTTCGGCGGCTCGACAGGACCGTCGGTCAGATGTTCCAACTGCCTTCTCCAGTCGAGTTCTTCCACAAAACCGCGCGATTCCCGCCAATTGGGTTGCACTTTTACGTAGAGTTCGAGAAAGACTTTTGTCCCCAGCATGCGCTCGAGTTGCAGGCGCGCCGAAGTGCCGATGCGTTTGAGCATCTGTCCCTTTTTGCCGATCAGGATGCCCTTCTGGCCTTCGCGCTCGCAGTAGATAGTGGCGGCAATGCGTGTGAGCTTCGCGCCCTCCTCAAAAGAGTCGACGATCACGGTGGTGGCGTAGGGCAGCTCTTCCTCGGTCTCGACCAGCACTCGCTCGCGAATGATTTCGGCAGCCATGAAGCGCGCCGGCTGGTCGGTGACCTGGTCGGGTGGAAAATACGGCGGGCCAGCCGGCAGCGCGGCTGTCACTTGCTTCAGGAGTATTTCGAGTCCATCGCGTTTCAGCGCAGAGATTGGAATGATCTCCTGGAACGAATGCAGCTTCCTGTACTCCTCGATCAAGGGCAGCAGCTGGCCCTTGCCGCCCCGCAGCAGGTCGACTTTATTGAGGACGAGGTAAACCTTGGTCGCCGAATGCTTCAGCATCTGTATCGCGAACTCATCACGCTGATCGAGCTTGCGTGTGGCGTCCATGATCAGGAGAACAAGGTCGCAGCCTTCCAGCGCCTCGCGTACCTCGACCATCATCTTGCGGCCCAGGGAACTGTCCGGCTTGTGCACGCCTGGAGTATCGATCAAGACGATCTGCGCCGCGTCCCTGCCCTTGGCCTTGGGAAGGTTGACGATGCCCTGAATCCGGTTGCGTGTAGTTTGCGGTTTGGGCGAGATGATAGCCAGCTTCTCGCCCACAAGAGCATTCAGCAAGGTGGACTTGCCAGCGTTAGGGCGACCGAGAATGCAGACAAAACCAGAGCGGAAAGGCATAGGTTTGAGTAACGCCGGCATCCTGCCGGCCTTCCCGATTGCACCGGCCCGCATGCGGCTTCTCGAAGCCGACGACCAGCCGCCGAGACGGCGGCGCTACTGAACTATATCAGCTTCAACTGCCGGGGCTGCATCGCGGTGATTCTCACGCGTTCCACCTTGCGGTCGGTCGATTCCAGCACTTCAAAGCGCAAGCCGTCGTCATCCACCGTTTCGCCCCGCTGCGGAATGTGTCCTGCCAATTCGCTGACCAGGCCCGCCACGGTGGCCGATTCCTTTCCTTCCGGCTTCGAGCCAAATAATTCGGTGAGGCGGTCCACATCCATTCCTCCGGAAACGATGAACGACTGATCGTTCTCTCTGACGATTTCAGGCTTCTCATGCTCATCGCGGATTTCTCCGACGATTTCTTCGACCAGATCTTCGATGGTCACCAGGCCCGCTACGCCGCCGTATTCATCGACCACGATCGCCATGCGTATGTTGTTCTTCTGCATCTCGCGCAGCAGGTCGCTGCCGAGTTTGCTTTCGGGCACGAAGTAAACGTCGCGCCGCATCAGCGTTTCGAGAGTGCGTTTGGAAGCCTCGGTGTCCGGCACCTGCAAAACGTCCTGGGCGTAGACGATGCCTCGGATGTTATGGATACTTTCCGCGTACACCGGAACCCGCGAGTAGTGCTTGGTGCGCAGCATTTCGATGAAGCGCTCGACTGTGGTGTCGACGGGCACGGCAAACATCTCGGGACGCGGTTTCATGGCCTCGCGCACCGTCTTCCCGCTGAATTCCACGACGGACTGAATCAGATCGCGGTCGCCCTCCTGGATTATGCCTTCTTCCTGGCCCGCTTCGATCAACGCATCCACGGCCTCGGATGCGCTTTCCGGCTGCTCGCCTGTATTTTGCCGCGTGAGGGATGCCACGGATTGCAGGAAACCCAGGACAATGGTCACGGGCAGCACCACGTAAATCAGCGCGGTCAGAAGCCAAGTCCAGCGAATAAGCCATGTGCCATTCGTGCGCGAGAAGAAAACAAAAGGCAAGAATTGGTTAAACACAATGATGATGAGAATCAAGCTGATCGCGGCCTGCAGAATCTCGTAGATACTCCAGCGCTGATCGCCGAAGACTGCAAAGCCAACAAGCAAAGCGATCGTCGCCGTGGTGATCTGCTTAAGCACCGCCATGGAGAGCGATGCCCGCGCGCGGCTCACGTGCAGGTTGGGCTCAACCCTCTGCTCGAAGACATCGATGTTGTCCTGAAATTCACGCGAGAGAAACTTGCCGATCTCCTGGTAGACGCGATCGACGTAAGAAGCCAAAGCCAACAGGCCGAGCAGCGGAATCAGCGCGAGTGTGACGGCCCAGTTCATGCGGGGCTTCGCCTTGCAGCAGCTGTGCGACGCTGTGGCTGCGCACGTTCGATCAGACCACTCTCCAACTTCAACTGCCGCCGCAACCGGCTCTCTTTGCGCGCCATCTCGCCATTATCGCGCTCATGGTCGAAGCCCGCCAGATGCAGGATGCCGTGCAGCGTCAGAATCTTCACTTCCTCCGCCACAGAATGCCCAAGCCGCCTGGCATTCTCCCGAGCGATGTCGGCGGAAATCGCTACGTCCCCGGAAACGCGCTTCGCCCGCCGCGCTGTCAGCGGCGGGGCTGGAAACGACAGTACGTCCGTGGCCTTGTCCGCCCCGAGGAATCGGCGGTTGAGCGACTTTAACTCGGCGCTGCCGGTCACCAAAACATTCACCGTGTCCCTCAATCGGACCGCGCGCCTCGCCCGCAGCACAAACCGCTCGAGCGTGGAAGAACTCAACCCCGCGATTCTTTTTCGGAGAATAACCAAGAGGATAACCACTCGCTCCCCGCGCGCTTGCCAATAGCTCGCAAAATAAACAGGAGGGCCCGTTTTCAGCCCTCCTCGCAGTTTGCAATTTTATTCCGCCGAGGCTTCTCTGGATCTGTCGCTTCCGTTCGGCGCTTCCACAGTTTTCAGCTCAACGCCCTTCGCCTCGCCGTTTTTTCCTGCAGCCGGCAGCAGCATCTGCTGTTCGGCAACGTGCATTTTGTGCTCGTCGTAGGCGCGGATGATACGTTGCACCAAGTGATGCCGCACTACGTCGGATTCATCGAAGTGAACGAACGTCAAACCCTCGACGCGTTTCAAAATGTCGATGGCCTCAAGCAACCCGCTGCGTCGCGCGTTGGGCAGGTCGATCTGTGTAATGTCGCCAGTGATCACCGCCTTCGAGTTGAATCCGAGGCGGGTGACGAACATCTTCATCTGCTCCGAGGTCGTGTTCTGCGCTTCGTCGAGAATAACGAAAGAGTCGTTCAGCGTGCGCCCGCGCATAAACGCGATGGGAGCAATCTCGATGACATTCTTCTCCAGATAACGGTCCACCTTTTCCGGATCGAGCATGTCATAGAGCGCGTCGTACAGCGGACGCAGGTAAGGATCGATCTTATCCTGCAGCGTACCCGGCAAAAAGCCCAGCCGCTCACCCGCTTCCACCGCCGGGCGCGCCAGGATGATTCGGTTCACGCGTTTCGCGAGTAGCGCAGAAATCGCCATCGCCACGGCCAGATAAGTTTTGCCCGTACCCGCCGGACCAACGCCGAAAACCATGTCGTGCGTCTCGATGGCTTCCACGTATCGGCGCTGGTTCACGCTCTTCGGCTGCACCATGCGGCGACCGAGTGAACGCTGCCGTCCGGCATCGGCCAGCCCGCGCAGGGTTGCAGTCGAATCCGCCGTCAGCACGCGCAGCATGCTGTTGAGATCGCCATTGTTGAAGCTGTAGCCGGATTTCTGCAGGCTCTCGTAATCGGCAAACACCTGCTCGGCGCGGGCCACGTCGCGCGCCGCGCCCTCGAGTTCAATCGCATTCGATCGCAGGTCAATGGTGACGTTCAGGCCGTCTTCGAGCACACGCACATTCTCGTCGCGCGTGCCTAATAGAGTCTCGATGTTGGGACTAATCCCGATGCTTTTCTTCATTCAATCTCTTTGACGATTCGACCTCTTGACGACAGGAAATGACAAAACAGGATTGTGCTTCGAGACGGGACCAGCCGAAATGCTCATGCCCAGGAGGCAAGTCACTACCATTAACTAAAGCCTACCCCGCGCCGGGGTGCGAGTCAATGGGCGCTCGTAATACAGCTCAACCGTTTGACCA
>JBAWCJ010000365.1:0-3097 GCA_049590215.1 Candidatus Sulfotelmatobacter sp. | reverse complement strand
GAACCCAACTCGCCGCGCTCCTAAATCGTTTGTTCTCTGGATTTTGACCTCTAAGTTCTTTGACATCCGGATTTTACGGAGAATTTCCTGCTAACCCGATGATTCCACTAGACCCCAGGGGGGAGGGGGGTATCGAGAACTTGCCTCGCAGAGCGCGCCGTCCATCCCGCCTCAACCGCCTCAAGGAAAGTTTATTTCGAGGAGAAATCAACAGCTCGAACGGAACCGCTCCGCGAGTTCACAAATTTTGATTTCAAGAGGTTAAATCGGAGAGTGGTGTCCCTGCACAATCAGTTCCTCAGCAATGCGGCGCGCTTCGGGGAGCGTCGCCGATGCCTTGCGGTCGATCTCTGCCGGCAAATCCTTTTGGATCTTGGCCAACTCTTCGTCAAACAATCGGGTCACCAGGGCGGGAGAATGTTCGACGGGATTGCCATCGTCGCCGGCGACCTTGACCTTGTGCCGAACGCGCTGGGCGATCATCAGGCGATAGATGCGGTCGGTAGCCAGGTCTTCCATGTAGCCATCGAGCAGGCTCGCGCCTTTTCCGTTGAGCACTCCGTTGCGGTAACGAATCACGGTGCGGACCGCCGCTCGCGTTCCAGCAAGTGTGATTCCGCCCACACCCTTGGGGATGGGCCGCAGGTCGGGATGAGAATCGGGAAGCTTGGGTCGTTTGGAAATCTGATTTGGATATGGGAATTGCGCGACGGCGATTTCGTTTTGGTCGGGGTGCCCCGTCCAGGCTCCGTCCATCAGGCAATCAGCTTCGTTCTTTTTGTCTTGCTTCAGAACCTTCAGAGCGCGCTCATTCAACTCGGGGTCAGTGCGGCTGGGGAAAAGCGCGGTCATGCCGCCAATGGCCAAAGCTCCGTGTTTGTGGCAAATCTCCGGCATTAACGTACGAAAGTTCTGGAAGAAGGCCACATCGTGCGGGATGGTGTTGCGATCCGGCAGAATCCAGTTCGGATCCTCGATCATGAAATCGATCAGCGAGGCCATGTAATCCCAGCGGCCGAGGTTCAATCCCAGGCAGTGCTCGCGAAGATTGAAAAGAAATTCCTCCATCTGATAAGCCAGCGGGTGAGCCTCGACCAGCGCCATGCACTTGATGTAGTCCTTGGGCAAGCCTTTCTGTTTGGCGAACACCTGGAACAGGTCGCGCCACCAAAAGGCTTCCTCGGCAGATTCGCTCTTGGGAATATACACAGAGAAGTTGTGCGGCAGCGACGCGGGATTGATCTGGTACCAGATCAAAGCCAGATCGAACAGGGAAGCGGACATGATCTCGTTTGGGATAACTCCGCCCTGGCTGACGTGCAGGCCGCGCGGACGCACCCAGGTCACGGTCTTCGAGCGCTGTACCGTGACTTTTTTCTTCCGCTTCTTGTCGTCATAGCTGAGTTCATACTTGTAGGCAGCGAGAGTATTTTTCACGCCCAGCATGGTTTGATCCCACGCGTTCGCCATGGAATCTTCCAGGTCAATCATGACAGCAGGTGATCCGGAGTTCAGCAGCTTGACAGTCAACTCGGCGTCGTCGGCCGGGCCCGTCATCTGGTTGCGCTGATCGGCGCACCAGTCGGGCACTTCGATCTGCCAATCTGAGGTAGTTGCTTCCGAGGCCGGAAGGTAATTCGGCGGATGCCCGCGATGCGACGACTGCAAGGCCTCGGCGCGTTTTGCGACTAACTTCTGCTGCCAAGGAGTGAATTGCTGGTGCAGGGGTACCAGGAAGTCAAAGAATCCTTTGGGGAGATCCTTATGCGGATTGAATCCCGCCGGCGCGTAGTTCATATATTGCGACGTGGCGTTTTCAATATGCGATGCCATGGGATGAAATCCTTCGATCTACTCTTAACCTACCGGATGTGGTTGAGGGCGTCATCGACGGCGCCCTCTTCCGGCCGGCACTCATGCTTTTCGAAATCGGATTGCAGCTGGGCCTTGGCTTTATCCGCGTCAACGACAAATTCCTGCCGGGTTCGAAACGCGAGCTTGCAAACATCGCAATACGCAGTGTTCGGAGTGCTCCCGATGAAGCGGACGATTCTGAGCCTGCGGTCGGGCATGACGACATGATGGCAGTGCATTCTCGCGGAGTCAAATTAGCGCTCAAAGATTTGGCGGGAGTTAAGTTTCTACTGCGATAACTGGCTGTCTCTTGAGACTCGAAACGATTACTCCTGACTAAACTTCTTGATGCGCCGGAGTATTGTCAGAGTCATCGTCGTCCGCACTGAGGAAAAGTCTTTCTTGACAGCCTGCATTTTAATGTGATAAACCCGCGCGTTGACTGGTCCGCTCATCAGACCGGACAAGAACCCATTCGCAACATTTGGAGAACCTTTGGTTCGCCGCCCAAACGGACAGTGGAGTGCGCAGCTTTCGTGTCCGTATTCCTTGAGGGCAGGCTCGCGTTGGAAATCGTCCCGGGAAAGGAAGCACATGCGCTCACTAACAAAGTTTTTCGCGCTTCTGGTTGTTTTCATGGCGACGGGTTCGCTTGCCCGCGCTCAAGGCACGCAGCCCGCGAGCAAAACGGGCGATGCGGCCTCCGAGACTGCCACCAAGGCAGAAGTCAACCAGTTACGCAGCGAGGTGGCCGCACAGCGCCAGACCATCGAGGAACTGAAGGCGATGGTCGAAAAGCTGGCGGCAGGACAGGCGCGGGCATCCGACAATGTGCCGGCCAGCGGTGCGGCCCAGGTTCGACCAGTGGCGGCGGCGCCGCCTGATGCTCCCGGCCCCGGCGCTATTCATCTGATGAATGCTGTTCTGGTCGAACCCGGTCCTGCGCCGGAAGTAGCCGTGGTCGATCAGGCGGCAGCCACCTCCGCTTCGAAGAAAGATGCTCCTCTCACCGCAGGGTGGAACGGCGAGCACTTTTTCATCAAGAGCGCGGACGGACAGTTCAGCATAAGCCCTTACGGTTACGTTGATACCGACTACCGCGCATACAAGGGCGATGGCGCACCCGCTGACACATTCATCTTGCGGCGCGCCCGTTTTGGCTTTCAAGGCAACTTTGGTTCCCACTTTAATTTTGCGCTGCTCACCGATGCCGCGAGCACGAACGGGTCAATCGTGCGCGACG
>JBAWCJ010000364.1:0-3450 GCA_049590215.1 Candidatus Sulfotelmatobacter sp. | reverse complement strand
TTCCTGTTCAGCACCGGCAGCCAGTCGCGCAAAGCGCGCAACCTCGCGCAAAACACTAACTGCGTAGTCTGTACGGAACACGCGCACGAAGCCGTCATTGTTGAAGGCACAGCGGAGATCGCCGATGTCCCCGCGCGCCGCAAGTTCCTGCCCACCTATGAACGCAAATACAAATTCGATATGTCGAAAATGAAGGCCGACATCCTCTCCATGAAGGAGCCGATCTTCGCCGTGCGTCCCCGCGTGGTGTTTGGATTATGGGAGAAAGAGTTTATAGAGAAGTCGACCCGATGGACCTTTGAAAGCCGATAATTCTGCCGCACACGAAACTTAATTGGCGGAGAGCCTGACCAGGCTCTCCGCCCTTCTCGATCCAAGACCTAAGCCGCTCACAACGAGCGCAGGAAATTCAAAAGGTCCTGCACCTGCGATGGTTTAAGCGAATCGTATTTGCGGATCACCATATTCGCTTCGGATCCGCTGCTGCTGTGCGCCTGAATGGCCTGGATCAGATCTGATGTCCGGCCGTCGTGAAGAAAGAACAGCCGCTGTCCCAGTCCCCACAGTGGCGCCGTGCGGAATTGATTAGGCCCGGCCGAGCCCTGGTGAATTCCGTCGGCCAGCCCCGTACCCATATCGTGCAGAGCGAAGTCGGAATAAGGATGGTAGGCGACGTTAGACATGCCGGTGAAAGCCGACGTCCCCGTGGTCAGAGTCGGCGAGTGGCAAAGATTGCAGCCAATGGCATTGAAATCAGCCGCTCCATTCAAAGTAGATTGAGTTGACGCGGCCGGCGCTGGCGGCGCTGAGAGGCGAGCGAACGCGGCAAAGTTCACCACGTCCGACGACATTTCTGATTCCGTGCCCAGACTGGTGCCCCAGTTCGGGCTGCTGGCATTTTGGTTCAGCAGGTTGGTGGAATCCTCCGGGGTTCCGTTGAACACGCATCCCGCAACCGCGCTGCGCTCATTGGGAAAATTCTCATTCGATACTCCCTGCTCGACGTTGTAGGCCTCGCCGGCAAAAATCAGCAACGACTTGTTCTGCGCCTTCCACCCGAACCGGGTAATGGTGCCGTCGTTGCCGCTGGTGTTGAACGCCCCGGCAATTTTCAGCGCCGCTCTCGCCGATTGCGTGGCCGCTAAGTTGGCTTGCAGGTTGGCGTCAGGCGTGGCTTCCACCAGGCCCAGACCAAACAGCGGCGTGGGTGTCCGGAAAATTACGTTGTTGGTGGAAAGCGCGCTGGCAAAGTCGGGTTGTGCCAGCGTGCATCCCGAAGCGTCGGACCGCCCGGCGACGGTGTAGAGGTCGTGCACTCCGCCATCCAACGCCCCGCTGGAGGTTTTGATAAAGCGGGCTTCGAGCACCGGACCATTCGCCGTAATAAATGGAGGAACCACGTTAGTCGCGCCATCAAGCGCAGCCAGTGCTACCTGCGGATTCGGAATCGCGTTCTGCGGACTGAGAAGTCCCGGACTCGCGCCTCCGATTGTGGGCTGAGCATGGCACTGCGCGCAGCTATTGCCGTTGTAGGTGGGACCGAGACCCGATCCCGTTTCGCCGGCAATGCCGCCTGAAACCGAATCGATTTCCTGAAAACGCAGCTGCGCCTGGTTGAAAAAAGCCTGCTCATTGGCGTTGAGAGTTGAATAAAAACTTCCCGCCGCCGCGGGCCCGGGGCGAGGGCCGGGATCGTTTTGAGCGTGAAGAAACGGAACGGCGATAGCCGTCAGCGCCAGACACACAACCGCTACATTCAGACTTCGACACTTCATTTTGCACCTCCGTGCAGGGTGAGGGACACACTTCTAGCTCGGTTTGGTTCTGTGGCGAAGCGCGGCGCGAAGTTGGGTCTTAGCTGTTCAGCTTGAGGCTACGGACCGGCGCAAGAAACCGATACCGTCCTCACCGCGAACCGAACAGCAATGCGGGAGCGGAATCCCACAGTGGAAACTTTCCTCAGGCGAGGAAAGAAGAGCAAACGTCGCTGAGACTCTAGGCTGGATGCGGCATCGGGTCAACGGCCCGGAAGTACATTTATATGGCTCGTCGAAATCTCCTCAACAATGTCCGTGGCGATGCGCCGCCGTGTAATTAGGCCATGTACTTGGCAAGAGCATCTTCCCGTCGCGTATGATATTTTCGTTTTCGCTGTTCCACATCGCGAGCTACGGTGTAGCATTTTCGTTTCAACCGCTAGTCCCACGAATAAAAACATGGACAAAAAATTCCGCGTCTTTGCCACTTGCGACATCGGAGAAGCCATCGAACTGCTGCGCCGCCGCGGCTACGAGGTTGAAGTCTACCCGCAGCCGGAACCGCCGCCGAAAAGTCTGATCATCAAAAAGGTCAAGTCCGGCATCGACGGCCTCATCACCACGCTGCGCGATCCCATCGACGCCGAAGTCTTTGAAGCGGGCAAGAATGAGGCCGGCAAAAACACTCTAAAAGTCATGGCGCAGTATGCCGTCGGCTTCGACAACATCAACCGTGCCGATGCCAATCGCTACAAAATTCCTTTCACCAACACGCCGGATGTCTTAACCGAGGCCACCGCGGAATTCGCTTTCTTCATGCTCGGCATGCTCGCCCGCAAAATGTGGCCCGCCGAGCATCTCACGCGCGACAACCAGTGGGGATATTGGCATCCTTACCTGCCGTTCCTTGGCGACGAAGTGACCGGCAAGACCATCGCCATCATCGGCACCGGCCGCATCGGCCTGGCCATGATCAAAAAGTGCGTCGGCTTCGACATGAACATGCTGTGCTACGACCCGGCCTACGAGAATCACGACTACATCAATGCCATTCAAGCAGAAATGGACCTGCGCCACGCCCGCGGCATTTCGAAGGAGAAGAACTGGATCAAGTACGTCGGTTTCGAACCAGCTCTGCGCGAAGCCGACTTCGTCAGCGTTCACGTGCCCCTGCTACGTCCAGGTGAAAGCACCACACCCACCTATCATCTGTTCAACGAAAAAACCCTCCGGCTGATGAAGCCGACTGCCTTCCTCGTCAACGACTCGCGCGGCCCGGTCATCGATGAACTTGCTCTGGCAAAAGCCCTCCGCGAAAACTGGATCGCCGGCGCCGCCCTCGATGTGTTCGAAAAAGAGCCGCTGCCCGCCGACTCGCCGCTCCGCGATCCCGCCATTGCCGACCGCTGCCGCCTCATGCCGCACTTCGCCAGCGCAGCCCGCATCACGCGCCTCTCGACCGATCCCAACAAAGGTATGGCTGGCCGCTGCATCCAGGGATTAATCGACGTGCTCGAAGCCAACTACGGCGGCGACCTCACCAAAATGCCCTACGTCGTAAACAAGGAAGCGTTCGGGAAATAGCGGTCGGTTCCAGTTAGAATGAAGTATTGTCTATTTCGCCAAGGATGCGATGAAAAAACGATTCCTTCTTTCCGTCGTTCTGCTGCTTCTGATTCCCGCCATGTTCGCG
>JBAWCJ010000363.1:0-9375 GCA_049590215.1 Candidatus Sulfotelmatobacter sp. | reverse complement strand
AGGTCAACCACATCTACAATCCCGAACGCCGCCGCTGGATCTACGAGCAGATGGAATCGCCGTCTCAGGGTTTTGAGGTTACAGAAAAACACCAGCAGCGCATCCTCGATCTGCTCATCCGCGGCGAGATCTTCGAGCAGGTCATGCAGCAGCGCTATCTCGGCAGCAAGCGCTTCTCCCTCGAAGGCGTCACCGCGCTGATCCCGCTGGTCGATGAACTTCTCGACACCGGCTCCCGCCTCGGCGCCACCGAACTGGTGATGGGCATGAGCCATCGCGGCCGCCTCAACGTAATAGCCCAAGTAGCCAAGCGACCTCCAGACGAAATCTTTGCCGGCTTCGAAGACGTCAACCCCCGCAGCGTTCTGGGCTCTGGCGACGTCAAATACCACATGGGCGCCACCGGTGAATACGTCACGCGCAGCGGCAACAAAGTTCACATCCATCTGGTTTCAAACCCCAGCCACCTCGAAGCCGTTGATCCCGTCACCGTCGGCCGCAGCCGCGCCAAACAAGACCGCACCGGCGAAGGCGGACGCGAAAAATATCTCCCACTCCTCGTTCACGGCGATGCCGCCTTCGCCGGACAAGGCATCCTCGCCGAAACCATGAACTACGCCGACCTCCCTGGTTACACCGTAGGCGGCACCATTCATGTAATCGTCAATAATCTCCTGGGATTTACGACCAGCTACGTCGAGGAACATTCAACCCGCTTCGCTGCCTGCATCGCGCGCCGCCAGTCGATCCCTATCTTCCACGTCAACGGCGAAGATGTAGACGCAGTAGTTCGCGTAGCCCGTCTCGCCAGCGAATACCGCTACCGCTTCGGCACCGACGTCGTTATCGATCTGATCGGCTACCGCCGCCATGGTCACAGCGAAGTCGATGACCCCACCATCACCCAGCCGCTGCTCTACAAAGAGATCAAAGAGCATCCGCCGCTGTGGGAAATCTACGCCGACGACATCGGAGCAACCGACGCGCCCGCGCAAGCTGCCGCCATCAAAGCCGAATTCGAATCCGCACAGAAAGATGCTGGCAAGCTGACCAAGAAGCCGTTGATGCGCGATCTTCCGAAATATTGGGACCAATACTACGGCGGCCTGCACAAGCCGGAATTCGAAGTAGAAACCGGACTCTCGACCGAAGAATTGGCCGAGCTAACCAACCACCTCACGACGTATCCCGAGGGCTTTCACATTCACCCCAAGGTAAAGAAGCTTCTCGAACAGCGGGCCGAGATGGGAGCAGGCAAACGCCCAGTGGATTACGGCATGGCCGAAGCTCTAGCTTTCGCCAGCCTCGCCAAAGGCGGAATCCCGGTCCGTCTCAGTGGGCAGGACTCCCGCCGCGGCACTTTCAACCAGCGTCACTCGGTCCTAATCGATATCGAAAACGAGAACGAATACGTCCCGCTGGAGAACATAGCGCCAGGCCAGGCCCGCTGCGAAATCCACAACTCCACTCTTTCTGAGCCCGGCGTGCTCGGCTTCGAATACGGCTACAGCCGCGACTATCCTGAAGCGCTGGTCCTCTGGGAGGCCCAGTTCGGCGACTTCGTGAACGTAGCCCAGGCCATCATCGACCAGTTCATCTCCGCCGGCGAAGCCAAATGGAACCTGCTCTCGGGTCTGGTGCTGCTTCTCCCTCACGGCTACGAAGGCCAGGGCCCGGAACATTCCAGCGCCCGCATCGAGCGCTTCCTGCAACTTGCCGCGAAACACAATATCCAGGTCACGCAACCCTCGAACGCCGCGCAGTACTTTCACCTGCTCCGCCGCCAGGCCTTGCGCCATTGGCGCAAACCGCTGGTAGTCTTCACTCCGAAAAGCATGTTGCGCCATGCCGACGCATCTTCTCCCATCGAAGACTTCACGCGCACAAATTTCCAGAACGTAATTCCCGACACCGAAATTGGAGAAGCCGGCCGCATTCTGGTCTGCACCGGCAAAATCGGCCACGAACTCCAGGCCGAACGCAAGAAGAGAAAAGACAACTCGACTGCAATCGTATTTCTGGAGCAGCTCTATCCCTTCCCAGACAAAGAACTCGCCGCTGAATTCGCCCGCCACGGTGACTCAGGCGACATCGTGTGGGTACAGGAAGAGCCGGCCAATATGGGAGCGTTATTCAACATGCTCCCGCGCCTCCAGCGCATAGCCGGCAACCGCCACGTGCTCTCAGTAAAACGCAGCTCCAGCGCCAGCCCCGCGACAGGCAGCGCCAAAGCCCACGAAGTAGAACAGAAAACGTTGCTGACTCTGGCCTTCACCACGAAGGGATAAACAGGAAGCGTCACGACTCATGTGGTGACGGCCGCCTCGGCCATCCAGCGAACGAAGCGAGCTCCCGGAACAGTGACCTACGCCGGTCTTTCCGTCACCGCTTTGCTTCCACCTCCCGGCAACCTTGCCTTCGCACCCCCAGCGGTCTCGCCGTCAAACAATTCCTCCAAGCTCCGATACGCATAAATCGTCGGCGCATGATTCTGCATCAACCCACCCGTATCCGCCGTCGGCCCATAATTGCTATGCACATCCCGCCCCAGCATCCGGAGCATCGCCATCAACTGTCCCCGATGATGTGAGGTATGCGTCATCCTCCGCGTCATCACCCAGGCCCGCGATCGCGACACATCGAAAAACTTCACATTCTCTTCCCACCATGCCTCGTCTTTTTCTTGCAGCGCCGCCAGGCGTTTGCCGCTGTCCTCGGCGTACCGTTTCATAAATTCCATCCGCGTCTCCTGCTTCGGCAGCGGAGGCGCACCCACATCAATTCCCAGCATGTTGCGGAACCACAAGTCCTCGCTCACGCACTGATGCACCATCTGCTCATGCACGCTGCGTCCCCGTGGATCGCCCTCCCGCGGCCGCACCGCCAGATCCTCGTCCCGAAACTCGCTCCACACGCTGACCACCTTCACCCGCTCAGTGGCATACGTTTCAACCAGAAATACGTATCTCATAGCGGCAAATGTTACCCTAATCCTCCGAATTCAATCCATGCCCCGCCGCTCCCCACCCCTCCGCGTAGCCATCGACACCGGCGGCACATTCACCGACTGCGTCTGGATCGACCGCGGCCGCCTGCGCATGCTGAAGATTTTCTCCACTCCGGCCGATCCTTCTCAAGCCATCGTAGAAGCTCTCCGCAAAATCAATCACCAAGGTGAGCTAGTAATTCTGCACGGCACGACGGTCGGCACCAATACCCTGCTCGAACGCAAAGGCGCCCGCACCGCTCTGGTCACGACCGCCGGTTTCGAAGACGCCATCGAAATAGGACGCCAGGCGCGGCCCAAGCTCTACGACTTCTTCTTCGATCGCATCGAGCCGCTAGTCCCAGCCGATCTCCGCTTCGGCATCGAAGAACGGACCGCCAGCGACGGCAAAATCCTGACCGAGCCTTCGACAGCGGACCTGGAATCCCTAGCGTCCCACCTGAAAGCAAAAGGGCCCCAGTCGATCGCCATCTCACTACTCTTCTCTTTCGCAAATCCAGGAAACGAGCAAGCAGTCGCGGAAGCGCTCGAGCCGCTAGACGTCCCACTCTCCATCTCCCATCAAATCCTCCCCGAATTCCGCGAATACGAGCGCACGTCAACCGTAGTCATCAACGCCTACCTGCAACCAGTAATGCAGCGTTACTTCGAGAATCTGGAGCAGCGCCTATCGAGGGTGGAGGAGCGTTTAAGCGCTGCGGAAAAACGATCCAAGATGGTCGGGGCTTTAGCCCCCGAGGGACATCAACGCGCACCGAGAATCTTTGTAATGCAATCCAGCGGCGGCATCACCGCACTCGCCTCCGCCGCGAGCGAACCCGTCCGCACCGTCCTCTCCGGCCCCGCCGGAGGTGTAGTCGGCGCAGCCGCCAGCGCCCGCGCCAGTGGCTTCGAACACATAATCGCCTTCGACATGGGAGGCACGTCCACCGACGTCTCCCTCGTAGAAGGCGCCATCACCGCCGCCAGCCACGCCGAAGTCGCCGGACTCCCCATCGGAGTCCCCATGCTCGACATTCACACTGTAGGCGCGGGCGGAGGTTCGCTGGCCCGCTTCGACGCCGCAGGCGTCCTCCGCGTAGGCCCCGAATCCGCCGGCGCCGATCCCGGCCCCATCTGCTACGGCCGCGGCACCCAGCCCACTGTCACCGACGCCAACCTCTTACTAGGCCGCCTGCAACCCACTCGCTTCCTCGGCGGAGATTTCACTCTCGATCTCGAGCGTACCCGCCGCGTAACTCGCGAGTGGTTGAAGCAGCAGCAAACTTCTCTGACCATTGAGAAGTTCGCCGCCGGCGTAATCCGCGTGGTGAACGCTACTATGGAGAAAGCCATCCGCGTAGTCTCCATCGAACGCGGCCGTGATCCCCGCGACTACGCACTTGTAGCCTTCGGCGGCGCCGGAGGACTCCACGCCTGCGCCTTAGCCGACGCTCTGAGCATCCCGCGCGTGATCGTGCCCGCCCTGCCCGGCGCGCTTTCCGCTCTAGGCATCCTGGCCAGCGACGTCGTCAAGGATTATTCCCGCACGGTCTTATGGCGCGTCTCCGGCAAACTCCCAGCCGCGCAATTGAATGGGAAATTCTCAGCCTTGCAGAAACAAGCCGCAAAAGATTTTCAAGACGAAGCCTGGCCAGGAGGAGTGCGCTATCAGCAATCCGTCGACCTCCGCTACCGCGGCCAGGGATACGAACTGAACCTGCCGTACACGAACGATCTGCTGAAGAAATTCGCGCAAGAACACCACCGCCGCTACGGCTACGCCCACCCCACGCGGGAAACAGAGCTAGTAACGCTCCGCCTCCGCGCGTCAGTAAGATCTACAAAGTTGAGGACGACCACAACCCACGTGGGGACGGCCGCCCTCGTGAGGCTGCCCCGAGCGAAGCCGAGGGGTCCAGGCCGAGCAAAGCTCGGCTCGCCCTCCACGCTCAAAGCTCCGGTCTTTTTCGAGGGCGAGAAACTCGCGACGCCAATCCACTCCCGCGACGCGCTGAGACCCGGCAAAACGTACCAAGGCCCCGCGATCATCATCGAATACAGCGCCACGACGGTAATTCCGCCCAACACCCGCTTCCACCTCGATCCCGCCGCGAACCTGATTGTTACAATCCGATAAAAATACGCCCCGCAACTCCGAACCAGCCACTCGGTACTAGGTACTAGGTACTCGCTTCGCTACAATAAACCCGTGAAACCCAGCATCTTCGTCGTCGAAGACGATCCCGATATCTCCCGCCTCGTTCGCCACCACCTGGAGAACGATGGTTTCGCCGTGCGCGTCTATCCCAACGGCTCAAGCGTGATCGCCGACGCCGAACGCCAGCGTCCCGCTCTTTTCATTCTCGACATCATGGTTCCCGGCAAAGACGGACTCGAACTCTGCCGCACCGTCCGCCAAACCGCGGGTCTCGCAGCCGTCCCGGTGATTTTTCTCACGGCCAAGAGCAGCGAAGCCGACCGCGTCCTCGGTCTCGAGATCGGAGCCGACGACTACATCGCCAAGCCTTTCAGTCCCCGCGAGCTCGTGGCCCGCGTCAAGGCCGTGCTGCGCCGCTTTGAGCGCCCGCTTCCGCCCAGCCCGCTGAAGGTCGGCGACATTGCCATTGACCCCGCCGCGATGACCCTCACCGTCCGCGGACAGACTGTTCCCACCACCGCCACCGAATTTCGCCTGCTCGATTATTTCGCCCGTCACCTTGGCCGCGTTTTTTCCCGCGATCATCTTCTTGATTCCGTCTGGCGTGACACTTCCTACGTGACCCCGCGCTCGGTCGACGTCTACGTCCGCCGAATCCGCGAGAAAATCGAACCCGACCCGGAAAACCCGCGCTACCTCAAGACCGTGCGCGGCGCCGGCTATCGCTTCGAGGCTCCTAAGTGATCCCGATAAAGAGTCGGGGTAAGAGAAACAAAGAAGTGGTGAGAGTGACAAAGAAGTGAGAAACGGGATCTTCCTCAAGCTGATGGCCGCTTTTTCGGTCGTCATCCTGGCTACCGCCATAACTTTCGACGCCATGCTCGGCGGCGCAGTCCGTCTCGCCTATCCGCTCTCCGATGTGGAAGCCGTCTCGCTTCAGATGCGCCACCGTCTGGAACTCGCTTCCGTGCTGGCCTTCCTCTTCGCGCTTGTAGTGGCCGCCGTCGCCGCCAATTGGACCGCCCGCCGCCTCGAGCACATCGTCGAAGTCGCCGGCCGCATCGCCGACGGCGATCTCCACGCCCGTGTTCTCGAATCTTCCCAGGACGAAGTAGGCCGCGTCGCCGGCGCCATCGATAAAACCGCTCGCCGCGTCGAAGAAAGTTTTGCCGCCGTCCGCTCCAGCCAGCGCCAGCTTGAAACTCTGCTCAACAGCATGCAGGACGCCGTCATTGCTGTCAGCGCCGACGGCCACGTGCAGTGGGCCAATCAACCCATGGACCACCTCGTTCCGCAAGGAGCCCGCCTGCAGCAACCGGTCGAGGAAACCATCCGCGACCCAGACTTCCTCTCCGCCGTCAAAGAAGCCACAACCACTCATGAGGTTAAGACCGCCCGCGCCACTTCCATCGTCCCTGGGCGCGCTTTCGATGTCACCGCTGCCCCTCTTCCAGCCGGAGGTGCCGTTGCGGTGCTCCGCGACCTCACCGAAACCGAGCGCGTCGAAAAAACCCGCCGCGACTTCATCGCCAACGTGTCCCACGAACTGCGCACGCCGCTCACCTCGATTCAGGGCTATGCGGAAACTTTGCTCGACAGCACTCCCGACAACGGTGCTCCCACACGCGAGTTTCTCGAGATCATTCGCAAAAATTCCGCTCGCATGTCCCGCCTTACTGAAGATCTCCTTGCTTTGGCGCGCGTCGAATCGGGCGAAACCCGTTTCGACATGGAACCTGTTCCACCCGCCGAACTTCTCCACGATGCCGAAGAGAGCTTCCGCGAAATCGCCCGCAATCATGGCATTGATCTGCAGATCCAAGACGCGCAGACTCAAGACGGGCAGATTCAAGACGGGCACGTTCACGATTCTCCGCAGCACGAAGATTCGCCGGTTCAGCATCTGCGTTCCGTTCTCGCCGACCGCGAAGCCATCCACCAGGTCTTTTCCAACCTGATCGACAATGCCCTGAAATATGGCCCATCCGGTGGAAGAATCGTCCTCGGTGCCCGCGCCGTTCCTCACGCCGTAGAATTCTTCGTCAAGGACTTCGGCGCCGGCATCGCCTCCGAGCATCTCCCTCGCCTGTTCGAACGCTTCTATCGCGTCGACAAAGCCCGCTCCCGCGAATCCGGAGGCACCGGCCTCGGCCTCGCCATCGCCAAGCACATCATGCTCGCCCACGGCGGCACCATCCGCGCCGAAAGCGAACTGGCCCACGGCAGCACGTTCCTGTTCACCCTCCCCACGGCCTGAACCGCAACAGTAGCGCCGGCGTCCCGTCGACCTTCCACGGTGATAAAATGTTGCAGGATTTCCCGTCAGGGAACGTTCTGGAAATGTGATGAAACGAAAAGCCGCCATCCTGCTTCTCGCCGCCGCAAGTGTTGCCTGGTCAATGCCAGCAACCGCCCAGCCGGAAAACCGCAGTATCGGAGAAAATAGCCGCGAGGCGAAAAAGGCGGCCAAGCAGTATCAGAAAGCGGCAAAGAAAGCAGCCAGGAGACAACAGAAACAAATGAAGCAATATCAGAAGGCGCAACGCAAAGCAGCGAAGAAGCAACAGCACGGTCACTAACCGCCGAAGTAAAACCACGAAAAATTCACTTTCCCGTAACCCATCCCCGCAAAAGAAACTCTATCCTTAGCCGTTGACCATCTCTTCTTATCAGCGGCACAATAGATCCAGCAAGTTAACCGGTCTGCGCCGTTACGCCCCGCGCCAGAGGGATACCCTCATGAGTACTGCCCGCGTCGAAAGCGCCACTCCCGAACCGGCCCATCATCACATCGTCCGGCGCACGATCGAAGCCTGTCGTCTGGCCAAGGAAGCGGCCGGAGCCGCGGCCGAAGGCATCGCCACCGGCTCCAGCCCGCTGCTCAATTCTCTCCGCCAGCGCGAGCGCGAACTCGACACCCTCGACATGGAAATCGATAGCGCCGTCACCTCGGTGATCACCGAAGTCGCGCCCCCCGAAGCCCGCGAACTCCTCGCTTGTATGAAGTTCATGATCAGCCTCGAGCGCATCGGCGACCTGCTCCTCAGCTTCGCCAACAGCGCGCAAGCGGCTTCCGGCCGCATCGATTCCGAAGACACTCGCGACCTCACCCACATGGCTACCATCCTCGAAAAAATGCTGACCGACGTGGGCGACGCCTTCTCCAGCCGCGACGTCGGCAAAGCCGTCGACGTTCTCCGCGCCGACTCCGAAATGGATCGCCTGCGCAACCTGATCTTCCTCCGCCACATCGAGAACCCCGAAAACATCGCCCGCCAGGCCAGTCTGCAGATCATCTTCATGACCCAATCCCTCGAACGCGCTGGCGATCACGCAAAAAATCTAGCCGAAGAAGTCTGCCACGTAGTCAGCGGCCACACCGTCCGCCACGTCCTGATGGCCTACGACAAACCCGTAGAACAAATGTTCATCGACTACCTCCGCCGCCGCGACCAGCACTAGCCGACAGCACGGCGCAATGTAGCGCCGGGCTTCCCGCGTGGAAGATGCCCTAAGCGCACTCCTCCGACGTCTCAATCTTGTCAACCTCTGGAATTGCCGCCGGAGGCTTGACGGCCGCCGACCGCTCGCCCTTCCGGATCAGCACAATCGCGCCCAGAATCGCCACCGACGCCAGCACCACTCGCAAAGTCAGAGGCTCGTGTGCCAGCAACCATCCCAGTATCACTGCGATTACGGGATTCGCATAAGTATGCGTGGCCACCAGCGCCGGCGGGCACTGCGTCAGCAGCCATGTGTAACAGGTGAATGCCACCACCGATCCGAACACTGCCAGATATCCCAGACCCAACACAGATCGCAGCGCAATGCTCGCCCAATGCGTCCGCTGGAACTCGCCCGTAATTCCCGCCGCCAGCAGCAACATGACGGCGCCGCACAGCACCGGCAACGCCGTTCGCCCCAGCGCATCAGAAGGCAGCTTAAGTCGCGGCGAAACCACCACCCCCAACGACCACGAGAAAGAACCGAGCAACACTGCCAGCAATCCCAACAAGCTTGATCCTTTCACAGTGAGTTCCGCGCCGGTCAGCATGGCTACGCCCACGACGCCAAGACCCAGGCCCAGCGCGCTGAGCAGGCTGATCTTCTGCTGCCCCATCATCCAGCCCAGCACCAGAATGAACATTGGTTCAGTCGCGATCAGCAGCGCTGCTAACCCCGAGGCCACGTACTGCTCCGCCCAGTGCAATGAACCATGCCCTATTAA
>JBAWCJ010000362.1:0-5860 GCA_049590215.1 Candidatus Sulfotelmatobacter sp. | reverse complement strand
GACTTGCCGAGCGAAGTTTTGCCCACGCCCGGAGGCCCGACGAAGCACAGGATCGGACCCTTCATGTTTGGCTTCAGTCGGCGCACCGAGAGGTAGTCGAGGATGCGATCCTTGACCTTCTCCAGATCATAGTGATCAGTGTCGAGAATCTCTTTCGCTTTGGGAATCTCGATCTCCTGCCCGGAAGTCTTGTTCCACGGCAGCACGGCCAGCCACTCGACGTAGTTGCGCGTGAGTGAATAGTCGGCGGCCATGGGAGACATACGCGAGAGGCGGCCCAATTCCTTGAGCGCTTCTTTCTTCACCTCATCCGGCATGCCCGCGTCGTCGATCTTTTTCTTCAAGTCATCGACGTCGCGCGCGCCTTCATCCTGCTCGCCGAGTTCTTTTTGAATGGCCTTCATCTGCTCGCGCAGGTAATACTCACGCTGCGTCTGCTGTACCCGGTCCTGCACTTCGCTCTGGATCTTGTTGCGCAACTGCTGAACTTCGAGTTCCTTGGCGAGATGCTGGTTGATCTTCTCCAGGCGCACACGAATGTCGAGAGTCTCAAGCGTGTCCTGCTTGTCGGGCGTCGACAGCGACGGCAAAGATGACGCAATAAAATCCACCAGCCGGCCCGGCTCGTCGATGTTGAGGGCCACCGTGGAAAGCTCGTCGGAAAGCGTGGGTGAACCGGAAACGATCTGCTGGAACAGCGTAAGGACGTTGCGCTGCAGCGCCTCGATTTCGGAGCTTTCCGGCTGCGTCGGCTCCGGAATCACCGAGACCTTGGCGCGCATGAATGGAGCTAATTGCGTGAACTCGCCAAGACGAACCCGCTCCAGACCCTCGGCAAACACAAAGAGGCTCTGGTTGGGCATCTTGACGACTTTGTGGACCACGGCAGACGTGCCCACGGTGTAAAGGTCGCTAGCCTGAGGGCTATCGACGCGGGCTTCGCGCTGCGCCACAACAACGATGGTCTTGTCTTCGCCCAGCGAATTAATCAGCTGGACAGAACTTTCCCGGCCTACGGTAAGGGGCAGGACGGCGTGCGGAAACAGGACGGTATCCCGCACAGGAAGTACGGGCAAAGCCCGTACGTCGTTTGTTTCCCGATGCTTAGGAACTTGCTCGGAAAGCGGCTGTTGGCTCATTGGCTCTCCTTGAGTGTAACTCACTCAAGCTTAGATGATACTCGGCCGGAAAGGTTTCAGGCTCCCGGTAGTTCCCGCCAACTGAATTCTATTCCTGCCACTGACGGTTCGCACTGTATCAAAGGTGCTGCGGCTATTGGCAGGACAAGCGCCTTGTTCGGCTGGACGGACCCAGGCGGCCGTCCCCACATGTACCGCCTCATGCAGCCCGGTAAATCCCTAGCACTTTGACGAACTCTGCGACCTCGCCCAGATGGCGCAAGGCGTTGCGAGCGGGTTCGTCGTCGCCGCGAAGAAAGTCCACATAGAAGACGTACTCCCAGGGACGCCCGCGCATGGGGCGCGACTCGATCTTGCTGAGGCTGATGTCGCGCAGGGCGAAAACGCTGAGCGACTTGAAGAGCGCTCCGGGCACGTTTTTTACCTTGAACGCGATGGAAGTCTTGTTGGCGCCGGGCGGGATCAGCCGTTGGTAGCTGAGCGCGGCGTTTCGCCTTCTCCCTGTCAACTTGCGAATCAGAAAAAAGCGGGTGAAGTTGCGTTTGTCGTCCTCGATGCCGGCCCGGAGAATCCTGCCCGAGTATTCGCGCGCAGCATGGCGTCCGGCGATGCCCGCGGCGTCGCTAAGCCGATGGGCCACGACGTGCTTCACACTTCCCGCAGTGTCGTAGAACGGGACCGGCTCGATGCGGGGGTGGTGGCGAAAGAAGTCTCGGCACTGGTCGAGCGCGACCGGGTGCGAGAGCACCTTGCGCAGCGAGTTCAGCTTCACTCCGGGCGCAGCGATGACGTTATGAACGATGCGCAGCAGAAACTCGCCTTGCACAAATACGTCGCGAGTCACCAGGAGGTCAGCGTGTTCAGCGACGGTGCCGGCCAGCGAATTCTCGATGGGGATAACGGCGGCAGCAACCGATCCGCGCTGGACCCGGTCGAATACTTCAACGGAGCGCGCACAGGGTACAACCACGCAGTGCCGCAGCATGCGCTCCGCAGCCTCGTGACTGAACGAACCGAGTTCGCCCTGAATGGCGACTTTGACCGCCGGTGGTTTCACTACATGGCAAGGTAACGGCAGAGGGCACGGAAGTGCAAACTGATTCTGAGGCCGCTGCGCTTTCAACGCGGTTAAGAGTGTGACGAGTACGGTACGGCTACAGGCGTGCCCTAATATAAATCTTCAGTAGGAACGTCAGGGGAGATCTTTCTCCAGCACCAGCGCATCCACGCCGTTCGAATAATAGCGAGGGAAAGTCTTGATCACGCTGTAGCCGTGGCGCTTGTAGAACGCCAGGGCGGAGGAGTTGTCCACAGCGGTTTCCAGCTCTATGGCGCGGCATCCGGCGGAGCGCAAACGATCTTCCGCACTGCGCAGCAGCAGCGATCCCACGCCGAAGCGCCGGGCCGAGGCGATTACGTCGATGGTAATGACGTGACCGTGACCCCGCCCGTCCGCTTCGGCCACGATGAAGCCGGCGACCCGGCCTTGGCCCGCAGTAGCTGCAGCATCTTCTGCAACCAGCGTAAAGGATCCGCGACGCCGCATATAGACCTTGAGCTCGGCGCGCGAGTAGGAAATGCCGGGAGGAAAACACTCCTGGTCGACGCGCCAGAGGGTTTCGAAGTCGACCGGCTGAAAGTCGCGAACCGTGAAGGGCACGTCGTCATTGTAATGGGGACGGTTATGGCCGGGGTTTTTGGGAGCGGATTGCGGGAAATTGGGATTGCTAGGAATTGGCTTATCGTCAATGAGACAATTCCGATCCAGGATTGCTCCGAGTTTTCCACAGGTATTCCCAGTTAGGCCCCTTGGACGGCTGAATTGTGACCTGTCCCCCCTTGCTTCGACGCATCCGCGGACGTACCATGAGCATCAGAGGAAGCGTTGTGGGACGCCTTCTGCTGATCGACGTGGCCAGTTCGGTCGCCGTGCTGGGACTGTGGTACCTCGTGTTTGCCACCTACAATCGAAGGAAAGGCGCGTCGGCATTGCGCTGGGTGCAGAGCGCATGCGCCGGCAAGGGGCGGATCCTGGACTCGCACTGGGTAGGACTAGGCAGTTCCCACCTGCAGGCCCGGCTGCATTTTGCTTCCCGCTGGTTCGAAAACGCGCGCGTTACCGTGAAATTCCGCCCGCGATCCTCCCCCGTACATTGGCTGATCAGCTGCTGGCATCGCCAGAAAGAGACTCTGATCTTCGAGGCCGACCTGGGTGGTTCGCCGAGCTTTCATCTGGAAGTAGTGCGGCATCGCTGGTCCGCTCATAACCGCGGGCTTACACAGGCCAAGCGCGATGGGCGGGAGTGGGACCTCTACGAACCGGGCCCCATTATCCTGACCACGCGAACACACTGGAAGCAGGATCCTACGGCGGAGTTGAACGCACTGATGTCGGCGCGCCGGCAAGACTTTCTGGAAGTGCACTTCCGTCCCGAATCGCCGCAGTTCTCGGCTACAGTCCCTCTGGAAGCGTTGGCCGACCCGGCTGCCGCCGCAACCTTTGTCAGCTCTCTGCGCGAGATCGCCGCGGGAGTCTCGGCCCACCGGCAGTAGACAGTTGTGATCGCTTCTCCCTTCCCAATTCCCTCTTCCTTGCCGCTGCATGCCATGCTATCGTTCCCGACCATCAGTAGTAAGACATGGCTGAATAAAGCATGACTGACAACTCAGACAATCCGGTGCCGCAGTTCGGCACGGCTGAGTACTCCGCAGGCGATCGCTGCCGGATCTGTCAACAGCCGACTGGAGGAACATACTATCGAGTGAAAGCCTCGGTGGTCTGTCCGAGCTGCGCCGAAAAGATGCGCGGCGCAATCCCCATGGACAACCATGCGGCATTTGTGCGCGCTCTGGCGTACGGCACTGGTGCTGCCGTCGCGGGATTGGTCGGATACGCGCTGATCGCGATCCTGCTGCAGGGCTGGGTGATTAGCTATATGTCGATTGGGGTGGGGTGGATTGTGGGCACGGCCATGATCAAGGGATCGAATGGAATAGGTGGCAGACGCTATCAGATTGCGGCAGCCGCTCTGACCTATGCGGCCGTTTCAATGGCGGCCATTCCCATCTGGATTCACTTCGCCTCCGACCGGCACCCGCAAAAACAAGCGCAGGATCAAAGCTTTGAGGAAGAAGAGCGCAAGTTCGGAAACCATCCCGAACAGCAGCAAACAGACGCGCAACCCGCTCCCAGAGCGCAAAAACCTCGGATGAGCTTTGCGACGTGGCTGGGAACGGTGGTATTGCTCGGTCTGGCGTCTCCGTTCATTCAGCTTTCGGGCAGTCCCTTGTGGGGAGCCATTGGCCTGTTAATTCTCTTCTGGGGGATCAGGATCGCGTGGAGAATAACTGCAGGCCGACAGTTTGAAATATACGGGCCGTTCGCCGACTCTCCGCCGGCTTCTTCTTAACCACCATTAACGCAGAGGCACCTTTTCGATCCGTGTCGACGACGACTCCAGAATTGATTCGCAACTGCAAGCGCTGTTCGCAGGAACTGCCGCCCGGGGCGCTGGTGTGCGACCACTGCCACGCGTTGGTGCACTCCCAGGAATTGGAGCGCCTGTCGGCGGAAGCGAAGGCGCTCGAGGCCGGGGGTGATCTGCGGCAGGCGCGAGAGAAATGGCTCAGCGCACTCCCTCTACTGCCCACCACCTCCACGCAGGCCGATTGGATCAAGCGTCACGCGGAAGAACTCAACGCAGGCGGGGATCCGCTACCAGCAGCGGTTGCAAGCGACAACCCGTGGGTGGAACAGCGTGAACTGGTAAGCCCGATCACAGGGCAGGCCGGTGGGAACAGATCTCCGATGAAAACTGGGGTGAAGCTGACTTCCATCCTGAGTTTTCTAGCTTTCGTTGCGATCTATTCGATCGGGTCCGGATTCAAGTTCGGGATCGGCTTCGCGGCGCTCATTCTGATTCATGAGATGGGCCACTTCGTTGACATCAAGCGCCGCGGTTTGCCGGCGGATATGCCGGTATTTCTGCCGGGCCTCGGAGCTTACGTCCGCTGGCAGGCGATGGGCGTTTCGATCGAGACCCGGGCGGCGATCAGCCTGGCCGGGCCTCTGGCGGGGTTTTTCGCCTCGGTTGCATGTGCGGCGATCTGGTACCAGACGGGAAATCCGCTCTGGGCCTCGCTGGCGCGGGTAGGCGCGATTCTGAATCTGTTAAATCTGATCCCTGTCTGGGTGCTGGATGGCGGGCAGGCTGTGCTGGCTCTGAGCAAGACGGAACGCCTTGTTCTGATGGCTGCGTGTGGCGTTCTGGGGCTGGCGCTGGGGCAGTGGTTTTTCCTCCTTGTCGGATTGGGCGCGGGATATAAGGCATTCTTTGCTGCGGATTTTCCGGCGCATCCGAGCCGCGCTACAACCACTTACTTTGTCGCAGTCCTGATTGCGCTGGGCGTGATCATCCGATTGATGCCGGGACAGGGTCTGGGACTGAATTAAGAAAATAGCCCATTGCATAAATCCCTTTTATGCCTTCGATCAGCTTTTTCGATTGTCTGGCCCTCCCCAGTCACGATATTCTTGCTGGTTGAAGTCCAGCCCGTTCAACACCCTGTATCCGTTGTTTGCTGCCGACATTATTCTTGCTGAAGACGAATAGGAGACGGAAGGATATCCATGTCCAACGAACTGCGTAATTTCCTGGCACTCACCTACGACGAACTGGAAGACCTGAATCTGGAGGCGAAGGAGCAGCGCAGGAACCGTG
>JBAWCJ010000361.1:0-9971 GCA_049590215.1 Candidatus Sulfotelmatobacter sp. | reverse complement strand
CGCACGATCAGGCCCTCGATCCACGGACGCGTGGCTTCGTTGTCTTCCTGGTTGGTGCCGTAGTTGCCGATCTGAGGATTGGTCAGGACAACAATCTGTCCTGAATACGAAGGGTCGGTGAAAATTTTCTGGTAGCCGGTGATGGAAGTATTAAAAACGACTTCGCCGTAGCATTCGCCTTTGGCGCCGTAGCCTTTGCCTCGGAAGACTCGCCCGTCTTCCAGCGCAAGGATAGCTTGCATTCTCGCTCCGGTGTGTGGATTTTAAAGATTTTATCAGGGAAATGCTTCAAGGCCAAGCGAGGAAAGGCCCTCACGCAGGAATTTTGTGTGGAAAAAATGAATTCATCAAAACCCGAAGGGCACGAACCGCTTGGTTCGCCGCATATACTCCTGATACCGCCCGCCGAGGTTCGCCTGCAAAGCCTTCTCCTCGACATACACGCGATAGATGTAACCGGCCGCACTGGAAATCGTCATGATTACGGCGCTGAGCCAGTTCGTCAACGCGAGGCCGGTTCCGAAATACATGAGTACGCCGCCGGTGTAGGAGGGATGCCGGACCCAACGATAGGCGCCCCTGTCAATGACCGGTTGATCGGCCGAGGCCTTCACGTCGCCCGTAAAGTGCTGGCCAAGCGTCTTCCAGCAGTGTTTTCTCAGGAGCCGGCCAAGCAATAACACGGCGAGGCCAATTGCAAACCATATCTTTCGATTTTGTGTAATCGCAAACCGAGCGTTCGAAGCCACGGCGAAAGCTCCGATCGATCCGATCCATCCGGCGAGCACGATTAAACCCATCGAACCGCGATCCGTCCGCTCACCTTTAGCTGGGCGAGAACGGCTGACCAAGGCAAATTCTGGGCCGTAACAATAAAGGAATATGGCCCAGAACAACCAGCAGTATGGCGAAGTATAGGCGAGAGGCTTCATAGGCGTTTCCGCGCGAAATCAGAGAAGGGTAGAGTGTAGCGGCATCGCGAAATGAGGGAAGCGCACACGAAAATAAAAGACGCTGAAAGTTGACCGAGCAGATTTCTTATCGCACTCTGCCTAGCTTATCCATTGGCCAGTAGCCAAACACGGCCTTACCGTAAATATAACTCTGGTTCACGGGACCGAAATCCCGACTGTCATTCGACATTGACCGATGATCCCCCAGCACGAAATAGCTGTCCGGGGGCACTACCGTCTCCGGATACGAACGCGAGTCGGCATAGGCGGGCGGAACGTAGTCCTCATCCAGCGCCTCACCGTTCACATACACCTGCCCACCGTCGATACGGATTCGGTCCCCGGCCGCTCCGATCACGCGCTTGATATAGCTCTTCGACGGATCGCGCGGATAACGAAACACCACAATATCCCCCCGCGAAATCGGCTCTAACCGGTAGACAAACTTGTTGACGAAGATTCGCTCCTGGTCTTCGAGCGACGGCATCATGCTGGTGCCTTCGACCTTCACGGGCTGGTAAATAAACACGATGATGAAAGCTGAAATCGCCAGCGAGAGCAACAGGTCCCGCAGCCAGACTCCGAAGGCCGGCCGCAAACGCACTCCAGAGTTCTGCACTCCAAAGTTCGGCCCGGCTGGCTCCGTCGCAGGAAGGGACGGCGCCTGCCTGTTTCCCGCCTCGGTGATTGGCCTGTCGGGCATCGAGACTCTATTGTATACAGATTGGCTCCGCAGGCGGCGATTTGTACCAACCAGCCCACCCTCACTACTCAGGTCGAAAGCAGGTTAAAATACCTCCTCGAGGAGACGTGCATGACACCGAGCCGCCTATTCCAAAACAAATACGCTCACCGCGCCCTGACCCTGATTTTTCTGTTAACCGTGACCCTCACCGTGTCAGCGCAATGGCCCGCTCAGGAAGATGAGGGCGGCATCCCAGCCTATAACGCCGGGCCGCCTCCCAAAGGCACCAAACTCCCTGCCATCCTCACCAAGGCCGACCTCTGGGGAGCGGACGCGCAGTATGCGTATCAGACGCATGCTTATGAATTGGCGGCGAAGATTCCGGCCGTGCTACACCAGCAGCCCTGCTACTGCTATTGCGACCGTATGGGCCACAACAGCCTGCACAGCTGTTATGAGAACACGCACGGAGCCCGGTGCTCGACCTGCCTGAAAGAGCTCTACTACTCTTATCAGCAGCACAAGAAAGGCAAGAGCGCCGCGCAGATTCGTGCCGGAATCATCAAAGGCGAGTGGAAGTCGATCGACCTTGAATCGGCTGCGTCGATTAACTAACAACGAGTCCAGGGGTGTTTCGCGTAACCCGGCAGAATCTATGTTACTGAGGGAAAAAGAAGGGCCGGCCGATGCACTCGGCCGGCCCTTTTCATTGCGCCTTAGACTTTGCTCACTATTGAGCCTTCGGTTTTGCCTTTTTCCTCACCGGGGCGGTGGTCTTCTTCGTTTGTTCTTCCTGAAGCAGCGTCAGTGAATCCGCGGCATTGAAGGGGTACTCGCGGACGGACTGCTGGGCGGCTTGGCCAGCGTTACTGAGAGTGATGTCGACTCGGCGATTGCTGGCCAGGATGATCATCCTCATATTACTGAGAACTCGCTGCCGGTCTTCCGGACTGAGTTCTGGATTCCGTTCCACAGCATCTTTTACCTGCCGCTCGGTGAGGTTTTCTTGCTCGCCGAATGCCTTGGTCTGAATGTTAGCGTCAGGCACGCCCTGTTCGACCAGGAAGCGCTTGACGCGGTCAACCCGCCGCTCTGAGAGCCAATGATTGTATTCCACCGAACCGCGCCGATCAGCATGGCCTTCCAAAGTCAGGCGGGCATCCGGCTTGGCCTGGATATAAATCACAAAGTCACCAGCGAGCGCGGTCAGAGTTTTCTCCTGACTGGCGAGCAGACCAGCGTCGGGGTTCTCGATGGTGGGTTTCGCGGTCGCAAAATAAACGCTGTGTAAAGCCAGCCTTTTCTCGATGGCAACAAAATCGGGCAACGGGGCCGGAGGTGGCGGAGCTTGCAAGTACACCGTGGTTGAAGCAGATGCCGTAAGTGGCTGACTGCGATCATCGCTCACGTTGCAGGTCACGGTAATTGTTCCGGGCTCAGCGCCCGCGGTGTTGAGCATAGCAGTGGAACCGTTGCCGGAAATGTTTCCCGCGCTGGTGGCGTAGTTGTAGCTCAAAAGGCGGCCATCGGGGCTGCCGGCGGTTGCAGTAATCGTCGAGGTTCCGCCCATCGGCACGCTCGCCGGATCGGACGAGCATGAAATCACCGGCGGATGCGGCATTTTCACAATGAACCTGGCGCTGCAGGAGGCGACACCGTTTTGGCTGCCATCGCTCAAGCTGGCAGTAATTTCGTAAGCGCCTGGCTGCAAGCCGGTGGTGTCAATCTGGGTTGACGCATGGGTTTCGCCGGGTTTCACCCCGGAACCGCTCCAGATAAATGCGACGGTACGCCTGGGATTGAAATTAGATCCATCGGCGGTCGCGGTCACAAGCTCACCGGCGAAGACCTCGCCCGGCTGCACGGAGCACACGGCGGTAGCTGGCGTTGTGACGCGCTTACCACCCCACGTAAACACCAGGCCACTTTGCAGCCTCGCCCCTCGGATATCGGTCGCTGGAACCGCCGTCGACGAACCATACTGATGATTCGAATAGACGTAATCGGCTCTGATCAGACGCAGGGCGAAATGCCGATTCAAGTTCAGATCCAGACCGCCACCGACCATGAAGCCGACTTCGTAATCGCTTCGAAAAAGTTCTGAGGCCAGCCGGTGCTCGCCGACGAGAGCTTCGAGAAACGGAGCAAAACGCCGCCTGCGAAAGGTAAGCTTCGGTCCGGCGGAGAAATTAAGAAATTCGGCGTCATCGATTCGCATTTCTACGCCACTCTCGCCGCTGCTCAAGTCGCCACTGACGTCGCCGGTCAATCCCAACCAGCGGTTAAAGTTGTAAGTGATGCTGGCGCCTGCACCCCGCGGATTCGATTCCACAAGGCTGTTTACGGGAATGATCCCGCCGGGAAGCAGACCGTGCACATCCGCGCCGAAGTAGACGAATGAGTATCCCCCGAAAAGCTCCCACTTCGGAGCGGGCGGATCCTGCGCCGCCGCGAGTGTGGCAACGCCGCAGAGAGTCCCAAACAGCGCCAGGAGCATCACTACAACCCGGCCGCAAGAATTATGAGAATGAAACGACATGTGCCGATTCCTCCGAACTTTCATCTGCGCTCCAATCCGAACTTCGATAACCTAAAATCCCGCTTCCAAGCCGGCCCGCCAATGGACCGGCTTCACGTGAACCTCATCGCAGAACGCCCTTTCTTTACGGACAAGCAGGCACATTCACCGGATTACTTAACAATGTGACCGCACCCGTCAGGGCCAGCGCTCTGCCATTCAGGGTTGCGCCGGTGTCAAGCGAGACGGTTGCCTCCGCCATGATGGTTCCTGCGAACGTTGTGGTAGTTCCGAGCGTCGCTGAACTGCCAACCTGCCAGAACACGTCATCGGCCGTGGCGCCGCCGCTGAGAATGACATCGCTGTTGTTCGCCGCTGTGGTCAGGGTGGAGACGATCTGGAAGATGTAGACTCCATTCCCGCTCAGAGTGAGGTTCCCTGTGATTCCCAGCGAAGGCTGGCCGCTCGTCGTCTTGTAAACTCCCGGAACGAGCGTTTGCCCGCCGATGTCCGCAGTGAGGATGGCTCCGCCTGGCGCAGCGGCGGCGAAGTTATACGCCGTCGTCAAATCTGCCTGCGCGGTCTGGGCAGTAGCATCGCCAGCGTATTCCGTGCCGGTCAGCGTTCCCGGCGGGAAGCCCGTGATCGCAGATGCAGGCCATATTCCCACGTCTCCGGTAACGTCAGTGGGACCACTATTCGCGACGGCCGGGGTAGCGGCCAGAATTCCAAACATGCAGGCCGTTCCCAACGGCACGGCCGCCGCGCATGTGGTGGGGGATGTGGTGAAAGTCCATACGTAGTTGCTTGCTAGTGGATCGCCGGCCAGATCTTGGGCCCCGGTCGTGATGGTGGCGGTGTACAGAGTGTTCAATGCGAGAGGACTGGTCGGGCTAAAGGTCGCCACATCGCTAGACCCAACGTAGGCAACCGTCCCTGGTACAGCTGTACTGCCCGGCCCAGTCAACGTAAACGTCGTGGTGTTGATGGTGGAAGACTGCATCGCCTCGCTGAAAGTCGCGGTCAATAAAGTGTTGGGACAGATCGCGGTTGCATTATCGGCAGGAGCTACCGAAGCCACAGTGGGAGCTGCGCATGCCGTGGTGCTGGTCGTGAAACTCCACACGAAGTTAGCGGCTAACGCGTTCCCCGATGGATCCTGGGCCCCGGTCGTAATCGTCGCGGTATAGACCGTGTTCAGGGCGAGAGCGCTTGATGGTGTAAAGGTCGCGGTTGATCCAGCGTAGGAAACTGCTCCTGCCACGGCAGTCGTGCCTGGCCCGGTCAACGTAAAGGTTGTGGCACTGATGGTCGCCGGATTCATCGCTTCGCTGAAGGTCGCCGTCACAACCGTCGCGGGACAGACACCGGTCGCAGCGTTGGCAGGGATCTCGGAAGCCACAGTGGGCGCCGCGCAGGGGCTGGTGCCGGTGGTGAAGGCCCACACAAAGTTACTCGCCAGGGCGATGCCGTACACATCTGTGGCGCCAGTCGTGATCGTGGCTGTATAAATTGTGCCAAGCGCGAGAGTGCTTGTCGGCATAAAGGTTGCGGTGTTGCTGGACGCGCTGTAGCTGACCACTCCGGCAACGGCGGCAGTGCCAGGCCCTGTCAAGGTGAAAGTCGCACCATCGATGCTGGCGGGGTTCATCGCCGCGCTGAACGTGGCGGTAACGATTGTGCTGGAACACGCGCCGCTGGCAGCATCCAGAGGAGCCACCGAACTCACAGTTGGCGCCGTCACGGTGGGGTTTTGGCCCGGCTTGTCGTAGTCGCTGCACCCGGTGGCGAACACGAGCAGTAGTAATGCTGCAAACCCGATCCTGTAATTGCTGTATCTACGCATGACTTTCATCCTTCTTCTCCGGCTACAAAGTGGACGCGATTGCTTGCCTCTATTTCGCAAGCTAACTCCCGCGCAGCATGAGCACAAGGATTTCAGCCGCACCAGATGGGCCTATTCACGCGATGGCTTCCCATTTTGGAATGTTGATGGAGTCTTTCTGCGGCCGCGCTACTGCAATTCTTGAAGCGGGATTGGCGAACGCAAGGTGGTTCGCAGCGCTAGATCCTGGGGCCCATGCATCGCGATATTGCTCGGGACTCGCTACTCGCTACTTGGCACTGGACTCTACCGAATTGCCCAATACCCGCTCTTTGAGTGATACTTGTGTGTCGGCTCTTCGAGTTTCAGGAGCCAAGGAGTCCCTATTACGACGAGCACAGGAAAAATTCTCCATATGGCTCAAAAGGCTAATCCAAAGAAGTCATCCATTGCGGACGACCCGCGTGTGACTCAGGCTCTGCAGAATTACGAGGCCGGGCTGCGGGCTTTGCAGGAACATAAGTTCGAGAAGGCGAAACCACTCTTCCAGAAGGTGCTCGCCGGGCCCAGCAAGGAACTGACCGACAGGGCTACGATCCATCTCAGCATCTGCAACCAGCACCTCGAGCGGTCGACGTCCCAGCAGTTCAAGAGCGTAGAGGAGCACTACGACTACGCCGTTTCTCTCATGAACGTCGGGGACTACGTCACCGCGCGCGAGCACATCGAAAAGTTGTTGAAGCAGTCGCCCAAGACTGATTTCGTCATCTACGGTTTAGCCGCTCTCGATTGTCTTACCGGCCACGTGGAGGATTCTCTCAAGCATCTGGACGAGGCTCTGCGCCTGAATTCCGGCCTGCGCTACCAGGCGCGTAACGACTCCGATTTCCATAACCTGGCCGAAGACCCCCGCTTTACCGAGCTCTTGTACCCGGATCCAGCTGCCGACTCTTCGCCGGAAAGCTCTTTCCGGGAAGACGAATCGTTCTGATCGACGCAGACTGATCAACGCAGACTGATCAACGCAGACCGACCGACGGAAACTGATCGACGCAAAATTAGATCGGCGCACCCGATCCTCAGATGGAAACCAGAATTGCTGATCTGTTAACCCTGGAGAAGGCCGCGCGCGAGCGTGGTCTCCGCGTGGTCGCCATCGGCGGCGGCACCGGTCTCTCAACTCTGCTCAAAGGACTGAAACGTTTCGCTCTCACCCCGGCAGAGTTGGCCGCGGCACCTGCCGGTACACCCGTAATTCGCGATCTTTGTGCCGTAGTCACCGTTAGCGACGACGGCGGCTCCAGCGGACGGCTGCGCAAAGAACTCAACATGCTTCCTCCCGGCGACATCCGCAACTGTATCGTCGCCCTCAGCGAAGACGAAGCTCTGCTTTCCCAGCTCTTCCGCCACCGCTTCGACAAAGGTTCCGGCCTCGAAGGTCACAGCTTTGGCAATCTTTTTCTGGCTGCACTGACTTCCATCACCCACGACTTCTCCGAAGCCGTGCGCCTGTCTTCGGAAATTCTGGTCACGCGTGGCCACATCTATCCCGCCACCACCTCCAACATCGAACTCGAAGCGCTGATGGAAGACGGCACTCGCGTCCGCGGAGAAACCAAGATTACGGCCAGCAAAGGCCGCATCCAGGAACTGTTCCTGATTCCGCCAAATGTCGATCCCATGCCGCAGACACTTGACGCCATCGCCCGTGCCGATATCATCAGCATCGGCCCCGGCTCTTTGTTCACCAGCCTCATTCCCAACCTGCTGGTGCACGGCATCGCCAATGCCATTGTCAGCTCGCCAGCCACGAAGGTTTACATTTGCAATCTGATGACTCAGGCTAACGAGAGCCTTGGCCTTACTGCCGCCGACCACATCCGAGCTCTCAACAGCCACGCCCACCGGCAGATTTTCGATTACGCGCTGATCAATCGAACGCCGGTTTCTAAGGAACTCGGGGCCAAATACGCGCTCGAGGGTGCGTGCCAAATCGTCGCCGATCTCGACGCCATCGAGGCTCTGGGCGTGATCCCTGTCCTTGGAGACTATCTGGAAGAGGCCGGCGTCGCCCGTCACAACACTGCCCGGGTCGCGAGCGACTTGGTGCAACTTCCAACCCAGACCGGGAAAGCCCGGACCAGGAGGGCGGCGCGCGATAGCCAGTCCGATGGAGAAGCTTAAACCGGCTTACGCTCCACTTCGTGCTTTCCCGCACCAGCCACACTCGCTAGAATGTCGAGATATGAAATCGGTGAGGATGAGAACAATAAAGATAAAGATTTGGACGCTGGCCGGCCTCCTATCGGCTTCCGCGTTTCTCGGCACAGCCGTCGCACAGAAGGACGAGGCCGAAGAGCCAACCGCGATCCTGAATTTTCTAATCATTAAAGACGACAACGGCAAACCGATTCGCAGCGCCGCCGTCATCATGCACCCGGTCAACTCCCACGGAAAACAGAGCCGGGGCGGACTCGAACTCAAGACCGACGCCGAGGGCAAGACCAGTTTTGAGGGCGTTCCGTACGGAACGCTGCGTGTGCAGGTGCTGGCTTCCGGATTCCAGACTTTTGGCGAAGACTATGAGATTGATAAGCCTAAGATAGATTTCACCATCAAGTTGAAACGCCCACAGGGCCAGTACTCCATTTATCAGGATCACCCGGACGAGAAGAAAGACGACAAGACCCCTCCTCCCGATCCCAACGCCAAGCCTCAGTAGCCGACCTGCGGTTCCACGCGGTTAGAACAAATTTTCTGGCAACGCCGTTGAAGGAAATGTTAGTGTCGTACTCCAGCCTTGCCTGGAGGTGACCATGCCCATCCGCCGCAACCTGTTCCTGCTTACGCTTTGCGTAATTCTTTCGACCGCTATTTCTTCTGCCGCAAATCCGGAATCCACTCCAACCATCCACGATCGCATCGCTGGCATGAAGGCGGCGGACGGCCTGTTTCCAACCGCATGGGACGCCAAGACTGGAAAGCTTTTTCTCCGGATCAACAAGTTCGACCAAGATTTCCTGCTGGTCCTTTCCCTGCCTTACGGGCTGGGATCGAATGACATTGGGCTCGACCGCGGCAGGTTGGGCGAGGAACGGATTGTGCACTTCACACGTGTCGGCCCCCGCGTGTTGCTGGTCGCTCCGAATTTGGATTACCGTTCGTCCTCCGCCAATCCCATGGAACAACTGGCCGTGAAACAATCTTTTGCAGAGTCCGTTCTCGCCGGTTTCAAGGTCGAAGCCGAAGAGGATGGCGCAGTGTTGATCGACGCGACCGACTTTCTTCTGGGAGATTCGTTCGGCGTGGCCGAACAACTTGCTGATACGAAACAAGGTGCCTACAAGCTGGACAAAGAGCGCAGCGCCTTTGCGCTGGAAAACACGAAAAACTTTCCCCTCAACACAGAATTCGAATCGATTCTGACTTTCACCACCGAACACCCGGCCGAACACTCGCTGGTAGCGACCGTAACTCCGGATGCGCACGCGGCGACATTGCGCGAACACTACTCACTCGTGCAATTGCCCGATGATGGTTACCAGCCACGCGCGTTCGATCCGCGCTCAGCCTTCTTTGACACCAGCTACCGCGACTACTCTGCCCCGCTCGGCTCACCCATCGATGTGCGCCTTATCGAGCGCCACCGCTTGATGAAGAAAGATCCCAGCGCGGCCATGAGCGAGCCGGTAAAGCCCATCGTCTATTACGTCGACCCGGGGGCGCCAGAGCCGATTCGCAGCGCGTTGGTCGAAGGCGCAAGCTGGTGGAACCAGGCTTTCGAAGCTGCCGGCTTCAAGAATGCTTTTCGCGTCGAAGTGCTGCCGCCGGGCGCCGATCCCATGGACGTGCGCTACAACGTCATCCAGTGGGTGCATCGCTCAACCCGCGGCTGGTCAATGGGAACCACGGTTTCCGATCCTCGCACCGGCGAAATTATTCAAGGTCGCGTGACTCTCGGCTCCCTGCGCTCCCGCCAGGACTACATGA
>JBAWCJ010000360.1:0-17942 GCA_049590215.1 Candidatus Sulfotelmatobacter sp. | reverse complement strand
CCTACTCCACCAATGTCTCGCAGAGTTCGCAGCAGATTATCGAGGGGGAGTACTATTTCAATCGCAACGTTTCCGTCGTCGGCAACCGCGACCAGAACGGTGTGGTCAGCTTCGACCTGCGCATCCGCAAACGCAAACAATAAGATCAAAAGCGGAGACGCCAAAGCCGCAACTCATGTCCGACCCGACCGCCGCGCGCCAACTCATGGTTGCCTCGCAACTCCGGGCCCGCGGCATCTCCGATCCACGTGTTCTCGAAGCCATGCTTCGCGTCCCCCGCCACGAATTCGTCCCGGTACCGTACCAGAGTCAGGCCTATGAGGATCATCCTCTACCCATCGGTGACGGCCAAACCATCTCTCAGCCTTACATCGTTGCCCGCATGCTCGAGTCTCTCCAGCTTACGCCTGCCGATAAGGTTCTCGAAGTTGGAACCGGTTCCGGCTACGTCACCGCTCTACTCGCCGAATTAGCAGCGCAGGTTTTCTCCATTGAACGCCACCCGGCCCTGGCGGACCGTGCCCGCAATGTTCTCGCCGAACTTGGCTATACCAACGTCCGAGTTCTCACCGGAGACGGTACACTCGGCCTTCCCGTGAATGCTCCGTTCGACGCCATCCTCGTCTCCGCAGCTGCTCCTGATCTGCCTCCCGCTCTGCTCAGCCAACTCAGCGACTCCGGACGGATGATCATCCCCGTCGGTTCTCCCGGATCACAGCAGTTGCAGTTCATCCGAATGCAGAACGGTCAGCCCACAATCTCCCTTCGCGAGCTTGTGCTTTTCGTTCCCCTGGTACACGATCGCGATTGAATTTAGGAGTCGAACTACTTCGTCGCTGGTATAGTTCGGGGCCTGCTTTTAGAGTTTTCCGGGAACTGTAGAAACAGCTGTGGAAGAGGGAATCTCCGGTGCAGCCTGCTGGACGAGTTGCTGAGCGGAGTCTTGAGCAAATTGCAACACACCGTTGGGGAAAACACCGAGGTAAATAGTCGCGGCAAGGCAGGACGCTAGCGCGAGACCGAGCGCGAACGGAACCCGAGTCACCGGCACTTCCTTCCGCGATTCTCGCATATACATCATCACGATGATGCGCAGGTAGTAGTACGCTCCTACGCCGCCATTGACCACGCCGATGATGGTGAGCCAGATTAAGTTGGCTTTCACCGCCGCATTGAACACGTAGAACTTGGCAAAAAACCCGCCAGTCATCGGGATGCCGATCAGCGAGAGCAAGAAAATGGTAAGAGTCGCTGCCAGCAGCGGAGAGCTGCGGCCCAGGCCTTTGTAGTCTTCGAGCGTCACATAGCGCTCTCCCGCATTGGCGAAGTGGCTGACGACTGCGAACGCGCCCAGATTCATAGCGGCATAGGACGCGAGATAGAACATCGCAGCCGAGGTCCCCAGAGCGGGCGCGGTCGCGAATGCGACCAGCGTATAACCCGCGTGGGCGATCGCGGAATAAGCCAGCAGCCGCTTCACGTTGTCTTGCACCAGAGCGCCCATGTTGCCCAACGTCATGGAGAGTGCTGCCGCAAGCCAGATAACCCACACCAGGCCGTGCACGTCGATCACGAAAACCACGCGCAACAAAACTGCAAAGGCCGCCGCCTTGGGCGCAGTCGACATGAAACCGACGACCGGCGCCGGTGCTCCTTCATACACGTCAGGAGTCCAGATGTGGAACGGCGCCGCCGCCACCTTGAACCCCAGGCCCACGAACATCAATGCCACGGCCACAAACGCGAGCAATGGGACCGGGCCAGTCCGCAACGTGCTGCCGATCTGATCGATATTCGTCGAGCCCGTGGCCCCAAACATCAACGCTACTCCATACAGGAAAAACGCAGTGGCAAATGAGCCCAGCAGAAAATACTTCAGCGAGGATTCAGCGCTCGCCGCCTCGTGCCTGCGAAATCCCGCCAACACATAAGAAGAGATGGAGGAAATCTCCAGCGCGATGAAAATCAGCACCAGTTCGACAGCCGACGACATCAGCGCCATGCCGACCACACCAAAGAGAATCAACGCATAGTATTCCCCCGCGCGAATCCGCTGTACCGCCAGGTATTCGTATGAACTAAGAATCGCGATAGCGGCAATCGCAATCACGAGGACATGGAAGAAAACGCTGAATCCATCCACCTTCACCATGTTCCAGAACGCCAGCCCCGGAGACTGGGCCATGAACCATGTAGCTCCAAGCCCCGCCAGCGCCCCCACCAAAGCGATCAACCCGAGAAGCTTCTGGCCGGTCTCTTCGTCGAGCAGAGGTTCGAGCAGCATCACAATCATGCCGAAAACTGAAAGAACAATCTCGGGTAGGATGCGGACATAATCTGCGCTCTCGGGCAGCGCCTTCGAGTAGCCAGCGACGAGGGACACTGTCGTTATCATTGCCCCACCATCCTGCTCGCCACTCGCACAGCAGGCATGAGTGCTGCCTGAACCGCCGGATCAATCGCACCCAGCCACAGAATCGGTGCGACTCCCATCACCAGCGCCACCACGGCGCAAGGCCAAATCGCAACCTTCTCGAACCCGGAAAGGTCGCTCAAAGAATTATTTACCGGATGTGTGACCTTGCCGTAGAACACTCGCTGATACATCCAAAGCAGATAGATGGCGCTCCAAATGATGCCGGTCGCCCCCAATATTCCGTAAACCGGCTTGTCCTGAAACGCGCCGCTCAACACCAGGAACTCACCAATGAAACCATTAAGAAGCGGCAGACCCACCGACGCCAGAACGATCACCAGATAAGTTGTGGCATATACGGGCAAGGGCGAGGCCAATCCTCCGAACTCGCTGATCTCATAAGTATGCCGGCGCTCGTGCAGAATTCCCGCCAGCATGAACAGCCCGCCTGTAGAAATTCCATGAGCCAGCATCACGAACATCGCGCCATTCAATCCAGCCTGCGTGAAGCTGAAAATTCCCAGCACAACGAATCCCAGGTGACTCACGGACGAGTAGGCGATCAACTTCTTCATGTTGGGCTGCACCATAGCCACCAGCGCGCCGTAGATAATGCCGATCAGAGCAAGCGTCATAACCCACGGAGCATTCTGCCGCGATTGCTCGGGAAACAGGCCAAGGTTAAAGCGCAGCATTCCGTACGTGCCCATCTTGAGCAGCACTCCGGCCAGCAGCACTGACCCCGCCGTGGGCGCCTCCACGTGCGCATCGGGCAACCATGTATGGAAAGGAAAAAGAGGAACCTTCACCGCAAACGCCACGAAGAATCCAAGAAACAGCCACTGCGCAGCCGCCGGAAACTTCGGCACAGCTCCGCTCGCGATCGCATCGCGAATCACAACAAAGTCAAAGCTGCCGGTATGCGCGTAAAGCCAGAGAATCGCGGCCAACATGAACACCGAACCGATCATGGTGTACATGAAAAACTTTACCGCGGCATACACTTTGCGCTCATGGCCGAAAATACCGATCAACAGCGCCATCGGGATCAGTGTGGCTTCCCAGAAGAAGTAGAAGAGGAACAAGTCGAGAGAAGTAAAGACCCCGATCAGAGCAGTCTCCAGTATCAGAAGCAGAATGAAGAATTCCTTCACCCGCTCATGAATCGATTTCCATGAAATCAGCACGCACAGCGGCGTCAGAAATGTAGTGAGCACCACCAGCCACATCGAGAAGCCGTCAACTCCCATGTGATAGTGGATATTCGGAGTGGAAACCCACGGCTTGTCCACCTGGTACTGAAAGTCAGTCTGCCCGCGAACGAAATACACGGGCAGGTGCAGCGACAAAACAAATGTCAGCAAAGAAATGACAAGAGCAAAAATACGAATGTCGCGATCACGCCGCGGCAACAACAGCAGTAGCAGTCCGCCCGCCAGGGGCGCAAATGTCACCAGCGTAAGAATGATCGGGCTGAGATTATCAGTGCTCATCGCACCCCCATCCAGATCATGAAAGCAATCACGGCTGCCGAACCGGCCGCAATCCAGCCTGCGTACGACCGAATGTTGCCCGATTGCATCTGCCGAACTTCGTCCGAAACCTGCCGCGCCCCGTCCGCAGATTCATTCACGGAAGCATCGATAATCTTTCTGTCCACATCCTGCCAGAGGATTCGAGTCGAACCTTCGATTAGCGGTTTGACGAAAAGCGCAGCGTAAAGTTCATCGATGTAGTACTTGTGCACCACTGCTTCGTAGAAGTCGCCGAGCGAGTCCGCAATCTTTTGCGGCAACTCAGGACGGCTGCAATAGAGGACGTACGCCAAAATCCATCCCAGTGCCGCGAGAACCACAGACACGCCCATCAACAGCATTTCCGTGCCGTGGCTCGCGGCCTCGACTGCCTCGGTTGTGCCGAACACAGGAGCCAGAAAATGTTCAAAATGATTGCCGATCCCCACTAATCCGCCGACCAGCGAAAGCAGCGCCAAAATCATGAGTGGTGCCAACATGACCATCGGGCTCTCGTGAGGCTCGCCGTGTCCATGCGTGTCGTTTCCGTGAGAGCCGTGTTCGTTCTCCTGGCGTCCGTGATAGTCGCCGAAAAACGTCATGTACAGCAGGCGGAACATGTAGAAAGAAGTGATGAACGCCGTAATAACGCCGATTGCCCAATACACCCAACTAACCTGGTAAGCCTTCCAGAGAATTTCGTCCTTGCTCCAGAATCCGGCCAGCGGCGGAATGCCTGCGATAGCCAGCGTCGCGATGAACATCGTGAGAAACGTCCACGGGATGTACGATCTGAGGCCGCCCATCTTTCGCATATCCTGCTCGCCGCCCACAGCGTGAATCACCGAGCCCGCGCCCAGAAACAGCAGTCCCTTGAAGAACGCATGAGTCATTAGATGGAAAATTCCGGCGGAGAAAGCCCCGACTCCGCAAGCCATGAACATGTAACCGAGCTGCGAGATTGTCGAATAGGCAAGAACTTTCTTGATGTCGGTCTGAGCAATACCGATAGTCGCAGCGAAAAATGCTGTCAGCGTTCCAATAATCGCCACCACCATCAGAGCAGTGGGCGCCCGTTCAAAAATTACGTGCGAACGCGAAACCATATAGACGCCCGCGGTCACCATGGTCGCAGCATGAATGAGAGCGGAAACCGGCGTGGGACCCTCCATCGCGTCAGGAAGCCAGACATACAGCGGAATCTGTGCCGACTTGCCAGCCGCACCCACCATAAGCAAAAGGCCGATAGCCGTGAGCGTCCCTGCACCCGCCGTCTCCGCGCCCGAAGGAGAGATGCTCTGAAACACTTGATCAAAATTAAGCGAGCCGAAGTGCTTAATCAGCAAAAACAGAGCGATCAGGAACCCGAAATCACCAATCCGGTTCACGATGAACGCCTTCTTGCCCGCCGACGCTGCGGAATCTTTCGTGAACCAGAATCCGATCAGCAGATAGGACGCCAGCCCCACGCCCTCCCACCCAATAAACATCAGCAGGTAGTTGTTCGCCAACACCAGCGTCAGCATGAAAAACATGAACAGGTTCAGATAGCTGAAAAAGCGGTAGTAGCTGGGGTCGTCCCACATGTATCCGACGGAGTAAATGTGAATCAGAAAGCCGACTCCCGTGACCACCAGCAACATGACCAGGGACAGTTGGTCCAGATAAAAAGCAAAGTCCGCCCTGAAGCCAGTGATGCGGATCCAGTGAGCCAAGATGGGATCCTGATGGGGAAGTGACAACGACGAAAATCGAACCGCAACCCACAGCGCCATCGCAAAAGCCGCGCCGCTGAAGAACAATGCGACCGTGCTCACGGCTTGCCGCGAAGACTTCTTCCCAAGAAAGCCGTTGATCGCAGCCCCCGCCAGCGGCAGAACCGGGATCAGCCATAAATTGAGATTCGGGTTCATAGCTTGAGCAAGTTCACCTGGTCCACGTTCAAGGTCTCGCGTGTGCGATACACCGCAATAATGATTGCCAGTCCAACGGTCGCTTCCGCCGCCGCCACCACCATCACAAAGAAAACGAATACCTGGCCGGCCAGCGCATGCCAGTGCGCCGCAAACGCCACAAACGAAAGATTCACTCCGTTCAACATCAACTCAATCGACATGAAGATGGTGATGATGTTGCGCTTGATCAGAAATCCAACCACGCCGCAGGCAAACAGGAATCCGCTCAGCAGCAGGTAATACGACAGCGGAATGTATGAGGGAACCATCAGTCGTTCTCCCTCGCCCGCGTTTCCGGCTTGCTGGCCAGAACCACAGCGCCCATGATGGCGATCAGAATCAACACAGAAGTGACTTCGAAGGGCAATAGGAAATCGTGAAAAAGGAGCTGGGCAATATCGGTGGGATGCCCCGGCAGTGCGCCGATCGGCACCGCTTCCGTGCCGGATTGCCGCAGCACCACCCACGCCACCAGCACGCTGCCGGTAAGCACCCCGGGGACGCCCAACAGAACAGCAACACGGCTGCCATTCGTCTGTTCTTCTTCGCCCGCGTTCAGCAGCATAATGACAAAAACAAACAGCACCATGATGGCGCCGGCGTAGACGATAACCTGCACCGCCGCGACAAACTCCGCGCCCAGCAGCAGATATTCGCCCGCCAGCGCTGCCATCACCGCAATCAGCGACAGCGCGCTGTTAATGGGATGCCGTTGCGCCAGCAGGTTAACCGCACCGCCGACGCAAACCGCTCCGAACGCGAGAAAAAGTATGAGATGGAAACTCATGAAGTCAGTACCTAAGTTGCCAGTACCCATTTCCGAGTCAAGCCCAGTGTTTTTACTGGCAACTGGGCACTGGCAACTGTTCTTACCAGGCCACGGCGATCGCCGTTGCCACCAGATTTACAATCGCCAGCGGCAGCAGAAACTTCCAGCCGAAAGACATCAATTGGTCATAGCGGAAGCGCGGCAACGTCCCGCGCACCCAGATATAAAGAAAGAGAAAACAGAAAACCTTCGCAGCAAACCAGAACACCGGCAGCAACGAGCGCAGCAAAGCAGGTCCAAACAACGGCCCGTGCCATCCCCCGAAAAACAGCAGCGTGGCCAGGCAAGCCACCGTAATCATGTTCGAATACTCAGCCATGAAAAACATGGCAAACTTCATTGCGCTGTACTCGGTGTGGTATCCCGCGACCAGCTCGGTCTCGGCCTCCGGCAGGTCAAATGGAATGCGATTCGTTTCCGCGTACGCCGCCATCAAATAAATGAAGAAGCCGATGAACTGTCCATGAAAAATATTCCACCGTGGAATGAATCCGAGAAAGCGGCCACCCTGGGCATCGACGATCGCGCGCAGGCTAAAGCTGCCCGACTGGATCAGGACTCCAACCAGCGAGAGCCCCAGCGCAATTTCATAGCTCACCATCTGTGCACTCGCGCGAAGTCCTCCCAGTAGCGAGTACTTGTTGTTCGAGGACCAACCTGCCAGGGCAACACCGTACACTCCCAGGGAAGTAACGCCCAGAATCAACAGCAGCCCAATGTTCAAATCGGTGATCTGCAGCGGAATGCTGTTACCAAAAATCGTGATCGAGTTGCCAAAAGGAATCACCGCTATCGACGTCAGGGCGAAAATCAGCGCCATCATCGGTGCCGCTAGAAACAGCGGCTTGTAAACATGCGGTGGCGTGAGATCTTCTTTGAACAAAAACTTAATGCCGTCGGCCGCGGGCTGCAGCAATCCAAACGGCCCAACCCGTGTGGGTCCCCACCGATTCTGCATGTGGCCGACAACTTTGCGCTCCAGCCAAACCGTATACGCGACTGCCGTGAGCAGCACGACGAGCACGACCACCGACTTGATTACCGACACGAGTATGAAAACGCCAACCGACAATGCCTTGCTCTCCAAAATGCCGGAATCTAATGCTCGATAATCAATCCGCCGCGATCTCAGCGGGCTTGACCTCGTGACTCTCCATCACCGACTTCAACGCGCGCGAATAACGCCCCAGGGTTCCAGAACTAAAAAGAGTATCGTTCGCCGGAGCGATCGACTCCGTTCGATGCGCCACCCCAGGCCCAGCCTCGGTCAGCGACGTATGCTGGCTGTTTCCCGCCAGCAGGTTCATGCGAGACAAGTCATAGCCCGGAACCAGTCGCTGAATTTCGTCCAGAATCGCTGTGGGATCGAACGGGCTCAGTTTCGGCTCCAGCCCGTGAGCCTCGAGCCACACCGCATGGCGGTCAGCCTCACCCGATTGTGCTCCGCGCGACTGTCCCATGTCGGCATAGGTGCCGCCGCCGAAAGGCACCAGCCGGCGCACGTCGAATCCCATGGCATCTGCGATGCGCACGATCATCTCGAAATCAGTTTTCGTGTCCGTGACTTCGCCGGCCTTCTTCACCAGTTGCAAGTCGCCGCAAGTATTGGTAAATGTCCCGAACTTTTCATAGGCATTCGCGGCCGGCAACACCACGTCAGCCATCACCGCGGTTTCGGTAAGAAACATATCTTGCACGACAACAAAGCTCTTCGAGAATGCAAACGGATCGATCTTCAATCGTCCGATAGGATTCGACCCCACAACATAAAGAGCCCTCAACGTGCCCGCCTTCCCGGCTTCCAACATGCCATCCAGACCGAGGCCGGCGGCCTGCGGGATTTCTCCCCATTCCTGATGGAACCGGCTGGTTCCCACCGTCGGGTGATATCCCGGCAACAGATCCGGATACAAGCCCATATCAGCGGCGCCGCGAGAGTTCGCATAATCCGCCAGACAGACAAACTTGGCGCCAGGGATTGCAGAACCGAACTTCACGAGGCTGGCAAGATCGTCGCCGCGCACTTCAGAACCAAAAACGATAACCAGATTCTGCTCGCCGCGCAGCTTATCGCGCAACGCGATCCATGCGTCTTTGCTGCTTGATGAACTGACGAGCGAATCTGCAGCGGCGTCGCTGCCGGCAAGAAACGCAGCAACTTGTCCTTCGCTTCCGGCCGGAATCTGCGCAAAGCTCGTCGCCTGCTGCCGCAATTTGATCGGCTCGGAGTTAATCAGGTAGAACCGCGCCCGGTGCAGACGCACGTTACTGCGAATCTGCCAGGCCAGCAGCGGATGCTGTTCAGTGGGATCACTGCCAATCAGCAGAACAGCGGGAGCAGTGAACACGTCCGCCATGCTGGCTGTGCCTCGGCCTTTACCGCGAAGCGCAGCCGCCAGGGCAGGGAAGTCCGCAGTGCGATGATGATCCACATTGTTCGTCTTCAGTACTACGCGCGCGAACTTCGAAAGCAGGTAAGCTTCTTCGTTCGTAATGCGAGTCGACCCGATCACCCCAATCGCCGCTCCGCCATCTTTATCGCGAATCTCGGCGAATTTCCTTCCCACCAGCTCAAACGCTTCCTCCCACGTGGCTGGAGTCAGCTTCCCGTCTCTGCGAATCAGTGGACGCGTGAGCCGTTCTTCATGGTTCGCAAAATCGAATGCGTAGCGCCCCTTGATGCATAAGAAGTCACCGTTCGTCCCGCTCTTGTCGCGGTTATCCCCGCGCACAATCTCCATGCCCGCATCGGAGCGGCGCACGCCCAGCGTGGTTTTGCAGCCATCCCCGCAATGAGTGCAAATCGTCCCCACATGCTTCATCTCCCAGGGCCGCGTCTTGTAGCGATATGCGCCAGACGTAAGCGCGCCCACCGGGCAAATGTCGATGCACATCCCGCACTCTTCGCACTCCAGGTGATCTTCTTTATTAGGCGCGATGATCGAACTCACGCCCCGGTTCTGCACCCCCAAAGCCCAAACGTCCATGCCCTCGCCGCAGACACGCACGCAGCGGAAGCATAGAATGCAGCGCGGCCGGTCGAAAAACACCACCGGCGACCACTGCTGCTCATCTTTGTGGTTCTTCGCCTCCATGAACTTCGATTCCGCCGCGCCATACGAGAACGTCATGTCCTGCAATTCGCACTCACCCCCGGCATCGCACACCGGACAATCCAAAGGATGGTTCCCCAGCAGCATCTCCAGCGTCGACTTCCGCGCCTGCTTGATCTCGTCACTTTCCGAAGTGACGACCATGCCTTCGCCGATCACGGTCGTACAAGCAGTCTGCAGCTTCGGCATCTTCTCGATTTTCACCAGACACATGCGGCAAGCGCCCTGCAAAGAAAGGTTGGGGTAATAGCAAAACGAAGGCACTTCAATGCCCACGGTCTTGCAGGCCTCAATCAGCAGCGTCCCGGCGGGAGCGGTGACCTTCTTGCCGTCTACTGTAAGCGTTACGTCAGCCATAAAAAGTTATCGATCTATTTTTATTGCACGAGGCCCAAAGCGTTCAGAATCGAAATCACTGCTAAAAACAGCCCAACCGAGACGAATAAGATGCGGTGCCCAAGTTGCATCGGCACCGAAGGTTTTCCCCGCAGCCGCATCGGCAAGGAACGATACCTTGGCCCCGTCAGTCCGTGCCAAATCGTTATGAGACCAAGGACCGCCCAGCCCAGGCGACTCAGAACGCCGAGCATCGATTGCGAGTGCGTGGGAGCGCTCCTTCCAGCCTTTCAATCCGCCATTACCATCGATTCCTGGATTGCGCCTTGCTTCTCGTACGGGCAAGGCCGGCCTTCTAAATGATCTTCAAACTCTCTGCGAAACTTTTTCACGAAAGCAATCGTCGGCATCGCCGCCGCATCGCCCAGCGGACAAAATGTCCGCCCCAGCATGTTCTCCGCCAGATATTGCATGTTGTCGATGTCCTTCTTCACGCCGTGGCCGGAATGAAAGCGCGTCAAAGTTTTCTTCAGCCAGTCCGTACCCTCGCGGCACGGAATGCACCACCCGCAACTCTCATGCTGGTAAAACTTCATAGTCCGCAGCGCAAACTTCACGATGCACTGCGCATCGTCCACCACGACCACGCCTCCGGAACCAAGCATCGAACCAGCTTTCGCGACCGAATCAAAATCCATGTTCACATCGATCTCGTCGGCGGTAAGGCAAGGACACGAAGCCCCGCCCGGAACAACGGCTTTCAGCTGGCGCCCGTCAGGGATCCCGCCCCCGACCTCGTAAATCATCTTCTTCAAGTTGTAGCCCATCGGCAGCTCATAAACGCCCGGCTTCTCGATATTGCCGCTGAGGCAAAACAGCCGAGTCCCACCATTCTTCGGCGGACCAATCTTGGCAAACCATTCTGCCCCGCCAAGAATGATATGAGGCACACTGGCCAAAGTTTCCGCGTTATTAATGACAGTTGGACCGCCCCACAGACCCACCACCGCAGGAAACGGTGGCCGAATCCGCGGAATCCCGCGCTTGCCCTCGAGCGACTCCATCAGCGCCGATTCTTCCCCAACTTCATAAGCCCCCGCGCCGCCATGCCAGTAAATATCGAAATCGCGCCCGCTGCCGAATATATTCTTGCCCAGAAAGCCCTTCGCGTAAGCGTCGGCGATTGCCTTCTGCATGATGTTCAGCAGATATCGATATTCGCCGCGGATATAGATGTACCCGCTGCGCGCACCCACCGCCAGCCCGCCAATCATCACTCCTTCGATCACCGAATGCGGATCATGCTCAAAGATCAGCCGGTCTTTGCAAGTGCCAGGCTCGCTCTCATCGCCATTGCACAGCACATATTTCGGCTTCGCTGACTGCTTGGGCACAAACGACCACTTCATTCCGGTCGAAAATCCAGCCCCGCCCCGTCCCCGCAGCCCAGAGTTCTTCACTTCATTAATGATCGCGTCCGGCTCCATCCCAAGCGCCTTCCGCACGGCCTTGTAGCCGTCCAGTTCGAGATAACGGTCGATGTCGGTCGCACCCAGGCCGAAGCGCCGGGAGACGACCTTTACCTCGTCGGGATGGGAAACCAGTGAAGCCATTGAGTGATTCTGCGATTGAGTCATTGTGCGATTGAAAAGCCGCTCGTTTCCACAGTCGCTAACTCCGGCTGCTTTTCATTCGCCCAATCACCCGATCGCACAATCGCTAAATCTTCTTATACCCTTCCAAAATTGCATCCATCTTTTCGACGGTCAGGTTCTCGTGAAAATCGTAATTCACCTGCGCCGCCGGAGCCCAACTGCAAGCTCCAATACACTCCACTTCCTCCAGCGTGAACAACCCGTCAGGCGTAGTTCCCCTGTGCCCCACGCCCAGCTTCTCAGCGCAATGATGCAGGATTTTTTCGCCCCCGCGCACGAGACAACTGATGTTCGTGCAAACCTGCACATTAAACTTGCCGCGCGGCTTGGTAGTCAGCATCGAGTAGTAACTGATCACATTCCGCACTTCGAGCTCAGTCAAATCAAGCCGTCCAGCAAGTTCCGCGATGACTTCATCGGATAAAAATCCAACCTCATCCTGCGCATATAGCAGAGTAGGCACCAGCGCCGACCGCTTCGTCGGATAGTGCGTAACCATCTCCGCAAACCGCGCCTCGAACTCGTCCGAAAACCTCATAAGAATTGAGCCATTAGGCAATCGGGCCATTGGGCGATTGAACATCTCACGCTGCATTCCTCGCCGTGCGTTGCGAGGCTGCAAAAATCGCCGTCAGTTCGTTCGCCTCCGTCAGCAGCGCTTCGGTCTTGGCCGCCGAAACGATCCCGGACTCGGTCATCAACTCCAGCCAGAGAATCGCCTCGTCCACTTCTTCAACCACGACCCCCATCTTGGTTATAAACTCCGCTTTCGATCTCGCCCTGCACACTGCGCGATAGTTGGCGGCCACTGACGTCGAACAACGCAACAGTTGCTTCCCAAGAACCTGAGTGTCCGTTTTGTAAGGCAGAGAGCGATAAAGACGAATCACCCGCAAAGCGAATGCCTTAGTCCTATCACGCAACTGCTCCGGTTGACTGCTCACAACTATTCCTTCGATTGGTTTTCAAATCGCTAAATCACCCGATCGCCCAATCGCTCAATTCCTCACCGATCAATCTCTCCGAGCACAATGTCGATCGATCCAATGGCCGCGACCACATCCGCAATCAGCCCGCCCTCGCACATCTTCGGCAAGGTCTGCAAATTAGCCAGGCAAGCCGCACGCATGTGCACCCGATAAGGTTTAGCAGTGCCGTCGCTGACAATGTAGTAGCCCATCTCCCCACGCGGCGACTCCACTGCCTGATACACCTCACCTGCTGGCACCGCAAAGCCCTCGGTAATGATCTTGAAGTGATAGATGAGCGCTTCCATCTGCGTCTTCATCTTCTCCCGGTCCGGCAGCACGATACCCGGAGCGTCCGCCTTGATCCGCCCCTCCGGCATCCCATCCAAAGCCTGCTTCACAATCCCATTCGACTCCCGCAGTTCCCGCACCCGGCACATATACCGCGCGAACACATCGCCTTCCTGCGCCACCGGAACCTTGAACTTGAAATTCTCATACCCCGAATAAGGCATATCGCGCCGCAAATCGATGTCCACACCACTCCCCCGCAGCGTCGGCCCACTAGCCCCAAGAGCAATCGCGTCGTCCGCACTCAGCTTCGCCACGCCCTTGGTCCGCATCATAAAAATCGGATTTCCCGTCAGCAGGTTTTCATATTCATCCACCTTGCTGGGGAAACGCCCGACGAATTCGCGAACCCGCTCGAAAAATCCAAGAGGCGGTTCCAGCGCCACTCCTCCCACGCGAAAGTACGAAGTCATCATGCGCTGCCCGCTGATCATCTCGAACATCTTCAGCACTTCTTCGCGCTCGCGGAAGCAATACAGGAACACGGTCAGCGCGCCAATATCCATGGCATGCGTGCCCAGCCACACCAAATGCGAATTGATCCGCGTCAACTCATTGAGCAGCACCCGCAGCCACTGCGCCTTCGGAGGAATCTCCAGCCCGAGCAGCTTCTCCACGGCCAGCACGTAACACAAGTTGTTGGTCATGGGACAGAGATAATCGATGCGGTCCGTCAGCGGCACCACCTGCTGGTAAAACTTGGCCTCGCAGGTTTTCTCGATTCCGGTATGCAGAAAGCCAATGTCGGGCATGATCCGCACCACGGTCTCGCCGTCAATCTCGAGCAACACGCGCAAGACACCATGCGTTGAAGGATGCTGCGGACCCATGTTCAGGATCATGGTCCGATCCTGACCGGGTTCGAGCACGGGCGTGGGAGCAAGGTGAGCCATAGCCAAGCCTAGCGGTAGCCCTCCACCGGATAATCCTTCCGCAGCGGATGGCCTTCCCAATCCTCCGGCATCAGAATGCGCCGCATATAAGGATGCCCGGTAAAGCGGATGCCAAACAGGTCAAACACTTCGCGCTCAAAATAATTAGCGCCGGGCCAAAGTGAAGTAAGCGACTCAACCGCCGGGCTCGCGCTATCGAGCCGCACCTTCAGCCGTACCCGCTCCTTCTTGGGAATCGAAAGCAAGTGATAAATCACTTCAAATCGAGGCTCCGCCGGATACCAATCCACGCAGGTAACATCAGAAAGAAAGTTGAACGCACACTCCGCGTCGTCACGCAGAAGCGCGCAAGCTTCGCGAAGGTTCGCGCGATCCACGGTGATCGTCATCTCATCCCGGTCGAACTTCACTCCCGCAACCGCCGAAGGATTCCACGCCAGCAGCCGCGCCACCGCCGGATGACCCTTCAGCTGCTCGAGATCGGTGATCGCCGGGGAGTTCGCCATCAAAATTCCCCTCGCCGATCCCGAGCCGGGCCCCACTCCAGAACGCCTTTCTTCCAAATATAAAAGAAGCCAACCAGAACAATCCCGATGTAGACGAACATTTCCCACAACCCGAAGTGTTTCAAATCGTGCAGAATCACCGCCCAGGGATAAAGGAAAACGGCCTCAACGTCGAACAGAATGAACAGCATGGCCACCAGGTAGAATTGCACCGAGAAACGCCCGCGCGAATCTCCCACGGGAGTCATGCCGCACTCATAAGCAGACATCTTGGCCCGAGTCGGTTTACGCTCCCCGATCCACCAGGAAAGCGTAATAATGGCAGTCGCAATCCCGCCCGCCAGCAAAATATGGATCAAAAACGGCAGGTAGCCAGCGAAATAATTGTCGGGCATAGGACAGGCTATATATAATTCGCGCGAAGCATCGCTTAAACATTCTAGATTAGGTGCTACTCTGCAAGAGTGTCAAGGGAAGTGAGAACAATTTAGCCATCGTGTGATCGGGCCATTGCCGATTGAAATCAAACTCGGTTTTCAATCACCCGATCACCCGATCGCCCAATCACAAAATTCTTTATGATTTTTGGATTTAACACCGATGTAAAACACGTCGACACCATCTACCACGTGCAAAGCGAAGCGCGCGAGAGCGAAAAATTGTTGCAGACCCAGGTGTTCGTGCGCGGAAGATGCATCGGCAAACGCGCCATCTCCTACGCGGCCTCGGCTGAACAAGTCGGATTTGGCGATCCGCAAAAAGAACAGCAGCTCCGCGATCAGCATCGCCTCGTGCTTGAAGCGATCCGGGAAGGCAAGCTGGAAAGCGTCCTCGATCGCGCCGAAACCGATGCCTTGGCTGGCATCAAGCAACTCGATGTGCAATGGGAAAACGCCACCTCGGTTCACAACGACCGCAATCTGACCATGCAACTGCGAGTCACCGAAGACGGCACGGCAGTGCCCAGCGCCCGCCTCACCTTCCGCTTTGCCCGCCCCGACGCCGCACCTTTCTACACGCAGGCCATCACGGATTCCGGAGGCGCCGCCCAGATCTCGGTCGAGGTTGAAGAATCCGCCTTGGCCGACGCGTCGGTAATGGTGCAAGCCAACCACCAGGGCCGCACCGTAACCCGCAAATTCGCGCTGCGCAAGGCCGACTAAGGTTGAACGTAGCGCCGCAGTCCCGGCGGCTTTTTGCCGGAGGCTACGCTGGCCCATGATGTGGGGACGGCCGCCTTCGGCCGTCCAACCGAGCGCAGCGAGGCTTCGTCCTGCCGCGTGAGACAATACGGCTCACTAGAGAGCGTCTTCTGCGTGCTTTGGTTGGAATGAAATGATTCTTCGCATCAATGGAGAAGAACGCAGCTTCGCCGATTCTGGGCCTACCGCCAACTTCACGCTCTCGTCCCTGATCGAATCCCTCGCCATGAAGCCCGACCGCGTGGCCGTCGAACTCAACCGCGACATCGTCCCCCGCGACCGCTGGCCGCAAACTCATCTCAAAGATGGCGACCGCCTCGAAATCGTCCACTTCGTCGGCGGCGGCCACAGTTGAAGGCGTTCTCGGAATGGGACGTTTCCCGAGACGCACTGTTATCCTGAGCGGAGTCGAAGGATCCCTTGCCTGTCCACGTCACGTTCGGCCTCACAGGGCATTTCCACTTTGGCCCGGTTTTTCTACCCTTGGTGAGGCGGCCTGCGACTGCGGTACGCTCTTCCTCACGCTGAGTTTTTCCGGCCCGCGCATTCTTCTAGTTAACCCTCATCTTCCGAATCGTCGTTGACACCGGCCAACTCACGTCTAGAATGTTTCAAACATTCAGCTTGCAGACTGTTTCAAACAGATTGCCCAGGAAATGGAACGGGATTTATGCAAGATAGTTTTTCATCGCAGGAGGTGATCGCTGTGACCGGCGTAACTGCGCGCCAGCTCCAGTGGTGGGACGAGCGGGGAGTGGTCAAGCCGCAGCGGGTCGGGCATCGCCGTGTGTACTCCATGCAGAACCTCACAGAGATGGCTGTGATCTGTGAACTTCGCCGCAAAGGCTTCTCCTTGCAGGGAGTCCGCAAGGTTATGCGTTTCCTCGAGCGTGAGTTTGGCAAAGGCTTGGCCGAAATCGTCGGCCGCAACTCTGACGTTCACCTGCTCCGCGACGGCAAACATCTCTTTCTCGAAACTTCGGCGCGGCAGATCGTAGACATCCTGAAGAATTCCAGTCAGCCCATTCTGGGCATCTGCCTTAGTGACGCTGTTCGGCAAGTCAGGGCTGACGTCGTTGCCAGAAAAACGAGTACCTCCGTAACATCGCCGACGATGCGTCGACGTGCTAGAAAAGCTTCTTAGGCAGCAGGTGCAAGTCGGGTTTGGGTTGCGGTAGCGGAACATAGGAGGAATGCATGGTCGGAGAACTTGACGTTCTGAACGAATGGATTCCCGAACAGATGCAGCCCGGAACAATTTTTGTCCTCGAAAACGCCGGCGAAGTTGGCGAGAAAGAAGATCCTTACTGGGCCGTGCTCGCCTGCCCGTCGTGCGGCATGCTGGGCCTGATCACGCGGCGCCAGATCAACGGTCTGATGCCAGTCATCTGCGGCTCGGAACATTGCTCGGCGCAGTTTTTCATTCGCGAGAGCGAAGTTGTTGTGCGCAAACCGTTTTAGAAAACGGGCCGCGCCCTGCGGCCTTTAGTTTTTTCCTGCCTTTACTCCGTTCAATTCCACTGGGACCTGATCGACGATTTCTATTCCGAAGCCTTCGAGCGCGGCTACACGTTTGGGCCTATTGGTCAGCAGGCGGATGCGGTGCAGGTTCAGGTCGGAAAGAATCTGGGCGCCGATTCCGATCTCGCGCTGCGTCTGGCGCTCGCTGTCGAGTAGTGACGGGAGCTTGCGGCCGCGATGGAAGCTGAGCGCGCTGCGCTCGCCGGCTTTCTCGATGGAGAATCCCTTTGAGGTTTGGTGCAAGTAAATAAGAGCGCCGCGTCCTTCGTGGGCGATTGCTCGGAGCGAACCCTCGAGCGTGGCGTGGCATTCGCAGCCGGTTGCGCCGAAGACGTCTCCCATCAGACAGTGGGCGTGCATGCGGACCAGCACTGGCGCTTCGTTCTTCTGGTCTTTATTTTCTACGTCTCCTTTAGGCATTTCTCCTTTAATCAAGGCCACGTGCGACTCGCCGCCATCGACCTCGCTCTCGTAGGCGATGAGGCGGAACTCGCCGAAGCGGGTGTCGACTAAGGCTTCGCCTACGCGATGCACGTAACGCTCGTGCGCCATGCGGTAGCGGATCAACTCTGCGACCGTCAGCATCTTCATGCCATGTTGCTGGCAGAACTCGATCAGGTCTGGGACGCGGGCCATGGTGCCATCGTCCTTCATGATTTCGCAGATGATGCCGGCGGGAATCA
>JBAWCJ010000359.1:0-1852 GCA_049590215.1 Candidatus Sulfotelmatobacter sp. | reverse complement strand
GCCCGGTCACAAGGCGGTTCATGGGATCGGTGATCGTGACTGGGACCAGGACCAAATCTACGTCCACCTTCAAGGGGCGCACGTGAGCATTCAGGGACGGGGAGACGAGGCTCTGGGTGGCGACCTCTTCGGTCTTACTTTTTTCTACCTCGCGCGGCTGGATGTGAACATCGTTCACCTCCGCCTGCCCGAAAGCCGGGGCCGGCGAGGCACAGACTACCGCCAGCGCGAGCAGCAAAATCAAGAGACAAGGCGGGGCGATTCTGTGCAGCGGGGCAGAAGCTGGGTTCCAGGGTCGAACCGGGCGGGAGTTCCGAGTCAATTTCCGAACTGAATTCCGACCTAGGGCCGTTAGGCGAGAGAGCCGGCGCCCATCCAGGAGGGCCATAAGCACCTCAATTGGCCGCGATAGTATCACAGCTTCGCTCAAGGGGCTCCGATTTTTTTGTCAAATGTGTGTGACAATCCCGAATTGGCGGCCTATTTCGGGCATCTGGTCCCAATCCGGTGAACTCCGGAACCAAACGTCAATTGCCACCTTGTTACAATCATTAGTTTCCATGGCAGACGTCCATCCTTTTCGCGCGTTTCGCTACGATCCGCGGCATGCATCCCCTGCCTGGGTTGTCACTCAACCTTATGACAAAATCACCCCCGAGCTGCAGGACCGTTATTACGAGGCCAGCCCGCACAACCTCGTACGCATCATTCTTGGGCGACGGCAAGAAAATGACAATGCAGTGAACAATGTATATTCGCGGGCTGCGGGGTATTTTCGCGACTGGCGTCGGGAAGGCGTTCTGCGCCAGGATTCTGATCCTTCGGTCTATATTTATTCCCAGCGCTTCACCCTGCCCGGTTCTTTGCCCGGCTCAACCAATGAACTGGAACGCCAGGGGTTTATCGCTCTGGGACGCATCGAGGACTACTCCGCTGGCGTCGTTTTCCGGCATGAGCAAACTCTGGCCAAGCCCAAGGCCGACCGCCTCGACCTGCTTCGCGCCACGCGGGCCCATTTCGGACAGATCTTCATGCTTTATGAGGATTCGGGCCAGGTCGAATCGTTGCTCGCCACCAATGCCGATCCTGATATTTCCGTGACGGATGAATATGGCGTTACTCACCGCGTGTGGCAAGTCTCAGATCCAGCTGCGGTCAGCGCAATCCGGGAAGCGATGAGCGATAAGAAATTGATCATCGCCGATGGCCACCATCGTTACGAGACCGCTCTTACCTACCGCAACGAACGCCGCGCTGTCGAAGTTCCCGGGCCAGCATCGGTATCCGGCTTGTCGCCTTACGAGTTCGTCATGATGACTTTTGTCAACATGAACAGCCCCGGTCTGCTGATTCTGCCAACGCATCGCCTGGTGCACAGCCTCACATCCTTCTCAGAAGAGAAATTCCGCAGCTCAGCCCGCGCCTTTTTTGATATCGACGAGGTCGATGCCACGGTCGATGCTCCTCGCGCCACCGCGATCCTTCGGGAGTCGGGGCGAACCGGAACCTCCATTCTCGCTGTTACTGCAAACCGGGCATTCCTATTGCATCATCCCGACCCGAACACGCCGGAGGTGTTCGCTGGCTTCTCCCTCCGTCAGCAAGCTCTTGATGTGGTGCAATTGCATAAGTGTTTGCTGGAGAGAGTATTGAACCTGACGGAAGAATCGATCCGCAACCAGGAGAATATTTCTTACGCCCGCGACGCGGGTGAAGCTTTGTCGCGAGTACGCGGTGCGGCAGAAACTCGCGCCGATATCGCTTTTCTGATGAATCCCTGCCGCATGGCGCAGGTCCGTGACATTGCCTTTGCAGGCGACGTGATGCCACAGAAATCCACTGACTTCTACCC
>JBAWCJ010000358.1:0-21133 GCA_049590215.1 Candidatus Sulfotelmatobacter sp. | reverse complement strand
CCGCGCGCTGCGATTATCCGCTGCACCTTGGCCTAACGGAAGCGGGGATGGGGGCGAAGGGTGTAGTCGCATCGAGCGCCGCTATGGGCGTGTTACTGCAGGAGGGCATCGGCGACACCATCCGCGTGTCGTTAACTCCCGCGCCTGGCGGCGACCGCACGGAAGAAGTCCGCGTGGCGCAGCAGATTCTGCAGTCCATGGGAATGCGCAGCTTCACACCGCAGGTTACCGCCTGCCCCGGCTGCGGACGCACCACCAGCACCTTCTTCCAGGAAATGGCTGAGCAGATTCAGACGTACCTGCGCGATCAAATGCCAACCTGGAAAGGCCGGTATGTGGGCGTGGAAGAAATGAAGCTCGCCGTCATGGGCTGCGTGGTCAACGGACCCGGCGAATCGAAGCACGCCAACATTGGTATCTCCCTGCCCGGAACCTTCGAGGAGCCGAAAGCCCCAGTCTACGTGGATGGACGCCTGTTCACCACGCTGAAGGGCGATCGAATCGTCGCCGAGTTCATCGGAATCCTCGATGAATATGTCGACTCACACTACGCGGCCAGAGAGACCCAAAAAGAAGAAGTGGCTGCCAGGAATTAGCGTCATCCGGCTTAATCTAACCTGCCATCGCATGCGCCTCATCCCGTGCGCCGCTGAATCCCCCCCCTGCTTCTGTCATCCCGAGCGAAGCGAGAGACAAGGGACCGTTCCGCAAGCAGCTTTCTACTGCCCAGGCATCATGAAAATAGGAGTTTGATTTGCAGGGTACCCGTTCGCTTGTATCGGCCCGGCACCAAACGCAGTAGGCAAGTCAGTGACCAGCGTATCAGGGGCAACGGCGCCGCTGCCGCTGCCATTCGTGTTGCTGCCGGTTGTGATGACATCGGCGATATAACCCGCGTCGCATATGCTCACGTAGACGTGGCTGCTGTCCAGTGACGCTGTGGTGAAGATCCGGAAACGAGTGGTGCCGGGAGCGTAGAGAGCAGGCAGCACCGGCGAAACACAAGCGGCGACGGGCGGGACGGCATATTGACCCGTTGCAAACGGGTAACTCAGCAAACTTATAGTCGGAGCGCTGGGATACTGCAAGCTGAGACTATTGGCGTTGAACACGGTCAGGCCGGGGACCACGCAGGAGCCCGTCACGGTTGGGTCAGGACACGCTCCTGCAGGCTGCTGCAAGGTGGCTACGTAAAACCGGGTTCCATCAGCCAGCGCCGTCACTGAGGTGGGCGAGCATCCCAACGGACATGGTGCTGATCCCGCCGCGAATGAGATAGCCGCCAGCTGAAGTGGAGTGTCGTTGGCTCCGCCGGTGTCGGAAAAAACGTAGAGTGTGCTGGTTAGCGGATTGGTTACATAAAGACGGTTGAGGTTAGGATCGAAGAAAATGAAGTTCGCTCCGGCGCCTACCGGCAGGCTGCTCGAAACCGTGTCCGTGGCAGTATCGATCGTGACCAGTTGTCCGTCACCCTGCGTGAGCACATAAATCTTCTGACTATCGCCGCGAGCCACTATCCAGACGGGATTCGTTCCCGTAAAACCGGTCACCGGGTTCGGCGATAGATTTACGGCGTTCAGGCTGCTCACGGAACTGGTCGCCGGGCTGGTTCCCTGATTCGCCACATAAAGCTTGGTGCCGTTCGGAAGCTCCGCCAGACTGACCGGATGAACCCCTACGGGCGCGGTGTTGGTGACGGCATTCACCGAAATATTGAGAGCAAAGACTGAATTGGAGTTGTAGTTCGCCACATACATGGCGTTGTTCTGGGTACTGTTCACGAACACTGGCTGCGGGGGGAAGGTTGCGGTCCCACCGGATGAAAGCGGAGGGAGCCCGGAGGACGGATTCACATATTGGATAGTCGTGCCCGTCCCGTTGATCGAAGCGAGCGTAAAGCCGCCGTCGTAGGCGCTAGGGTTACAGGCAGGCGGCTTGCATCCCGGGATGCTTACGCCTGCGATAGCGATGGCATATCCAACCGGTGCATTGGTCCAGGGGGTATTCATCGTCACGGTCACCAGATTGCCGGCTTCGCTGATCGCCGCGATGCTGGATTCCTGACTCGGTAGAGAAGGTGAGGTGACTGGGCCAAATCCGGTCGCGAACGGGGCCTGGGAGGCCGTCGTAAAAGAAGAGACGCCGTCGATCCCGCCCGAAACGCTACCCGCACTCGCGACAAACACTCTTGAATTGTTGGGCAGAATAGCGGCATGCGTAGGCACATCGCCGAGGTTGGGCGCGTTGGGGTTGGAGGTGGGAGTTTCGGCGATGATAGAGTCTCCCGAGACGTCGATCTGCAGGGCTCCGCCCGGGTTGCCCGGCGCGTTGGTGCTGATGGCAAAGACAGCGTGGAAATTTGCCGGGATGGGAGGCGTTTGCACCGGACACCCAGGAATTCCGTTCTCTGAGCAGGGAATGACCACCGGACGATAGACCTGGCCACACGCCATCATCAGCAGCGTGGGCACCACCATGGCCGCCAATCGGCCCACACGTCGAAGACTCATCAGCACCCCAAGGGAAAAGTTCTGGTCACACGATTCTGATTACAGAAGGAATTAAACATTCTAACGGCTGGCCGCGATCTGTGCCAGTGCACTGACCCGGTGGGATGCAGATCTTCGAATACAAGTTGGACGGGACGAAAGCGGTCTCAGGTGTTTTGGCGTTCGGGTTTTACCCGACACGTGACACCCAATACCTTAAGACACTGATCTCGCGCTATCTGCCGCGCCGGGACTTGCCGCCGGCTGCGGCAGCTGGCTCCTCTGACTTGGCCGTGGCCGCGGGCTTTTTCTTGCCTTCCATCTGCGCCAGGCTCTGCTTGAGGGCGGCCATCAAGTCGATTACCGGAGCCAGTTTCTTCGGCTTCTCGACCTCAGCGACTTCCCCGCCCTCGAGCTTGGTCTCGATCAGCTTCTTCAGATTTTCCTGGAAGCTGTCTTTGTACTTCTCGGGATCCCATTTGTCGGCCAGCGCTTCGATGAGCTGGTGCGCGACTTTTACTTCGGCTTCCTTCAACTCCACATCGGGCGCGCCAAAGCCTTCCACCTTCTTCACTTCATCAGCGTAATACATAGTGTGCAGCATCAGTCCGCCTTCATGTGGCCGCAGGAACACCGTGTATTCGCGGTTATGCATCGTGATCTTGGCGATGGCGACATATTCACTTTCCTCCAGCGCTTTGGTGAGCAGCGCGTAAGGACGCCGCCCGGCCTCTTCCGGCAACATGTAATACGAAGATTCGAAATACACGGGATCCACATCTCCCGCCTTGACGAATTCCAGAATCTCCATGGTCTTCGCGGTTTGCGGCTCGATCTTCTTGATCTCTTCCGGCTCGATGATGATGTATTCGTCCTTGCGGAACTCGTAGCCTTTGACGATGTCGCTGCGATCGACCACGATGTTCTCAAGCGAACAGATGTATTGCTGCTTGACCCGCGCCTTGTCGGTACGATGCAGCATATTGAAGGAGATGCCGCTGCTGCGCGCGCCCGAAAACAAGCGCACCGGCATGGAGATGAGTCCGAAAGTTAAGTGTCCAGACCAGACTGACGCTGCCATAAATCCCCCTCGCTCATGGAACCTCCACGGGTGCCTTGTCATTCCGACTAAGCCGATGGATTGGCGACAGCCGATCCGTCGGCGCATGGAGGAACCTGCTGTTTCTCGACCTGGGCACCAGCGAACTGGAATCGCCGCCTAAACTGCCCAGAACTGGGAGTTTAGCCTAGAAACGAGCTTTAGGTTGCACAAATCTTAGGGCATAGGGAATCCAAATGCGAAGCCGGAGGGAATGGGGTCACTGCCCTAGAAGCCCTAGGGATTGTAGTTAACTGAGCGGGTTCCTGCTTCTGGCTCCTACATTCCAACCCAGCAGTCGACTGCACCTCCGCACGCGAACTATGCTTCTGAATCTTCTCTATGAACCTTCTCAACTCCATGAATCATCTGTGAAGAAAGATTCTCGACCGGAGACAAGCATGACCGACCTGCGCTACCCCATCGGCAAGTTCCACTTCGACGGACCACCCACGACTGAAGAGCAGCGAAGGAAGCTTATCGACGATATCTCCCGGGCCCCGGCCAACGTGCGTGCGGCGGTGAAAGGGCTCTCCGATCAGCAACTCGACACGCCCTACCGCCCCGACGGATGGACCGTGCGTCAGGTCGCGCACCACGTTCCAGACAGTCATCTCAACGCCTACGTGCGCTTCAAGCTGGCCCTCACAGAAAACGAACCGACGATCAAGCCCTACGCCGAAGATCGTTGGGCGCAGTTGCCTGACACGCAGACGACTCCAGTGGAAGTCTCACTGACGATGCTAGATTCGTTGCACGACCGCTGGGTTCGCCTGCTAAGTTCGCTCAAGCCGGAAGACTGGAAGCGCAGCTTCCGCCATCCCGAACTGGGCCCGGTGAGTCTGGAAAAGAACCTCGCTCTCTACGCCTGGCACGGACGCCATCACGTGGCCCACATTACGTCGCTGCGAGAAAGAAACGGCTGGTAGGAAGCGGTGCCCAGTTGCGTGAGGTCGCCCCGTGTCATTGTCATCCCGAGCGAAGCGAGGGACCTTGGTTTCATTATCCGCGGCGACTTCGCCGGTTGAGGCAAGAACCAAGATCCATCGCTTCGCTCGGGATGACAGTTTTGTAATGGGATAGTTCGTAATGGATGGTTTGTAACGAGATGAGTAACGGTGAAGCTCAGAAGGCCACCTATGTCATGCCCAATTTCCACAGCAAATAGCTGATTGCCTCCCGCATTACCGCATATGCGCGCTGCCCGGCGCCGCGCGGACGCGAATCAGGCCGGGGCGCAACATATACCGGACCGACGCCCTCATGTTCCAGAAGCCTCTTGATGCGGAACACGTGATACGCGTCGCTGACGGCCACGCAACTGTGCAGTCCGTTGGCACGCATGATCACAGCGACCCGAACCGCAGATTGAGCGGTGTCGGAGCCTTGCGTCTCGGCGATCAAGTCGCGTTCCGGAATCCCGCGACGCTTCAGATAATCGCTGCCCACACCGCCTTCGCTGAAGCTGGGATCCAAAGCGGCCCCGCCGGTCGTGATAACGACGGGAGCGATCCCCTTTTCGAAAAGATCAAAAGCATGGTCGAGCCGCGCCCGCAACACAGGTGAAGGACGGCCGGAATACTCCGCCGCGCCGAATACAACAATTGCATCGGCCGGGTGGACTTCCTGCAGCGCTCCCTCATGCACAATGCCGACTATTGTTAGGGTAAGGAACGAAACCAGCGCGGCCAACGCCACCAGCCCGAGCGCCTCCAGCCGCTGCAGCCAGCGGCGTCGCGGATGCTCGTTCACAGAATCGTCAGTCATCCTCTGGCGTCAGTCATCCTTTGGCGTGAGTCATCCTTTGGCAAAGAAAGTGGAAATTTCCCCGGCAGGAATCGCACCTTCGCGGATCACTCGCCAGCGCGCCCCTTCGTCGGTGAGATCAATAATGGTGGAAGCCACGTCGCGGGGGGAAGTTCCGCCGTCCACGATAATGCTGATGCGGCCCTGCAGCTGGTCGCGCACCTGCTCGGCACTGGTGCATTCCGAAGCTCCGCTGAGATTGGCCGATGTAGCCGTGATTGGAATCGCCGCAGCCACCACCACCGCGTGTGGAATCTTGGCGTTTGGCACGCGCAGGGCTACATTGCCGGTGTTGGCAGTCACCTTCAGGGGAAGGCGCGATCCCGCCTTTACGATGATGGTGAGGGGTCCCGGCCAGTATTGTCGCGCCAGTGCATAAAATTCTTCAGGTAACGACTTGGCCAGCTCTTCCGCCTGATCCACGCTTTCGATGAGCAGCGACAACGGTTTGTGGCGCGAACGGGTTTTGATGTCATACACGCGGTCGACGGCGCGCAGGTTGAAAGGATCGGCGGCCAGCCCGTAAAACGTGTCGGTCGGCATCCCCAGCACTTCGCCGGCGCGAATCTGATCGGCGGCGTACTTTACCAGTGAAATCTCCGGAGTCTCGCAATTGATCTTTAGGATTTCGGCGCGCACGGCGCTCCCTTCCCGCATTGATTCCGCTTGGAATATTTTGTCCGTGGAACCTACCATAATACGGCAAAGGGCCGCAATACGGGTGGGCGGCGTATCATTCGATGAAGATCAGCAGTGACAATCTGTAGTAACGATCGCAGTCGATATGAAAAGACAGTCAGAATCCGCGCTCAGCACGCAGCATAGGCTGCGCCGCGTTGAGGGGCGCCACAATCCGCTGGTCAAACAACTGCGCCAGGCGTTTTCTCGTGCCGAACTCACCGAAAGCGGAGATTGCGCGATCGAAGGCTTGCGCATCCTGGAAGAAGCCATCCGCAGCGGCCTGCGGTTCAGCGCAGTATTCTTTCGCGAGTCGGCGCAAGATCGGGCCGACCGCTTGCTGCCGCAACTCGGTGCTCAGGTCGAAACTCTGCTGCTGCCCGACAAGTTATTCGACAGCCTCGTGCCCAGCGAATCGCCTCAGGGTGTAGCTGCGCTGGTGCGTCTGAAGGAATTCTCACTCGACGACGTCATGGAGAAAGAACGGCTGCAGATCGGTCCGATCGTTGTGTTGGCCGGACTGCAAGACCCCGGCAACCTGGGCACAATTCTGCGCTCCTCCGAAGCATTCGGCAGCGCGGGAGTGGTCTTAGGCGAGGGCACGGTCAGCCCGTTCAACTCAAAAGTAATTCGCGCCTCGGCGGGATCGGTGTTCCGTCTGCCCGTAATTCACGGGCAATCGCACGCGCGCGGAAAGTCGTCCACAGCAAAGTTAAAGGAGGTTTCAGACAGGCTGCAAGCAAAAGGCGTGCGCCTGATTGCAACTTCCTCGCACAAAGGAACGCCGTTGGACCAGGCAGATTTGAAAAGCGCGGTAGCGATCTTCTTCGGCAACGAAGGTGCCGGCCTGCCGCGCGAAGTGATGTCCAAAATGGACGAGGTAATTGTCATTCCGCACACCGCGCAGGTGGAGTCTCTCAACGCCGGCGTAGCCGCGAGCATCGTATTGTATGAAGCCGCAAGGCAAAGGAAATGAACCATTTCACCACAGAGTCACAGAGACACAGAGAAACCGAAGAAAGTAAAGATCCAAGGACGAGCGTCATCATTGGCGCCGCCATTGAAGTCCATCGCATTTTGGGTCCAGGACTCTTGGAATCGGTTTATGAAGAGTGCTTGTGCCATGAGCTTCACCTCCGCGAAATCAGCTTCGCACGTCAAATCGAGCTACCCGTAGAGTACAAGGGCATCAAGCTTGACTGCGGCTATCGAGTGGATCTGATCGTGCAAGAGGAAGTCGTTCTGGAGTTGAAATGTGTCGAAAGAGTCCTTCCTATCCATGAAGCTCAACTGCTAACTTACATGCGTTTGACCGGCAAGCGAGTCGGCCTGTTGATCAACTTCAATGTTCCGCTATTAGCAAAGGGCGTCACGCGAATGGTTCTTTAGTGTTTTTTGGCATTGGCGTTTCAGCGTTTTATCGGTTTTCTCTGTGACTCTGTGACTCTGTGGTGAAGAGATTGCTATGGGACTTTTCCAACCCACTCCAAACCCGGAAAGCGCCACCGACCGCACCCGGCCCTTGGCGGACCGCATGCGCCCCCGCACGCTTGAGGAGTTCGCCGGCCAGGAGCACCTGATCGATCCCGGCAAGCCCTTGCGCACGCAGATCGACCGCGATGACACGGGTTCGCTCATCTTCTGGGGACCACCCGGCACCGGCAAAACTACGCTGGCAAAGATCATCGCCCGCATGACGAAGGCGGAATTCATCGAATTTTCCGCCGTTCTCGCCGGAATCAAAGAGATCAAGCAGGTCATGGCTGACGCCGAACGAGCCCGCCAGTACGGCACGCGCACCATCGTCTTCATCGATGAGATTCACCGCTTCAACAAAGCTCAGCAGGATGCCTTCCTGCCTCATGTGGAAAAGGGCAACATCCGCCTGATCGGCGCCACTACCGAGAATCCCTCGTTCGAGATCAACGCCGCATTGCTTTCGCGCGCCCGCGTCTATGTGTTGCAGCCGCTGACTGAAGATCAGATCGTGCAACTGCTGAAGCGAGCGATGACGGATGAAGGTCGCGGTTTGGGCACAATGAAATTTCGCGCATCGGATGATGTGCTCAAGAAAATCGCCAGCTACACCAGCGGAGACGCCCGCAGCGCCTACAACGTGCTGGAAGTCGCGGCCGGACTGGCGCTCCAAGCCGGATCCCAGCCCCCAGAAATCACCGACGACATTGTTCGCGACGCACTGCAGAAGCGCACTCTGCTCTACGACAAGGCCGGCGAAGAGCATTACAACCTGATTTCAGCTCTGCACAAGTCGGTGCGCAACAGCGATCCCGATGCCGCGCTCTATTGGCTCGGACGCATGATCGAAGCCGGCGAGGATCCTCTCTACATCGCGCGCCGCGTCGTGCGCATGGCCGTGGAAGACATCGGCCTGGCTGATCCCAATGCGCTTTCGCTGTGCATGGCCGCGCGCGACGCCGTGGATTTCATCGGTATGCCCGAAGGCAATCTAGCCCTTGCGCAGGCCGTGGTGTATCTCTCGGTCGCGCCCAAGTCGAACGCGCTTTACACCGCATACGGCGCCGTACAGCAGGATATCGAGCAAACCGCCGCCGAGCCCGCCCCCCTGCACCTGCGTAATGCTCCCACAGGATTAATGAAAGGCCTGGGCTACGGCAAGAATTATCAATACGCTCACGATGTCGAAGGCAAAGTCGCAAACATGCAATGCCTGCCCGATAATTTGCGCGACCGCGTTTACTACAAGCCGACCAATGAGGGCATCGAGAAGCGCATCCGCGAACGCATGGAAGAGATCAGGAAACTGCGTGCGCCCTCCGCCGCAAGCAAAGCCTCGCACCAAGGGAAAGAATCTTAGAGATGCCGCTCGGCATCCTATAAAGCAGCGAAACGTGTATGGTTTGTGCCCGCCTGTTAGTTAAGAGGGGCTGAATCCCATGTCCACGATCCCCAGACCTGTCGCTGCCGCCGTTCCTGTGCGCCCGCCGTGCTTCGATCAGGTGGAGGATCTGCAGAAGCTGCAGAAGGCGGCGCAGAAGATCACTTCGATCCTCGACCTCGATCCCCTCATCGACAATATTGTGAATGACGTGGCCCGTTCTTTCGGCTGCGTCGAGGCCGGCATCTATCTGCACGACGAGGAACACGGCGAGATGGTGCTCGCCGGCGTACATGGATGCAGCGTCAACCACAAAGGCCATCGCTTGAAGATTGGTAAGGAAGGCATGGTCGGCTACGTCGCTTCAACCGGCCAGATGCGCTATGCGCCCGACGTGCGCAAGGACGCCTACTACATCAGCTGCGAGCACGACACGCTTTCTGAAGTAGTTATTCCGCTTCACGTTGGCGAGCGCCTCGTGGGTGTCTTCTCCGCGTCCCACCCCGAGTTGGACGCTTTTCCTCGTGAGCAGCTGAGAATTCTTCAGGCGCTGTGCGACCACGTGGCCGTCGCCGTAAACAACGCCCGCCGCTTTCAATGCGAGCGCGCGGAGCGGGAGACTATGAGCCGCGAGGCTCAGGATGCCCGGGTGATGCAGCAGGCGCTATTACCGAAGAGTTCGCCTTTCATCCCGGGCTTCGTGATTTCCGGTCTAAGCGTCCCCGCGGGCGCGGTTGGAGGAGACTGGTACGACTTCATCCCGTTTCCCGACGGCCGCTGGGGATTAGTGCTGGCGGATGTCTCCGGAAAAGGCACGGCTGCCGCTCTGCTCATGTCGGCTACCCGCGGAATGCTGCGGTCTCTCGCCGAAGCCTGCTGCAGTCCTGGTGAGGTCTTGACCAAGCTCAACTGCCTGCTGGTAGATGACTTTCCGGCGGGTAAGTTCGTCACTCTCGTCTATGCTGTGCTTGATCCAGCGACTCGTACCGTAATCTTCGCGAATGCAGGGCATTTGCATCCGCTTTTTATCGATGAACAGGGAGCGCACTTCCTGGACACCGAGCGCGGGCTGCCTCTCGGCATAGCCAGCGGGGACTATTCCGAAACCTGCATAAATCTCTCTGAGGGTTCGCGCCTTGTCTTCTACAGCGACGGCATTACGGAAGCGGTCGACCCAGATGAACAGGAGTACGGCCTGGAGCGGCTCGCCGCACATGCGGTTGGCGCGGACGCGTCGGCAGTCAGCATCGTTGACGACGTCCGCGGATTCGCGAATGGTTCGGGCGTGCGCGACGATGCCACCGTGGTCTTCGTCGGGGTTAAGAGATAGGTTAGGCGTTAGGTCAAGCGCTGGGGATTCAGCTCATCAGAACCGCGCGTGGTGTTCTTTCAGAATGCAGCGGTCCATCACAACGAAGATGCCTGCCTGGCGCGCCTTCTCCGCGGCCTTCTCGTGAATCACGTCCTCCTGCATCCAGATCGCCGGAACCTTCAACTGAATGGCCTCGTCCACAATCTCTTCCACGAACTCCGGACGCCGGAAAATGTTCACGATGTCGATCTTCTCGGGCACGTCCAGCAACGAAGCGTAAGCCTTTTCGCCCAGACAAGACTCGATCTGCGGATTCACCGGAATGATGCGGTATCCCTGGCCTTGCATGTAGGCCGTCACACCATAGCTCGGGCGCAGCGGATTGTCCGAGAGTCCGACCACCGCGATGACTTTCGCGTTTCGTAAAAGTTCAGTGACGGGATCTGCCTGCGGGAAAGAAGCCATGTCGGTTGTCATCCTGAGCGAGCGCAAGCGGCCGTGGGGCGCGTTTGGCTCGCTTCCTTACTTCTTGTTCAATGCGTCCATCTTCTGCTTGTACATCTTCAGCGCCAGATTGCGGACGGTCTCAGAGACCTCCTTGTTGGCGGAAATGTTTTTCAAGTCCTTGGCCAGCAGATGCTTCATCAACCCTAATCCAAGATCGAGCGGCGTGCGCGGGTTCGACACCAGATTCCGCACCACAATGTAGTTCTTCATGAAACGGCGTTTCAGCGGAATCTGCCGCAGCACCGCTTCCAGCACATTCTTCTGCAGGGCAAATTTTTCTACTTCCCCGTCGGAAATCTTGGGTGCTTCGAGCACCGCCAGCGCCACCACCTTGGTGCCGTCGCGAATCAGAATGGACCGCTCTTCTTTATTGCCTTTCATGGCCAGCTGGATTCGGCCTTTCACATCCAGGCGGTTAATCTTTTGCAGCGTGTTGTCACGTTGCCCGGGCTTAGGCTGCGCAGCAGCGAGTTTCGCCTTTGCCACGGCTGCAGATGCCGCGGCGGCAGACTCGGCCGCGTCTCTCTCACGATCATCGGGAGTCTCCATCTCCTTATTTTCCGACACAGGAAAATAATCAGTGCCCAGCAGTTCCACAATGCCACCGATCGGTTGGAACGGCTTATCCTGCTCCCCGGCAATTTCCGTGGCATGTTCGACCAGGTAAACGGAAATCGCCTCTTCAGGAACTTCTCCACTTTCGTCGATTGCCTGGGGAGCCGCTTCCTGGCCTGGCTCGGCGGCGGGGTTCGCAGCAACGGCCTCATCCACCTGCGGGGCACTGCCCGCGACTGGAACAGAGGGGGCCTCGCTCTTGCCGCCTCCGAGCAGGGCAGCGACTTCGGATGCTTCCGGCGCCTTCAAGTATGGGTTCGCGCGGAGACACTCCAAAATGCCAAGCGCAGCCCGCACGCGCGGACTCCGCAGCATTGCCGCGATTCCCTCGGGAGACGCGGAGATGGCTAACTTGGCGATCTCGCCTTCGCCAACCGACGGATTCTCCAGCAACGCCGGCAGCAGCCTGGGACGAAGATTCTCGGGCGCAACCAAATAGTCGAGCACCTCGCGCGCGGTCTTCGGATTGGAAGCCGCGGCCAGCGAAGCCTTTTCATCCCATCCGGCCAACGTCATCCGGGCAAGGTCGCCAAAAATCTTATTATGTTTAGCGAGATAAACCAGAATCTCAAGATTTTCGTCCGCCGGCACCGACAGCGCGCCCTTCGCCGCGAACTGCATCATGTTCGACGGCAGCTTGGAAGCGCGAATTAAATCGATTTGCCGCGGCATCGCTTCACCTCCCCGCACTGCCAGAACCAGCACGTTTCACGCTGGCTTCCAGCTCCTCGACCGCCAGTTCCAACTCCCTGATTAATCGGCTGGGCTTGCCCCGAAGAAATTCCTCCAGCAAAGCCCGATAGTACCAAAGAGTGCCCTCGCGTCCGCCATTGAAACGGTCCCAAATTGACTCACCAACCTCCCGGTAGTCGGAAAGAATCGAGCGCACGTTGTTGAGCTTGTCCGCAGCGGAAACCAGCCTGGTTTCCGCATCGGCACTTTTCAGATGCCCAATATAAGTTTCTTTGCGCTCACGCCACGGCGGCTTAGGCTCCGTATCCGAGTCCGTGCAGCCGTCCACAATCTTTGCCGCACGACTCCCGAACTTCCGCCGCACTTTCTTTAGCATAGGCGCGCCGCCGCAGTCCTCCACCACATCGTGCAGCAGGGCCGCAATTGCCAGATCCTCGTCACCGCCGAACTCCAGCACCAGCGAAGCAACCCCCATCAAGTGGGCGATGTAGGGAGTGCCTGAGGCCTTGCGCGTCTGCCCGGCATGTTTCTCAGCGGCAAACTGAAACGCCCGCAGAAACCGGGGCCCAAGCTTCACCGATTTCTGTTTCGCAGCCGCCTTCGCCGGTTTCGTCCTCACGACTTCTCCCCGCGCCGCGCCAGCAAATAAGCCCGAATGAACGGCTGCAAATCGCCGTCGAGAACGCGGTCCACATCGCCTACTTCGGTCTTGGTCCGGTGATCCTTGATCATGCGGTAGGGCTGCAGCACGTAGGAACGAATCTGCGAGCCGAAGTCGTTATCGAGTTTTGAATCTTCAATCTTTTTCGTGGCCGCGCGTTTTTTCTCCAACTCGAATTCGTAGAGCTTGGAGCGCAGCATGCTCATGGCCCGTTCGCGATTCTTGTGCTGCGAGCGCTCATTCTGACAGCTGGCCACAAGGCCGGTGGCAATGTGAGTGATGCGCACCGCCGAGTCCGTCGTGTTGACGTGCTGCCCGCCCTTGCCGCTCGAGCGGTAAGTGTCAGTACGAATGTCTTCGGGCTTGATGACCACTTCAATGCTGTCGTCGATTTCCGGAGAAACAAAAACGCTGGCGAACGAAGTATGCCGTCGCTTGGCTTGATCAAACGGCGAAATCCGCACCAGGCGATGCACGCCGATCTCGCTACTCAACAACCCGAAGGCATATTCGCCGTTCACCGCGAACGTGGCCGATTTCAACCCCGCCTCCTCGCCCGGCTGGTAGTCGTAGAGAACCGTCTCGAATCCCTGCCGCTCTGCCCAGCGCAAGTACATCCGCAGCAGCATGTCGGCCCAGTCCTGCGACTCCGTTCCACCCGCCCCGGGGTGAATAGTCACGATGGCATTCAGCGCGTCGTTTGGCCCCGAAAGCAGCGTCTCGGTTTCCAGTTTGTCGACCAGTTCACGCAGCGAGTCGACGTCGCGGCGCAATTCGGCATCGACATTTTCACCTTCCTTCGCCAGTTCGAAGTAGGCGGCAATGTCATCGCCGCGGCGGCCCAGATCGGCGTCTGTTGCCAGCAAATGCTCCAGACGCTTCTTCTCACGCATCACCTGTTGGGATCGTTGCGGATTCGACCACAGATTCGGGTCGGCGGCCTGTTTTTCGATTTCGGCTAGTTGCGGACGGAGCTTGTCCGCGTCAAAGATACTCCCGGAGTTCGCGCACCTTCTTATTCAACGACCCGTATTCCTGTTCCAACTCTTGATTCATTCGGTGTCTTTCACCTTCCCGGAAAACACGAAGCGCGTGAGCAGCGCCCCTGCTGAAATTATCGCACACAGCCATGCGAACCAATCACCATGCCGCGTGTAGAACGTGGTTACGGAAGTGAGGGCGTAAGGAGCGACCAGCGCGGCCCGCTCCTTGCGTGGAAGCCTCGCCACGGTTCGCCCGTAAGGATCGATCGAAGCTGTCACTCCAGTGTTTGTCGCACTCAAGATCCAGCGGTCGTTCTCGATGGCGCGCATCCGTGTCTGATTCAGATGCTGCGCGTACGCGCCGCTGTCGCCATACCAGCCGTCGTTCGAAAGATTCACCAAAACCTGAGCGCCCTGGTCCGCGAACTGCCGGACTTCGCCGGGGAACACCGACTCGTAGCAGATGAAAACTCCGAGCTTCGTTCCGCCCGCGTCCAAAGGCGCACGCGACGCTCCACGCTCAAACTCTCCCACCTCCTTGGTCAAGCCGCCGGCAAACGCAAACAGCCGGGGGAACGGCAAGTATTCTCCGAACGGCACCAGGTGCACTTTGTCGTAGCGGCCCGTCCAATCGCCCGCGGGACTGATAAGCGCTGCCGAGTTGAACACTTGCGAAGCTGACCTTCCGCTCTGCGCCGCGGACGCGGTGCCGATAGCGCCCGTCACCACCCAACTGTGCGTATCGCGGGCCATCTGGCTCACGGGTTCGCGAAACAGCGGATCGCTCGTGAAAAAAGGGGCCGGAGATTCTGGCCAGACGATCAAATCGATGCTGCTCGCCTTGGAATTGCTCGCCTCAGACCCCGTCGAAGGCTTCACGCTGGCATCATGCACACTAAGATCGGTAAGTTCACGCAGCGTGCGTTCAAAAGTTTCGCGGGTCCAGGTTTCATCCACCGGAATATTTTCCTGAACCAGCAATGCCGCACGATCTGCCGGAATCGGAGGAGCGTCGACTAACCTCCCGGCTTGCAGCACCGCCGCCGCAGCCAGCGCGGCCAGTAACAGCGGGCTTCGCTTTTTTCTCGGCACCACGAATGCCGCAGCAACCGCGACATTCACCAGCATGATCTCAAACGAAACTCCATACACGCCTGTCCACGTCGTGATGCGGCTGAGTGAAATATTATCCACCTGCGCCGTGCCCAGCAGGTTCCACGGAAAGCCGGTAACGTTGAAGCGCGCCAACTCCATCGCAACCCACAGAAACGGCGCGGCGACCAACGCACGGCGATAATCTCCGCCCGGTCCCACCGTCCAACTCAACAACAAACCGAACAGCCCGTGATAAAGCCCCAGATAAAGACAAAAAAGAAAGAGAGCCAGCAGGGCAAACGGCACGCTCAAGCCGCCGTGTTCGTGCATCGTGTTGTAAATCCAGTAACACGTCCCCGCATACCAGAGGATTCCGGAAACATACGCCAAGAGAAAAGCCTGCGCCGGCTTCGCAGCCTGAAGATTGACCGAGCCATTGATCTCCAGCACCCCCCCGGGCCGCGCACGCAAAAGCGCCACAATCAGAGGAGCAAAAGCCACCCAGGAAAGAACATAGATACCTGCGAGAGGAAAAATCAGAACCTGCAGAAGGGATGAGAGTAGAACGAGCAACCAGGCGCTGTAATGAATTTGCCGCACCGCCAAGGATAACAAACCGTCCGTCAGTCGTCCGGCTTTGTCATTCCGAAGCGCGCAGCGCAGAGGAATCCGCTGTCGCGTGCAGCGCCACGGCACCCCGCACGAAGTCAAGAATCTCCGCCGTCACATAGGGTGGCGGCGTGATCCGAAATACCGGCCGTCCCGCCACCGGCTTCAACGAAACACTCTGCCACGCCGTTCCAGACTTCGAGCCATCATGAAGAATCACCGCACCCGCGCGGTCCAGAAATTCCCGCGCCGAAGTCTTGAAATCTTCCGTGCCCGGGTCGAGCACAGTCAGATACAAGTCCGGTCGCAGGAACTTCAATACGCTGTTCGATTCCACCATCACGTGCCGAGCCCGCTCGAGCCGATGCCGCAGGGCCGGCATCGCTTCCGCCAGCCGGCCCTGCTCAGTGCGCACCCACAAGGCTCGAGCCGCGCCAGCGAGCAGAAAGCGCGAAGTGTCCGACTCTCCGCTGCGATCTTTCTCCTCGGAGATCGCCCAGCTGTGATCTTCCGTCGCGCAGTCGCACGGCGCTCCATTGGCCGAGCAAACTCCGTGTCCATATTGCGTGATCTTCACCGCAGTCCAATCGTATTCTCGCAGCGCAGAAATCAATCCCGCGACCACGCTGGTCTTCCCCACGCTTCGCGAATGCCCGCCAATCACCACAATCGCCACAGCTACCTCTTCTTCCCTAATCTCGCCAGCGCTGCCAACTGCTTCAGATATTCCCGCACTGGCTGTGCCGGAGTCCCCCAGAACGCCACGCCTCTGCCCCGCAGCACTTTGTTCGGCAGCACACCGCCCTGCCCGCCCAGCATCACTCCTTCTTCAATGCGCGCATGTTCGCCAATGCCGACCTGGCCTCCGAGCACAACTTCATTCTCAATCACAATACTGCCGGAAAGCCCGGTCTGCGCCGCGATCACGACGTTCTGCCCCAGCCGACAGTTGTGGCCAATGTGCACCAGGTTGTCGATCTTCGTTCCCTGGCCGATGCGCGTTTCGTCGAGCGCTCCGCGGTCAATCGTCGTGTTGGCGCCAATTTCAACATCATCTTCGATCACGAGCCTTCCAACTTGCGGAAATTTTTCATAGCGTCCGCTCTTGGGGTCGCGCACGTATCCAAAGCCATCGCTTCCCAGAACCGCGCCAGCGTGCACGATCACGCGGTCGCCCAACGTGGTCCCGGCGTAAATCGTTGCCTTCGGATAAATCTCGCAGTCCCGCCCAACCTTCACCCCGCGTGCAATGGAGCAACCGGAGCCAATCCGCGTGCCCTCGCCGATTTCCGCATCCGCCCCGATGACGCCATATTCCGCTACCATCACGCCCCGCGCAAGACGCGCCGAAGAATGCACGACAGCAGTCGGATGCACACCGGCGTCATTCCCCTCGCGATTCCGATCCTGCAAAAAGCGCGCCGCCCGCGCGAAGGTTAGTTTGGGATGACGGCTGATCAGCAACGGCTTGCCAGATGACGCCGCCGCAAATTCCGCGGCAATCACTGCGCCAGCGCCAGACCGTAGCGCCCGCGCAAGATATTTCTCTTCCTCCACAAACACCAGATCGTGCTTGGAAGCCGATCCGATGCTGGCTACACCCTCGACCTCGACTTTCCCATCCCCGTGCAGGCGGACCTCAACAGCCTCGGCAATCTCCTGCAGCGAGCGCTTCATGGCTCCCACTCTATAGCAGACCAAGCAGGTGACGAAAGTGCTGGGCCAACCGCACTGCTGCCTTCCGGCCCTGCCAGCTTACAATCACTTTATGGAAAAGAAGGTCTTCTGGATAACCTTCACCGTGCTCGGCCTGCTGGCGGATTTTCTGCTGCCGATTTGGTGGGGCGTGGCCGCCACCGTTCCCATCCTCTTCGCATCCTGGTGGGTCGCCTACCGGAGCGATTGGTTCTAAACTCAGAAAATTTCAGGACTGGGTCATTCAGGACTGGGTCATGGTGAAGTAGGTGTCGCCCCCAGTGACGGTGCACGCGCCGCTGCTGCCTTTCAGGGTCCAAGTGCCTGTGATCGTCGCGCTCGTGAGCGTATACGTGGCATTCGTCCCGCTCCCGTTCTGGCTCGCCGTCCCGGTCACGGTTCCGTTGAGGGTAAGGGTGTTGCCCCCCGACTGCACGACGTAAGTGATGGTGCCGGTCACGGTGTCGTTGGACTGAACCGTCAAGGGTATAGACCCGCTCACATTTGGCCCGTTGATGGAGGAGAAACAGTTAGCGCTGTTGTTGGGGTTATAGTTAAGAAATTGAAAGCTCCTAATATCCAGCGTGGAATTGCCGTTCAGCGTAAACTGCGTGATAAAGCTGAACCCGGACGCTTCCCCGGTGCCCCCGGTCAGCTCCGCCAGCCAGATTCCACCCGCCCCCGACTGCACCGACGTCGGAGTGCTGCCACAGCCGCCCAGCATGAGCGCCATCGTCAGCAGCAACAGAATTGCAACTTGCTTCATGAATGATCCTTGAGCCGGAAACCCGATGCGAAATCGCACAACCAAGATTACAGAGATGCGGCCTGACCGGTCAATGGATGTAAGCCGCGCGGAACGATTTCCGCCGGTACGCCAGTATGCCTTGCGTTCAGTAGGTGGTTGAGGTTCGCCGCTCGATCGCCGCCACAACAACTTGCCTGCGTTCAAGCGCGACTTCAAACAGGATGCGCCAGTTCCCCACGCGCCGGCGAAAACCGGGCAGACCCTGCAGCTTACGGATATCGCCCTGAAAAGGGTCTTGCTGTAACTCCGCCAAAGCAGTCAGGACGCGCGTCTTATCGCTCGCAGGAATCCGCTTAAGAGACTTTCTTGCGGGACCGGCGAGGACGACGGTCCATTCCATCGAAGAACTCCTGCAGAGTCATCGAATCACCGCGTCGGTAGGCGGCCATGCCCCGGCGGTACGCGCGCGCCTCAGCCGCCGTGGGTAACTCGGCGGGAATCAGCCGCGCCGACAAATACACCCGCAAGGCCTCCCGCACCAACTCCGAGCGCGTCCGGTGCTCCGCCCTCATAGCCCGCTCGATCTCCTTGGCCATCGCCGGCGGAAGGGAAACGCTGAATGTCGTGCTCTCTCTCATGGTTGTTACTTTATCATACTTAGTATGACCACGATGATACGCTAAACGAGGCGCTGTCACCCTGAGCGGAGAAGGATCCCTGTTCCCTCAACCGTATCGCGGTCGCCGACGGATCGGTCCGCCTACGCCCCGCGCTTCCCCTTCAGCTCCGCGAGCAACTGCTCAATGCGATCCTCTTTCTCAAGCGCGGCCAGGCGGTCTTCCATATTGTCTCCCGCAATCTCCGCCTTCGCCTGTCCCATTGCCTCGGAGTGCGCTACCTTGCGCTTCATGCGGTCGAAAGCCGCGGCTTTCGAGCCATCGCCCATGGCCAGGCGCGCGTCGCTGGCTTTGCCCACGGCGCGGGCCCGGCGATGTTGCGCGATCAGCAGATCAGCCTTGGCCTGCGCTTCTGCCAATTTCTGCTCCAGTTGGCGCAGCGCCGACTTCAAGTTCTCCACCTGCGCCTTCTGGTCGGTCACCTGCTGCGCGAAGCTTTCGCTCATCTCGCGATAGCTTTCCACGCGTTGCAGCGAAGCCCGCGCCAGGTCGTCCTGTTTCTTATCGACCGACAGTTCCGCCTTGCGCATCCACTCCGCCACTTTGTCTTCGTTCTCTTTTTGCTTTTTCTCCAGCAGGTGTTGATCGGCGATGGCAATCGCCACCTGCGTCTTCACCTGCAGCAGTTGGTTCTGCATATCAAGAATCACCTGCTTGATCATCTTTTCCGGTTCCTCGGCCTTATCGATCAGGTCGTTGAGGTTGGCCCGGACTAATGTGGAAACACGCTCTAGTAATGCCATGGTGATACTCCTTTTTCTTTACAAATTGTCATCCTGAGCGGAGTGGATGGTTCGCGAAGCGAAGCATCTACGGAGTTGAAGGATCCCTTGCCTGTCAACAGATCCCTCGGCTCCACAGGGCGTTTCCGCCACTGACTCGCGCTTTCTAACTCTCCAACTGCCTGCTTCTTCCTTCATGCTTCTGATGGATCACCGCGCACTCCGGACATACCTTCTCCGAACGTCGAACCGACGCCCCAAGCACCATCCCGATCGCAATTCCGATGCCCAGCCAGATCGCGATGTGCCCAGCCAAAACTCCAGCGACCATGCCCAGCGCCGCTCCCAGCAGAATGCCCCATCCAGTAAGTTTCGATTTGCTAGCCATAATCCGCTCCAACGTCTCGCTGCACTCGGCGGGGCGGGCGAGGCCGCCCGTCCCCACCAAACCAATTGAGACCCTTACTTCGCCGCATCCACCACCGGAGCCTTCGGCGTCTTATCTCCAATCTGCCGCACTTTACCCAGCAACTCCGCCAGCGGCATGCCCGAGAGCGTCTCGAACAACGCCGGCACCTGCGCCGCCATCTTGGTGATGTCGCCGGTGATTTTGTTCATCCCGGAAGCGTCGCCGTTCCCCGTCGAGACAATGGTGATCTTGTCGACGTTCGCCAGCGGACTGGCCAGCGCCCGCACCACCTCCGGCATCGCCGTGAACAGCCGGTCGATGACCGCGGCCTGGTTGTATTCCTGATAAGCCTCGGCTTTCACGTTCATGGCTTTGGCTTCGGATTCACCTTTCTTGAAAATAATCTCCGCTTCTGCCTCGCCCTGCGCCCGTATCGACGAAGCGTGGCCTTCGGCTTCTGCGATCAGGCGCTGCTTCTCGGCGGCAGCCAAAGTCTCAATCCGCTGCCGCTCGATCTCCGCCTGCTTCAACACGGTTGCGATCAATTCTTTCTCGCGGCGGTTGATTTCAGCTTCCTGCACCTTGACCTGCTGTTCTTTCTCAACCTGCTGCACCTTCACCTGCTCCGCCACCACCTGCTGCTGCATGATGTTGGTCTGGATGTCATACGCTTTGTCAGCCTGCGCCTGCTGGCGTTTCGTGACTTCCAGGAATTGCGCTTTCTTCACTTCGAGGTCCCGCTGCGATTCGGCCTGCTTGGCCAACGACAAGGTTTCGGCCAGCACTCGCTCCTGGTCGGCCTGCGCCTTGGCCACTGCCGCTTCCCTCTGCGCCAGTGCGCGCTTGATCGCGGTATCGCGGTCGGCTTCGGCCGTGGCCACGTCTGCGTCGCGCTTGATGCGCGCCACATCGGGTTTTCCCATGTTTGTGATGTATTCATTTTTGTCGCGGACTTCCTTGATAGTGAACGAGATCACTTCGAGTCCCATCTTGTTCATGTCTTCCGCACAAGTGGAGCGCATGCGGTCGGAAACCATTTCCGGCTGCTTCACGATTTCTTCCACCGTAAGCTGGCCGATAATGCCGCGCAGATGGCCTTCCATCACCAGACGGATCAATCCCTCGCGCTCCTGATCGGTCTTGGTGAGAAACTGCTCGGCCGCAGTCAGCACCGACTCCCGGTCGGACTTAACCTTGATCTGCGCGACAGCTTCCACCGTCACCGCGACGCCTTGCTTGGTGTAAAGATCCTGCTGCGGCGCCACGTCAAACGACATCAGTTCCAGGGACAGATCGCGGCACACTTGCACCATGGGCAGAACCAGCGTGCCGTGTCCCTGTACGACGCGCGTCCCGCCCAGGCCGTACACGATGAGTGCTTCGTGCGGCCCCGCTTTGCGATATAGCCTGGCCATTCCGCTCATCAGGAACAGAAGGACCATCACTCCCAGCCCAGCGAAAATCCAAATCTCGACCAT
>JBAWCJ010000357.1:0-3528 GCA_049590215.1 Candidatus Sulfotelmatobacter sp. | reverse complement strand
TAATCAACCAGCGGAAGATACACATCCCCTGCATTACCGATTCTCGCCTTGGTGGTCAACTCCGGAACGTTGTAAACACTTACCTCAAGCAAATCGCCGGAACCCAGCTTCAGCTGCGACGTATGGTCATTCGCGGTGGCCACCGGGCTCGCCGGAGCGGCGCCCGGAGCAGCCTTCTCGGAGTCAGCGTTCTTTGCGCTTGGAACCGCGGCTTGAGAGACGGGCACTGCTGGTACGGCATTCTCCACGGGTGATGATGCGGCGTCCTGCTGCGCCCAAGCCGTGAACTCCGCTCCCCAAAGCAAAACAACGACAAAGACCGCAAAGAACCCGCGGTTGCGAGCAAAACCGAATCTGCCGAACTCCATTCCAAGCCTCAGGCGGAAGAGATCGTTAAAAGCGAAACTAGAGATCGCTAAAACCTTAAAATTAAAAGAAGGATCGCAGAAAGTTTAGCACAGCCCGCACCGCGCCAATCGCGCCGACTCGCGGAGGTGTCTCACTGAGTCGCGTTTTCCACAGTTTTTTCACACTGGGGGAATTGAAACACAGAGCTCTGACTGCTAGATTCCGAACAACCCTCAGACGCAGACAAACAGAACGTACCCGTTAACTAACTACCAGCCAGCCGCGTGCTGCTGCCATACTGCTCTGTCGGATGAGGGATGCAGTGCGCCGACGTTCGTACTTGCTCGGAGCGGAGGGGGATCGTTGACTATAGTTTTCTTTGCGATTTTCTTCCTGTCGCTGTTGTTTTCGTTTGTCCTCACTCGTTACGTGCGGGACTTCGCTTCCCGGCGCGGCTGGGTGGCGGTTCCATCTCAGGAAAGGCATCTGCACGCCCACCCTTTGCCTCGCCTCGGCGGAGTAGCCATCTTTCTTTCCTTTTCGCTGAGCATGTTGGTAGCTACCCTTCTCGCCTCTTATGTTCCGCGCCTGCATTCGGCATTGTCCGGCAAGACCCTGCTCACCATCCTGGTCCCCGCATCCCTGGTTTTTCTGCTCGGCCTCTATGACGACCTTCACACTGTCGGCCCCTACACCAAGTTCGCGGTGCAATCCCTGGCCGCCACCATGTTGTTCATCGGCGGTCTTCGCATTCTTAATGTCCCGGTGCTTTTCGGCGAGCATCAACTGCCATGGTTTGTGGGCTTGCCCTTCACAATTTTGTGGGTCCTGGCCATCACCAACGCTTTCAACCTGATCGATGGCCTTGACGGACTGGCGGCCGGCTCCGCCTTGTTCTCAACACTGGTGGCGTTCGTAGTCACGCTCCTGAACGGATACTCTCTCGTAACCGTGATGACCATCGCGCTGGCCGGCGCGATCCTCGGCTTCCTGCGCTACAACTTCAACCCAGCCACCATCTTCCTCGGAGATTCCGGCAGTCTCTTCATCGGTTTCCTGCTGAGCGCCTTGGCTTTGGAAGGTGCCCAAAAGGCTCCCACCATTGTCGCCGTCGCCATTCCCGTAGTTTCCTTCGGCCTGCCGATTCTTGAAACCACCCTCTCAATTCTCCGGCGCTTGATTAGCGGCCGCCCAGTATTTACTGCCGATCGTGAACATATCCATCACAAGCTGCTGCAACACGGCCTCACTCATCGTCAGGTCGTAATTGTTCTCTACGGTGTCTCTGCCGTCTTCGCGCTGCTCAGCCTATTTCTGCTTTGGCCAACCGGCAGCTCGCTCGGCCTGGTTCTCGCAGTGCTTGGAATCGGCATCTGGATAGGCGTCCAGCGCCTGGGCTACCTCGAGTTGGGTGAACTCGGCCGCGTGGCCCAGCGCACTTTCGAGCAGCGTCAGATTTTCATCAACAACCTTTCCATCCGTCGCGCCACCGAGGAACTCAAAGCCGCCCGCGACTACGAGCAGATTCGGCGCATCCTAGAGGCTGCCTTCAGTTCCAACGATTTCGACGGCCTCGATGTGAAATTCAAGCTCTTTCCCGGCGAATCCCCTCCCGTCGCCGCTGCAGACCCTGGCTCGCAGGCTCAACGCGGCGAAGCATCTTTTCACTGGGGTAAGACTAGGGGAGCGCGATCCCTCGAGGGCGTGGCGGTTTGGACTCTCTCGCTCGATCTGGTGAATTCATCGAACCGCCGCCGCGGCATGATGATGGTTCATCGGCTTTGCTCGCAACGCGATCTTCAGGTCGACATCAATCTTCTGACGTCAGCCTTCCCCGTCGCTCTCGCCGACGCGCTCGACCGCACCCTGCCGCACGCGGTCCAGGTGATCCCGCTTCCAGGTCAGCCGCTTTCAAATCAAGATGATCAGGGATTCATTGCTGCGCAGGCTGGCTAGCAAGTTGTCGAAGGACAAGGCGGTGAAAAAAGGACGCGCGCTCATGGGCGAGTGTTTCAGACTTGAGCCATCGCGAGTCGAGGCCGACCGTTACAGCTTTGCGCTGGCGTAAGAATTAATCTCACAATTTAAGCAAACTTCTTCAAAGGTAGGTGTTGTCCACTGCATAGTTCCCTCCCTGCGACCAAAGCCTTCGGTAATTCTAACCTAGCACTCCCTGCCCAATCAACAGCGGCAAATCGATCAACTTTTCCACAGCGAGGAACCTTCACCGCCACTGCCTAACCGGTCCATCCCTATTTACCTTGATGTCTCTCAGTTTTGGCGGGAAAGGCAATCATGTTTGGCAAGACGATCTATGGCACTACTTTCAAGGACGTTCATTTCGTTCCTCTCCAATCAGCAACGTTTTGCGTCCAGTGTGAACTGATCACCACCAATCACCGGCCGTATTGCCTGGCTTGCGGCAATCCCGCGCTGCTCAGTCTCTCGCGCGTTCTCGGCGGATCCCTGCGCCATCAGCAGACCGCTCACCTCATCACCGATTCCGAACTCGACAGTCTGGTCCGCGATCTGCTTCGCACCGTCCCCGATCCGCATATCCTGAACGACGAACTCGCGAACGTTGCCGATCATCACACTCGCATGCCCTCGAACGCGCTTCGCAGCCAGCTTCGCGTCGCCAATGCAGCCCACCCCGCTTCCGGTTTTCGCGCCGTCCACGCCGGGGAACACCTCGGACAAGAGGTCGACATTCACGCCGCTGAACTGGATCTTGAGCCCGCCATCAGCGCCATCACAGAACGCGCCCAACATCTCACCGGCGCTACCGGTGCCGCGATCGCCCTCCGCGCGGGCGACGAAATTGTCTGCCGCGCCCGCGCCGGCCGCACCGCTCCCGACCTCGGCGTTCGCCTGCAAACCGACGCCGGTATCTCTGCTGAAGCGGTCCGCAGCGGCGAAGTTATGCTGTGCCACGACGCCGAACGCAACCCGCGCGTCGACCTCGCGAGTTGCCGCCGCCTCGGAGTCCGCTCCATTCTAGTCTCCCCGCTGCGCTACTATCGCCGCACTCTGGGGGTGTTCGAAGTGCTGTCGTCCTCCCCCAGCGCCTTCGACGAACGCGACGTGGCCACCATGCAACTCCTTTCCAGCATGATGGTTGCCGCCATTTCTCGCATTTCCAGCCTGCATCAGGCCCGACTTCTACGTCGTTCGGCATAG
>JBAWCJ010000356.1:0-3165 GCA_049590215.1 Candidatus Sulfotelmatobacter sp. | reverse complement strand
GTCGCGGAACTGAGGAGTCTTTTGCTTTGGAGCAATTTCTCCGGCACAGATAGACGCCAACCGGGTTTCACTGGCTTTCTCGAGGGGGCGCTCCATCACTCAGAGCTACGATGCGAGAATTCCAGGGAACTAATTCTTAATGATCAGGGGAAAGGAGTTTTTCTGTGAGAGAGAAGGGAACAGTAAAGTGGTTCAACGGGGCGAAGGGATATGGTTTCATCCAGCGCTCCACGGGAGAGGACGTTTTCGTGCATTTCTCCGCCATCCAGGAGAACGGCTACCGCTCGCTGAACGAGGGTGAGACCGTGGAGTTTGACTTGCTCAAAGGCCCCAAAGGCTTTCAGGCGGGCAACGTAGTCCGCGCCTAAACCTGCTGGTACCGCAATTACTAACCCTCCCGTTGCAGCGGGAGGGTTTCTTATATTCGCGCTGCTGCCCGTGGCGATCCGCATGTACAATAATCCCGCTTTCCGGTCATCGACAAATTGTGTGCCGCCATGCGAATTCCCGTTAAGATTGCTTCCCTGAATCTGGCTCTACTTTGCGCCCTGATCCTGCTCGCCGCTTCCTCGCCCGACGAGCGGAGCGTCACCGATCCCAAGGCAGTTGCCTCGGTATCGAACCCTGCAGCGGGCCCCGTTCCCATCAGCGAGCTTTACTACACCCGCAGTGTCTCGGGTCCATCCTGGTCCCCCGACGGCCGGCAGGTCGTTTTCACCACCAACCTGACGGGAAGAATGAACCTCTGGAAGGTGGCGGCATCGGGAGGCTGGCCCATCCAGTTGAGCCAGTCCGATGACCGCCAGATCGACGCGGTATGGTCGCCCGACGGCAAATGGATCGCTTATGAACAGGATGCCGGCGGAGGCGAGATTTTCGATCTGTACGCAGTTTCGAGCGATGGGGGCGACTCGGTGAACATCACGAATACTCAGGATGTCTCAGAGACGAACCCGCGCTGGTCGCCTGACGGTTCCGCCATCGCTATTTCGGCCCGCGGCAAGGATTCATCTAACTACGACATCGAGTTGCTCGACTGGAAGTCTCGCCAGATTCGCAAGCTGACGAACGAGCAGACCAAGAACCGGGAATGGGGCCAACAGGTTTGGAGTCCGGATGGCAAGACGATCTACGCCGACCGAGCGAACGCCGGAGATACGGATTCCGACGTGTATCGCATCGCAGTGAACAGCGGCAGCCTGGAGAACCTGACTCCGCACAAGGGAGAAATTCTCTATTCGGTCTCCTCCGTTTCGCCCGACGGGCGCACTCTGCTGGTCACTTCGAATGAAAAAAGTGGATACGATAACGTCGCGCTGGTCGATGTTGCCAGCAAAAAATTGACCTGGGTCACTGATCTGAAGTGGGAAGCGAACGCGGGATACTTTTCACCCGACGGAAAGAGTTTCACCTACGTGGTGAACGAAGACGGGCGAAGTGACCTTTACCTGGCGGATCTTCCGGCCAATGGCGCAACCCTCCACACCGAGAAGCTGGATCTTCCCCTAGGCATCAATTCCGCCGTCGGCGCTCCCAGCGCTTATTCGCCCGCGGGGAGCGGCCTGCTGGTGTCGCATCAAAGTTCGACGCAGCCTGCCGACTTCTGGGTTTACGATCTGGCTGGCCGTCAGGTCCGGCAGCTAACGTTCTCAGCGCTGGGCGGATTGAATCCCTCCCGGCTTCCTGCATCGCAGCTTGTGCACTATCGCACGTTCGATGGAAAGATCATCAGCGCTTTTCTTTGGGTGCCTCTCAATCTGAAGCGCGACGGAAACAATCCCGGAGTCGTTCTGCCGCATGGCGGACCGACTGGCCAGACGGTTGACGCCTTCAGCAAGACGGCAGTCGCTCTGGCCTCGCGAGGATACGTTTGCATTGCGCCGAATGTTCGCGGATCGACTGGCTATGGCATGGAATTTCAGAGGGCCAACTACAAAGATCTCGGGAACGGCGACCTCCAGGATGAGGTCTACGCTGCCAAGTTCCTTGCAGCTACTGGTTTTGTGGATCCGAAAAAGATCGGCATCACGGGAGGGTCTTACGGCGGATACATGGCGATGATTGCGATCGGCAGAACACCGGACGTGTGGGCGGCCGCGGTTGAACTTTTCGGCATTACTGACTGGCTGACCGAGCAGCAACATGAAGAACCAACCCTTCAGCAATATGATCAGTCACTCCTCGGAGACCCGGTCAAAGACCGCAAGGCCTACGAAGATGCCTCACCGATCAAATACTTCAAGGATGCAAAAGCACCGTTGCTGGTTCTGCAAGGCGCCAATGATATTCGCGACCCCAGCGAAGAGGCGGAGCAGGCGGTCACACTTCTCAAACAGGAGGGCAAAGTCGTCGATGCCCATTACTATCCGGACGAGGGCCACGGTTTCGCCAAACGCGAGAACCAGATCGATGCGTTAAAGCGCACGGTGGAGTGGTTTGACCGGTATTTGAAGAACGCACATTAGCAATCATTTCACCTTGTGGATTTCTGGGGGCTGGCCCATCTTTGCCAAGCGCCATATTAGCTGAGGCTGCCCCAGCTTTGCTGGTTTTGCAAAGCTGGGAACCACCGACCACTCGATCTTTAATTTTTCCACAAGCAACCTGTGACATGTAACCTTGCCCTCACAATTCAAATCAGCGATGATGGTCGAGGCCATGACGGTCCGCTACACAGCGACTCGCCATGCCCTAAGTCCTTTGCTGTCTAGATTTTGATATCTAAGTTCTTTGACATCCGGATTTTGCGGGGAATTTCCTGCTAACTCGATGATTCCACTAGACCCCAGGGGGGAGGGGGTATCGAGAAACAGAGCGAAAAACGAGCCCAGAACAAGCCCTTCAGCGAGCGCGCGCAAGATTTATTTCGCAACAGAAATCCACCGGCGCGCCGGCACTGTGGAGGCGCACGCAAACAGCAGGTTCCTCCACTCCGCCGTCGCTGGCGCTCCGGCTCCGGTCGGAATGACAAGGATGGTGAAGGTGTCGAGAGCCGAAGCCCGAAGCCCGGTTCACCGTACTTCCAACGAAACCAGATCGCCGTCGGACATTCCTCTGGCCTTGTAATTCACCGAGACTGAGCGGTTATTCCATGCGCAGGAAAACGTGTCGGCCCCGATGAGCAGCACTGATTTGTAATCGGCGGTGCGCAGCTTGAGAACTGCG
>JBAWCJ010000355.1:0-5978 GCA_049590215.1 Candidatus Sulfotelmatobacter sp. | reverse complement strand
GGCGCGAAGTGTCTGAAAATTCGCGCTCCGCCGTCAGCTCCGGCCCCAGTTCGGAGAGAGCTTCAACAGTGCGCAACAGCCTGCGGAAATGGTTGGTCTCCACGGCCAAGACGAGTGGTGCGAGAATGCAGAGCAGAATGAGCGTAGCATGCGGCAACAATGCCCCGCGAGAGCCGCTTGTTGGTTAGTTTGGTGCTGCCGTGCGGCGGCGCGAACTGTCTCGAAAGATGGGTGCCCCATCCTTGCGCGTTTTTTGCGCAAGGGTGGGATTCCACGGACCTCAAAACCTTAGGCTTTGATCCTCTGCGCGAGCGGCTGAAGACGTGCCCATGACCCCCGACACCAGCGTCAAAAATGCTCCCGCAACTCGGCAAACCGCCCCACAATCAGCAGCCGTTGCCCCTCAGGTGCCGCGTTCACTTCCTCATGCTCAAGGATCCAGGTATCTCCATGAGGCACGAAAACCGCGTGCAAACCCGCGGCCAGCGCCGGATTGATGTCCGACTTAGGACTGTTGCCGATCATCCACGTCGAATCATGCACCAGCGAATGTTTTTCTACCAGCGCGTGATAAACCTCAGGATGTTTTTCCGCGACGATCTCTGTCGCTTCAAAATATTCCTTCAGTCCCGAGCGCTCGATCTTTCCCGATTGCTCCTCAACCGCTCCCTTTGTCACCAGAATCAGCCGATGCCGGGTCGAGAGATATTGCAAAGTTTGCGGAACATCGGGCAGGAATTCAATCGGATGCGCACAGATCGTCTGCGCGAAACCCATGATCTGAGCATGCAACTCCGGCGTGACCGCCTGCACGCTGAGCCGCTCAAACGTCGCCACCAGCGAGTGTGAAAAGCTGTGCAAGCCGTAACCGTGGGTCGCGATCGATTCGCGCTCCACATCGTTCAAAACTTCGCGCACCTGCTCCGGAGAAAACTCGTGATGATTCAGGAACGAAATGAAGCGGACAATCGCCCGCTCAAAATAAATGTTGTTCTCCCAGAGCGTATCGTCGGCGTCGATCAGAAGCGTCTGGGATGGTTGGATTCTTTCGGCAGTACCGGACAAACGCGGATGCTCCTTGCGAAAACTTTCTACCCCAGCCAATCCACCCGCGCCTCAGGCCCAATGATTCCCGCCTTATGCCCCATATCCAGCAGCCGCACCACGGCCTCGCGCCCATCCGGACCGTAATCCAGCGTGCGTTCGTTGACGTACATCCCAACGAACCGATCAGCGGTCAGCGGATCTAGGTCGCGAGCGAACTGCATGGCGTAGGACAAAGCCTCTTCGCGGTGTTCGAGCGCGTACTGAATGCTGTCGCGCAACGCGCCATTAACCGCTGACACCAGTTCCGGGCCCAGCGCGCGGCGAATCGCATTCCCTCCCAGCGGCAAAGGCAGCCCCGTCATCTTCTGCCACCACCGGCCAAGGTCGACAATGCGGTGCAGGCCGGCCTTGTCGTAGGTCAGCTGGCCCTCATGAATGATCAGTCCAGCCTCATACTTGCCCTCGAGCACCTGCGGAATGATCTGGTCGAAAGGCACAACTTCCGCTTCTACGCCCGGCGCAAAAAGCTGCAGCGCGAGATACGCGGTCGTAAGCTTGCCCGGAACCGCGATGCGTTTCTCCTTGATTTCACTCTGCGTAAACGGCCGCGGCGAAACCACCATCGGCCCATAACCTTCACCCACGCTGCCGCCGCACGACATCAGCGCATACAAATCCTGAATATAAGGATAGGCGTGAAACGAAATCGCCGTCACATCGTAGACGCCCTCCCGCGCCTTCTGGTTCAGCGTCTCAATATCGCAAAGAGTATGCGTGAACCGCAGTCCCGCAACGCGCACCTTATTAGTAGCCAGTCCGTAAAACATAAAGGCATCGTCAGAATCCGGGCTGTGAGCGATGCTGATCTCGCGAACCCCAGAGGCCGCATCGGCGGATTGCTTCGCATCTTGTTCAGAAATTACCGTCATTAATTAAACTCCAACCCGCGTGCTGTCTACTCTTTACCGCTGCGCCTGCAAACGGCGCTGCCAGCGCGCCGCAATTCCGGCAGCCATCATCACCTTGATGACCTCGGCAAAAAGAAACCAGTAAAGCCCCCAGCGAATAGCTAGCGTCACGGAATGCGTCCACACGGCGAGCCAACTCAGCCCTCCAATGAAAAGCACAACTTCAGCTAGAAAACCGCCCAGCGCGGCGCGCGCGAAACTCTTCCGTCCCCGTTCCATGACAAAACCCGCCAACCACGCCACCAGCGGATAAGCCAGCAGAAATCCGCCCGTCGGTCCGAGCAACTGCGCGATCCCTCCCGGACCCGTGGGACTAAACACTGGCATGCCCATCACACCCTCAGCCAGATAAAGCGCGAGCGCCGCAAATCCCCGCCGGCTGCCCAGCAGCAGTCCGACCAACAGCACGCCGAAGTTCTGCACCGTAAGGGGCACCGGCGTGCCCGGCAAGGGAATCGTGATGTGCGCGCACACTGCCACCAGCAAACTGCCGCCCAACACGAGAGCAACTTGCCGCGCGCCTTCAAAAAACCGTCCCTGCGATGCGCTTAAGGATTGAATTGCCGGTTTTGCCATGCAAGGTCTCCGAATCTCCAACGGAAGCATCACTACTCAACGCTGCGCGGCTCACGCTCTGCTTCGCTGGAACTTCCTTCCTGGGCGGCATGAGCAACCTGCAGATGGCGCCGCAAGCGAACATACAACGCGATCGCAACGCACACCACAACCAGGGTACTCGCACCCAGGATCAGGAACCACCAGATCATCCGCACAGCCGTTTAGGATAACAGATGACCCAACGTGTCAGTGCGTGGAGCTGCTAACGTCGAGATGCAGTGTGAAAATGCTCATGTGGGGACAGCCGCCCTCGGCTGTCCATCAAGCGCAGCTCGACCTGTTCTTCCGCCGCATCAACCTCCCTAGCTGGCTTTCCCCAGAGCCCTCTTCTGACGCATGCCTTCAATCCGCTTCAGCGTCAACTTCAGCCGTTCCCGCCCGAACTTGGAACCCGTGATGACCTTCTCGATGTTCTCGAACATATGCGGGTCCCCCGTCTTTTCGCGCAGCTCTTTAAGGAAGGGATGAACTTTGCCGAACACCAAAAACATTTCCCCACTCACCGCAGGCTGGATGAACAACTCCTCACTCAGCGCCCCCTGCAGCACGAAGGCAGCAGCCATGCTCCAGTATCCGCCAACCTGCCGCAGCCAGTTGTTTTCCTGTGAACCCATGGCCCCGCCCACCTTCATGAAATCGTCAGCACTCTGCGGCCAGAATTCGTTTGCCCACCAACTGCGGGCCTTGCGCATTTCCGCCTCGCGGCGCAGGTCGTAGAGTTGCATGATCAGTTGGGCATCGGTAGCGGTCGCTTTCTTCGACATGAAAACACCTCGTTCGGAATTAAGTCATTGAGCGATTGAGTGATTTTGCGAGTGCAAAGTCGAATCCGGAAGATGCCGCTGAATCGCACAATGACCCGATCGCTCGATCACTCAATCAATTCTATGCGCTCGTGGTCGCCGCCAGCTCCGGCGCCGGCCGTTCGTACTCGCACTCTTTATTCGGGCACGCAATCACCGGCCCGTCTTTCAAATATTTCTGCACCAGATACTCACTGCCGCAGCTCGGACACTTCTCAGCAATGGGCCGATGCGCCGAAGTGAACTTGCACTTCGGATAATTTCCGCACCCGTAGAAAGTATTGCCCTTGCGCGCCCGCTTCTCGACCAGATCGCCCTGTTTACACTCCGGACATCTCACACCAATAAAATTCTGCTTCACATACTTGCATTCAGGATACCCGCTGCAAGCCGTGAACTCCCCATAACGCCCATGCCTGATCATCATGTTCCGCCCGCACTTCGGGCACGGCTCATCGAGCGGAATATCAGGAACCTTCTTGCCCTGATCAAGCCGCCGCGTAGTCTTGCAGTCCGGATACCCGGTGCAGGCCATGAACTGCCCGAAGCGCCCGCGTTTCAGCACCATCACCCGTCCGCAGTTCTCGCAATATTCTTCCTGCGTAGTCTCCTGCACGTCAGCTGAATCAAGATCAGGCAGGTTAATTGGATTTTCTTTCGTAAACGTGCAAGTATTCGGATCTTCTTTATCGTAGGTGCTGCAGGCGTAGAATGATCCGTGCCGGCCCCACTTGATCACCAGCGGCGCGCCACACTTTTCGCACTTCTCGTCCGTGGGCTTCTCCATCCGCTTGATGTTCTCCATATGCTTTTCGGCATACTTGAGGTCCTTCGTAAACTTTTTGTAGAACTCGGCAAGCGTGTCGGTCCACTTTTCTTTGCCTTCTTCAATCTCGTCGAGCTTTTCTTCCAGGCCAGCGGTGTAGGCAATATCGAAAATGTCGCGGAAATTTTCTACAAGCAGATCGGTGACCACCAGGCCGATCTCCGTCGGCGTAAACTTCCCGCCCAGTTTCTGCACGTACTGCCGTTCCTGAATCGTCGACAGAATCGCCGAATAGGTTGACGGGCGCCCGATCCCGCGCTCTTCCAACTCCTTCACAAGAGAAGCCTCGTTGTAGCGCGGCGGCGGCTCGGTGAAATGCTGCTCCGGCTTCAACTCCTTGAGCGTGAGCTTCTGCCCAGCTTCCAGCGCCGGCAGCTTGTGCTTCAGTTCTTCGTCTTCTTCGTCCTTGCCTTCCTTCGATTCTTCATAAACGCGCAGGAAGCCGTCAAACTTCAGCACCGATCCAGTCACGCGGAACCAGAATGTCTCGCTCTTACTCTTCGCGTCGATGTCCACGGTAGTCTGATCAAACACCGCCGGCATAATCTGCGAGGCCACAAACCGCTGCCAGATCAGCTTGTAAACCTTGAACTCATCTTCCTTTAAATACTGTTTGACCTGGTCAGGATGCCGCATCGCCGAAGTCGGCCGGATGGCCTCATGCGCCGCCTGCGCTTCCTTCTTCTCCTTATATGTATTCGGAGTCTCGGGCAGGTAGGCCGCGCCGTATTCCTTGCCCACATATTCCCGCACTTCCTGAATCGCCTCGGGTGCAACTCGCGTGGAATCAGTTCGCATGTAAGTGATCAAGCCGACGAGACCTTCTTCACCCAGTTCCACGCCTTCATAAAGCCGCTGCGCAATCATCATTGTGCGCTTCACGCTGAAGCGCAGTTTGCGTGAAGAGTCCTGCTGCAACTTGCTCGTGGTGAAAGGAGGCGCGGCATTGCGGCGGCGTTCTTTCTTATCAACCGACCGGACAATCCAGTCGGCCTGCTCCAGCGCAGCGCGGATCTTCTCCGCATCTTCACCGTTCGTGACCTCAATCTTCTCTTCGCCCTTGCCCAGGAAGCGCGCATCGAATGCCGGAGGCTTGCTCGCCGCCAGGTGCGCGTCGATCGTCCAATATTCTTTTTTCTCGAACGCCTTGATCTCGCGCTCGCGCTCCACGATCAAACGCAGCGCAACCGTCTGCACACGCCCAGCGGAAAGCCCGCGGCGAACTTTATCCCACAACAGCGGCGAAACCTGGTACCCGACCAGCCGGTCAAGTACGCGCCGCGCCTGCTGCGCATCCACCAGATTCTGGTCGATGGCCCGCGGATGTTCGAACGCCGCCTGCACCGCTCGCTTCGTGATTTCATTAAAGGTGACGCGTTGAATGCGCGGCGGAACCTCCGCATCTTCTTTCTTCTTCTTTTTTGCTTTCTTCGCGTGCCCGTTGCGCGCCAGTTCCCCCGCCAGATGAGCCGCAATCGCTTCACCTTCACGGTCCGGGTCAGGCGCCAGGAAGATCGCATCCATAGGCCCCGCCAGCTTCTTCAGCTTGGCCAGAACTTTTTCTTTCCCGGGAATGACAACGTAATCGGTCTCGAAGTCGTTGCTCGTATCCACGCCCAACGTGCTCTTCGGCAGGTCTTTGACGTGGCCAAGCGAGGCCTCGACCGTAAATCCCTTTCCCAGATATTTCTGGATGGTCTTCGCCTTAGCCGGCGA
>JBAWCJ010000354.1:0-9698 GCA_049590215.1 Candidatus Sulfotelmatobacter sp. | reverse complement strand
CGCGTGCTCCCTGGGTTGCCATTGTGGCGCTGGCCATGGGATGGGCGATGTGCCTCGGCCTGGGTTTTGCCCGGCTGGTCACGATCGACATTCTTCTTTACGGCACCAGCCTGGTGCTGGAGTTTGTCGCGCTCGCAGTTCTGCGGGTCCGCGAACCGGAACTGCCGCGGCCGTTTCGGGTTCCGGGCGGATTATTCGGGGCAATCGCAATCGGCATTCCACCTGCGCTTCTGCTGGGCTTCGCAGTATTGCGCAGCGAGCATGAGCAGATTTGGAATATGAGCTCGTTCTCGTTCGGAATGATTCTGATCGCAGCCGGCTTTGTTGCTTACGCGCTTAACCATTTACTGAAGCCGCAAGGATGGGCTCCAGCGCAACAAAAGACCGAACCGGCGGCATAGCAGGTTCGTTGGCCACGGATTTACGCGGATGAACCCGGATCTGGTTGATCCGGGGAATCTGTGATGATCCGTGGTCGACTTGTTTTTGTTGTAAATTGGTGACGGCAAGTGTTCGCAGTTTTCAGATAATGACGAAGCGTAAATCCAAAGGCGCGTACATGATCTCGGCCGTGGCCGAGATGTATGGCATCCATCCCCAGACCCTGCGCCTGTACGAGCGCGAGGGGCTGCTGAAGCCGTCGCGGACTGAGGGCAACACCCGCCTTTACACCGACGAAGATTTGCAGCGGCTGGAGTTTATCCTGTCACTGGCACGCGATCTGGGCGTGAACATCAGCGGCATGGCGATCATCCTGCAAATGCGCGAGCGCATGGAAGAGATGCAGCGCCAGATTCAGGAGTTCGTGCAGTATATCCAGGAAGAAGTGCTGGTCCGCGCCCACGCCGCCGCCGATCCGGCGAAAGGCGCGATCGTGCCGGTGAGACGGCCGGTGGTGATGCCGGCGGTGCAGCCGGGAAAGAAGCGCTAGCTCCCGTGACAGGCGTGCACTACCGTCGCCGCAGTATTATTGGCTCTTACTTCCATGCTTCCCTTCAAACTCATCTACAGCGACGCGTACTACCTTCCCATCGGCCAGCACGTCTTTCCCGCTGAAAAATATAAGCGCATCCATGACCGGCTGCTGGCCAACGGCGTCGCTGAAGCCGCCGATTTTCTGGAACCTGAGCCCGCCACTGATCAGGACATTCTGCTCGTGCACAAAGCGGAGTATGTGAACAAGCTGAAGACTGGCACGCTTAGCCCGCGTGAAGAGATGGAGTTGGAGGTTCCCTTTTCTCCCGAGCTGGTGAAGGCATTCTGGCTGGCGGCTGGAGGATCAATCCTCGCGGCGCGGCAGGCTTTGAGCGACGGCGTTGCCATCAGCATTGGCGGAGGATTTCACCATGCTTTCCCTGACCATGGCGAAGGCTTCTGCATGATTCACGACGTGGCCGTGGCCATCAGGAGACTGCAGCGCGACGACAGGATTCGCACCGCAATGACGGTGGATTGTGACGTTCATCAGGGCAACGGCACGGCGGCGATTTTTGCCGGAACGTGCACTGCGAGCGCGCTCTTGCCCTCGGCCGGAGCTTCGACTCTCGATTCGCCTTCGCCGGGCTCTCGCCCAGGTTCCACACGCCGCGGAAACATTCGCGGAAAACACGCGGGCGACGTCTTCACCATTTCGTTGCATCAGGCCAACAACTATCCGCCGTCGAAGCCGCCCTCTACGATCGATGTGGACCTGCCCGACGCCATCGGAGACGACGATTACCTGGCCTGGCTCGATAATGCGCTTAGCTCCGGGCTGCGGCAGTTCGAGCCCGATCTGCTGTGCTACATCGCCGGCGCCGACCCCTACCGCGAAGATCAACTGGGCGGACTTTCGCTGACCATCGAGGGATTGAAGAAGCGCGACGAACTCGTGTTCCGTGTGGCGCGGGCCCGCAACATTCCTGTCATGGTGACCTACGCCGGCGGCTATGCGCGGAACGTGGAAGATACTGTGGCCATTCATTGCAATACGGTAGTGGCAGCGAAGGAAATATTCGGCGTGACGAAGTGAGGGCATGAAAAGTTATACTCGATGGAATGATCGTCAGCCCGTCGGACCTTTCGCACAGCGATCTTTACGGCATCATCCTCAACTCCGTGGCACCGCGCCCGATTGCGTGGGTGTCGACGATAAGCGCGTCGGGAGACCTCAATCTCGCGCCCTTTTCTTTTTTCAATGCAGTATGCGTCGATCCTCCGCTGCTGGCGTTTGCGCCGGGACTTCGGCCGCCCAAGCACACGGAAGGTGGTCACGGCGAAGCGAAGGACACATTGCGGAATGTTCGTGAGACCAGGGAGTTCGTGGTGAACATCGTCACCTATGAGCTTGCTGAGGCAATGAATCTGACCAGCGGAGAATACGAAGCGTCGGTGGACGAATTCGTCTTGGCTAAGCTTACTCCACAGCCATCGACAATTGTGCGCCCTCCCAGAGTCGCGGAGTCTCCGGTCAGCTTTGAGTGCAGGCTTCATCAGATTCTCGACTTTTCTTCTCGACCGACCGGTAGCAGTCTCGTGATCGGCCAGGTTGTCTCGATTCACATTAGCGATGCGCATCTCAAAGGTGGAAAGTTGGACCGGAATTCGCTTGATCTCATCGGACGCATGGGCGGACTGCAGTACACGAGGACGACGCAGAGGTTTGAGATGGTGCGGCCTAAGGTTGGATAGACACTGCTAAAATAACTCATCCTTATGTTCGAGAATCTTCAAGAAAAACTGCAGCGCGCGTTTAAGAGCCTTCGCGGCCAGGCCCGGCTCACCGAGGAAAATATTGGCGAAGCCCTGCGCGAAATTCGCCTCGCGCTGCTCGAAGCTGATGTCAACTTCAAGGTGGTCAAAGAGCTGATTGACCGCATCCAGGCCAAGGCCGTGGGCCAGGAAGTTCTGACCGCGCTGTCTCCGGGCGAGCAGGTCATCAAGATCGTGCGCGACGAACTGGTCGAGACCCTCGGCAAAGACACGGCGCGCGTGAAGTTCGCATCGCAGCCGCCCACGGTCGTGCTCATGGCCGGACTGCAAGGTTCCGGCAAGACCACCACTTCGGGCAAGCTGGCGAACTGGTTCAAAGTTGGCGGACATCGTCCGTTGCTGGTTTCCGTGGACGTCTATCGTCCTGCGGCGCGTGAGCAGTTGAAAGTTGTAGCGCAGGCCGTGAAGGCTCAGATTTACGAAGGCGAAGTTGGCGAGGCAAAAACGCCTGCGGAGCTCACGCAAGCGGTCGAGCGCTTGGTAAAAGAAGCGCGTCGCGAAGCTATTGTTTCCGGCTGCGACGTGCTGATCGTCGACACCGCGGGCCGCCTGCACATCGACGACGAACTGATGAACGAGATGCAGTCGCTGAAGAAGCTGCTGAACCCATCGGAGATTCTGTTCGTCGCCGATGCCATGACCGGGCAGGACGCCGTGCGCTCCGCCGATGAGTTCCACAAAAAGCTTTCGCTGACCGGCGTCATCCTCACCAAGATGGATGGCGACGCTCGCGGGGGCGCCGCGCTTTCCATCCGGCAAGTGACCGGGCAGCCCATCAAGTTCATCGGCGTGGGCGAGAAGTACGATGCGCTCGAGCCGTTCCACCCCGACCGCATTGTGTCGCGCATTCTCGGCATGGGCGACATCCTCTCGCTGATCGAACGCGCCGAATCGCAGATCGACAAGAAGAAGGCGCAGGAGATGGCCACCAAGGCCCTCACCGGCGACGGCTTTTCGCTCGAAGATTTTCGCGATCAGCTGCGGCACGTAAAGAAGATGGGCTCGATCAAGAACCTGATCGGCATGATGCCCTCGATCGGCCCGTTTTCTGGTTTGCAGAAAGCCGCTGACCACGTGGACGAAAAACAGATCAACCGCGTCGAAGCCATCATCAATTCGATGACGACCCACGAGCGCAATCATCACGAAGTGATCAACGGCAGCCGCCGCAAGCGCATTGCACGCGGCTCCGGCACCAGTGTGCAGGAAGTAAATAACCTGCTCCGCCAATACGCGCAGATGAAAAAGATGTTCAAGCAGATGGGTAAGCCCAGCTTCGCGCGCAGGATGGCGGGAATGAAATTGCCGGGAATGTGAGCGAGTCCCGAGTTGCGAGTCCTGAGTGGCGAGCCCCAGAGCGCAAGCCTTCGGCCGGCGACTGTCATCCTGAGCGAAGTTGCCGTTTGCGAAGCGAACGGCAACACAGGTCCAAGGATCCTTCCACGTTGACAGTGAGACGAACGCATCAGAGAGTTCTCGCGACGCGGCGTCGTGAGTATTAGGAGCGGATTGTGGGCGGATTGATCAGATTGGCGATCTACCTTTTCCGGCTCTTCTGGGGTTGGGTTCGTACGATTGGCAGCGAGAGATGGCCGATGGCAGAAGCAATCGTCACTGCGGACCCGGAGACAACATATGCAGCGTCAACTGGTTTTACCGTGGATGTCCCGTATACTTATCGTTTCGAAGGCGAGCTATATACAGGTTTGTACGAAGAACCTGGCGGTGTGGGCTCTGCGTTTATGAAGCGACTCGCGAAAGGCGGACGCCTCCTCGTGCGCGTCAACCCGGCAAAGCCCGAAGTCTCAGTTATGCGAGAACGGGACCAAACCATTTTTAGAAACTTGACCAACTGATAAGGTAGCGGTGTCGTTGTGCAAGGCGAACGCCGTGGATAACTGATATTTATGAAATGGCGCTCACTCGAAGAATCGTCTCCTGAGACGGACATCCGTTCGCTGCGCGAGATCTTTGCCGAGCGCAGAGAATTGATCGCGAAATACGTTCCGCCGGAGACCCAGACGGTTCATGCTCGGGCCGTCACGGAACTGAAGCAACAACGCCTAGCCGCAAATATTCTCCCCGTCGGCTCGAAGATTCCGGAATTTCGACTTCAAGATCACGATGGCAAGACCGTCTCGTCCTCCGAATTGCTTTCTAAAGGAAGGCTGATCCTCTGCTTCATTCGCGGCCGCTGGTGCCCATTCTGCGTTGGTCACATGGAGGCCATGAACCTCATCCTGCCGGAGATCGAGGAGGCCGGCGCGACGCTCGCCGCAATTTCTCCGCAGACGGCGAAGCAAACGTTTTTCATGCGCGATCAGCACAAGCTGCGTTTTCCGCTGCTCTCTGATGCCGGGAATAAAGTAGCGCGGCAGTTCGGCCTTACTTACCGCGTTCCCGATGAACAGCGGGCGGTCTACCAGCGCGCGTTCGTCAACCTTTCCTTCGTGAACGGGGACGACAGTTGGGAGTTGCCGATTCCGGCCGTGTACGTCATCGACCGCGACGGCTCGGTGTTCTATGCTTCCGCGAATGAGGATTACACGGAGCGGCCTGAGCCGGAGGACCTCCTGCATTTTCTCGGTTCCGCCCTCAGCGGCTAAAGCCGATTCTTTTCCATGGCATCTTACGGCACGACTGAAGTCATGCCCTTCCCGATCTTTCACGTGCACGGCGCACAGGCGCTGTCTGAACCCTCAGCTTTCGGTACACTTGAAACACGCGGATTCGAGGCTGGCAACTGACAACCGGCAACTGTTCTTATGAACTATATCTATGGCATCAACGCGGTCACAGAGGCGCTCAAGGCCCGGGGACGCGCTTTTCAGTGGGTTGGCATGGCGAAGGAGCGGCATGACATTCGCTTGCAGCGCATGATCGAAGACTGCCGCAAGCTCGGCGTGCCGGTGCGTTTTCTCACTCGCGTGGAACTCGACCGCATGGCCGGCAACGCGGCGCACCAGGGAGTTGTCGCCGTCACCTCAGCCAAGCAATACAGTGATCTCGATGATGTCGTCGGCGGCAAACGCGGACGCTATTCCTTCGTCATCGTGCTCGACGGAGTCGAAGATCCGCACAATCTGGGCGCGCTTTTGCGCACTGCGGATGCTGCAGGCGCCGATGGCGTGGTCATTCCCGAGCGCCGCGCCGCGGCCGTCACCGGAACCGTCACCAAAGCTTCGGCCGGCGCAAGCGAACACTTGCCGATTGCGAAGGTAACGAATATCGCTCGCACCGTCGAAGAATTGAAGCAGCGCAACATCTGGACTGTGGGTCTCGATGAGCGTGGCCCGCAGACCTACGACGCTCTCGATTACAACATGGATTGCGCGCTGGTTCTGGGCGCGGAAGGCAAGGGACTGCACGACCTGGTCAAGAAGAAGTGCGATTTCTTGGTTTCGATTCCAATGCTGGGCAAAGTTCCTTCGCTGAACGTGTCGGTCGCAGGCGCTGTCGTGATGTATGAAATCGTCCGGCAGAGACGCGGGCAAGACCAAGCGCAGGAGAAGGCTGCTTTGCCGGGTGCGAAATGAAGTTGTGTAGACTGCGTTTTTGCCTCCTGTGCATTTTTTGTACGGCTGCGGTAACTGCATTCTCTCTCGACCGCGAGGCATTCACCTTCACCAAGTACGACCTGGGCGCGCGCGTCGAACCTGACCTGCAACGGCTGGGCGTTCGAGGCACCATCACGCTGAGGAACGGCTCGCAGGCGCCGCAGAAGATCGCGGTGCTGCAGATTTCTTCTTCCCTCGACTGGCGTTCCATCCGGTCGGCCGGAAAGCAACTGCAATTCGTCACGCAGTCCTACACCTCCGATATCGATCACACCGGTGCGCTTTCCGAGGCGATCGTAACTCTGCCCGAGGCAGTTCCTCCCAAGGGAACTGTCGATTTGGAGATCGCCTATGAAGGCGTGATCGTGCTCGACGCCACTCGCCTCACGCGGATCGATACGCCGGAATCGATCGCCAACAGCACCGATTGGGACCAGATCAGCGCGAAATTTACTGCAGTGCGCGGAGCGGGATACGTAGCCTGGTACCCGATCGCGACCGAAGCAGGGAGTCTTTCGGAAGGTACAAGCGCATTCGATATCGTTGGCAGGTGGAAAGCGCGAGAGACTTCATCCACCATGCATCTGAAAGTCTCGGTGCCGAGCGATGATGAGGCGGAGAAACCGGAACTTCTGGTCAATGCGACAACTTGCCCGACTGCGCTCGAAGTGCGGCACCAGTTCCAGGCAGATTGCACATACCGATCGCTGGGAATGGTCGTACCGATGTTTTTGATCGCCGATTATGAGGTAGTGGACCGGGCTGCGGTCGCAGTTCATTTCCTGCGCGGCCACGACGCTGCGGCGGAGAATTATGGGGATGCGGCGGACAAGGCCGCCCCGTTCATCGCTGACTGGTTTGGAAAAGCGCGAAACAAGGCGCAAACGGCCGATCTCGCCGACCCGAACGCGCCCCCCTTTGAGAGCGGCTCGCTTCTGTTGACGCCGCTGAGCACCACCGATCCCAAGCTGGCCGGGCTTGCGGCGGCGCACCAGCTAACTCACGCGGCTTTTTTCTCACCCCGGCCCTGGATCAACGAGGGCCTGGCTCACTTCGCGCAAGCAATCTATCTGGAACATCTGAGTGGAAGGCAAGCGGCTGTCGATTATATGGGACTACATCGCTCCGCGTTGAGCGCGGTTGAGAAAGAAAAAGAGAACCTGACAACCGCCCCGAGATCCGAAGATGAAGTGCAGCGGTCGCTAGTGAACACAGTCGATGAGGAACTTTACCGCAGCAAGGCGATGTGTGTGTGGTGGATGCTGCGTGACATGGTTGGCGAGCCGGCGCTGAAAAAAGCTCTCGCGTCTTATCGTCCCAATGAAGACAAGGAACCGTCCTACATGCAGCGCTTGATCCAGGCGCAGACAAAGAAGGATCTGGAGTGGTTCTTCGACGACTGGGTTTACCGCGACCGCGGCCTGCCCGATTTCAAAATAGAATCAGCGTTTACGCGCCAGACCGCGCCGGGAGCTTACATACTTACTATAACGGTGAATGACCTGGGTACGGCGGGAGCCGAGGTTCCGCTCACGGTGAAGTTTGCCGGCGGAGAAGTCACTCAACGGCTGGTGGTGCGGGGCAAGAGCAACGGCGTGATTCGCGTTGAGGTTCCGAAGCCGCCAGAGGAAGTTTCGGTGAACGACGGCAGCGTGCCGGAGAGCGAAACCACAAACCACGTGTTCAAGATCGAGACGAGCGACGCCGCGAAATAGATGTCGCGTGCTCGCATAAAGCAAAGTACTGTCATCCTAAGCGAAGGACCTCTGTACCCTGCACTATCGATGCTGCTGGGTGAAAGCCGCCAGCGCTGCCAGCTTTGCCGCGGCCGCACCGGAATCGATCGAGTTCTCTGCCACGGGAATCCCATCCGCGAGACGGTCGACTCGTCCCGCCGCTACCATCGCCGCCGCGGAGTTCAGTACGACAACATTTCTGCGCGGAGATTTCCTTCCACTCAAGACCTCGCGAACAATCGCGGCATTTTCGACAGCATCCCCGCCGGAAATCTCGGCCAGCGTGGCCCGTTTCATGCCGAACTCCTCGGGATCGACCTCGTAACTGCGCACGGTTCCATCGCGAGCTTCGGCCACGCGCGTCGGCCCGGTAATCGTGATCTCGTCGAGCCCATCAAGCCCATGCACCACGAGCGCCCGGTGCAGGCCCAGCATGCTGAGCGCTTCGGCCAGCTTTTCGACCATATCGAGCGCGTACACCCCCACAACCTGTCCCGAAGCATGCGCAGGATTGGTGAGCGGACCGAGCAGGTTAAACATGGTGCGCAGCCGCAGTTCGCGCCGCACCTTCTGCACCTGCTTCATCGAGAAATGCAGATCGGGCGCGTATAGAAAACAGATTCCGACTTCGCGCAGGCATTGCGCCGCACGCTCTGGAGTCAGCTGGATGTTCACGCCCAGCGCCTCCATCACGTCCGCTGAGCCGCACTTCGAGCTGATGCTGCGGTTGCCGTGCTTGGCTACGCGCACGCCGGCGCCGGCGGTCACGAATGCCGTGGCCGTTGAAATGTTGAAGGTTCCGCTGGCATCGCCGCCGGTGCCGCTGGTGTCAACAAGAGATGACTCGGCCAGCGCGTCGCGGCCGGTGCCGCTGAGGTCGAGCGCGCCGGGGGATGCGATGGGCAAAGGCGTGGCCGCGGCGCGGATCGCTTCGGCGAAACCGACGATCTCCTCCACCGTTTCACCTTTCATGCGCAAAGCCACGAGCAGCGCTGCAATCTGAGCGTCGGTGCAGTTTCCCGCAAGCACCTCCGCCATCACTTCACGTGCTTCCGCGCGTGCCAGGGATTGGCCGTGGTTAGCTATTCGATGGAGGGCGTCGAGGATCATATGCATGCGCAAATGTTCCGAGTCGAACACTAAGAGCGATTCTACCGGTACTGAACATCATGACCCGAAGGTTGTTTGAGACAAAACTTTACCCGAACTGACGAACTCTTTACCACTTGCGCGCGGGAATGGTGTTTCTATCGGTGTACGGATATCTCATTTTCAGAGGTGCAGACAGAACCGATCAAGTGACAATGCAACATGCTTGGGGGAAAAGTCATGAAAAACGCTCTCGTCGTACTGCTTCTTGCGGTATCGGCGTTCGGCCAAACGCTGTCTGGCCCCGCGACATCGGCTTGTGGTCCCAAGAGTGACGGCTTCCAGGTGAAGCTGGATAAATCCCCACACACGCTGGCCCAGCCTGATCCCGGAAAGGCGCTGGTCTACTTCATTCAGGAGAAAGGTTCAGATGCCTTCGCCGTGACGACGAAGATCGGGATCGACGGAGCATGGGTGGGCGCAAACAAGAATAGCTCCTATTTCGCCGTGTCCGTAGAGCCGGGAGAGCGTCATGTGTGCGCGAACGTACAGTCCTATCGGGGGC
>JBAWCJ010000353.1:0-1875 GCA_049590215.1 Candidatus Sulfotelmatobacter sp. | reverse complement strand
CCTGAAGAATCCGTTGCAACGCTACCGGTGGCTGACGTTCGTGATGCTGGCGGCCGATATCGTGGCGGTGAGTCCGGCCAGCGTGTGGCGGGTCCTCAGTCGGCCGCGAGGGCAGCGGAAGTTGAATAGGAAGCCCTCGAAGAAAGGGGCTGGTTTTGAAAAACCGCCGCAGCCGCACCGGCATATCGATGATTTCTGCCTGAACGCTCGCGCGATATTCTACTACCTGTGCAGCATTCTGGACGGCTACGGGCGATCGATCGTTCAGTGGGATTTGTGGGTATCGATAACCGAAGCGGATATTGAAGTCATTTTGAAACGAGCGAGGGAGAAAAATCCAGAAGCAAAACCGCGGAGCATCTCCGACACCGGACCACGGTTCATCGCCTGGGACCTAACGGAGTTCATCTGCATACCGGGTATGACCCATGTGCGAACGTCGCCATGCTATCCGCAATCGAATGGCAAGCTGGAGCGCTGGCACAAATCGCTGAAATCGGAGTGCATCCGGCTCGGCACACCGTTGACAAGGGAAGACGCTTCGCTTCTGATTCAAACTTACGTGGATCACTAAAACCGGGTGGGGTTACACGCCGCAATCGGATACGTGACGCCCCAGAACATGCCGGCGGGATGGCAGAAGGAAATCGACGCCGCGCGGGATCGAAGGCTGGAGCAGGCCCGGCGACAACGACAGATCCGTCGTAAACAGTCGGGCATGAGATTTTGAGGTTACAATGATTGCCTCGCAAGCGGACATGCCGATTTTTACGATGGACGCCCGTTTCAGGGATGGGCGACAACTAGCGACGAAATGTTCACTAACATTCAAGACCAAATTCTAAAAGGTATCTCTCCAGGTGCCCCAGATTGCTGTCGCTCGTGCATTTACGAAGGCAAGTCGAAGCTCGCGGTTCTAATGGGGGGTGAATTCTTCACCAAGATTGAAGGGAAAGTTGTCATCGACTTCGGCTGTGGCGAAGGAGCTGAAGCCGTAGAGATGGCCGGAAGGGGGGCCAAGAGAGTGATCGGTATTGATATCCGTGAGGACGTTCTCCAGGCAGCAAGGCAGAGGGCGGTCAGCGCGGGCGTTCAAAATACTTGTCTCTTCGTATCTTCGACGAAGGAGCTTGCCGACATCGTCGTTTCGCTGGACGCCTTTGAGCATTTTGCCGACCCTGCGGGAATCTTACGCATCATGAACACGCTCCTGCAGCCGACAGGTGAGGTGCTCGTCAGCTTCGGGCCAACCTGGTATCACCCATTGGGCGGTCATCTATTCTCTGTATTTCCATGGGCTCATCTAATATTCAGCGAGAAGGCACTTACACGTTGGCGGTCCACTTTTAAGACGGATGGGGCGACACGTTTTAGCGAGGTGGCCGGAGGCCTGAACCAAATGACTTTAGCGAAGTTCGAGGAGTTGATAGCGGGCAGCCCCTTCAGATTCGCCAGCCTCGAACTTGTACCCGTCAAGAAACTTCGATTTTTCCACAATCGCGTAACGCGCGAATTTACAACAGCTCTCGTGCGTTGCCGTCTGGTTAAACGAACATTATGACGACAACTCGCAGATCCAAGGTCGACCATTTGGCCCCCGAAATCTGGAGTCACCACTAGACCGCCAGTGAGCTCCGCGGGCACAATGGCTGTGCCACGTGAAACGGAAGCGCGCTCTGCAGAGATGAGACTGTCCCGAAGGATGACCCGTGGACTCATCGAGACGGCGAGGGAGCGCGGAACTCATCTTTCGCGCTCTCCCAAAATCACATAGGATCGAAAGACCCCGATGCGTTGAGAATCCCGGCCCCAAGGGCGGAAAACTTGCTAACGGCGAACGCTCGCTCTCCATTTCAAGTTGAACCAACACACCAC
>JBAWCJ010000352.1:0-23260 GCA_049590215.1 Candidatus Sulfotelmatobacter sp. | reverse complement strand
CGGGCGACCACGCTGGTGAGGATTGGCGCTGATCGCTGACCGTGAGCTGCACTGGCCATCCACCTTCGGCGGGGACGAGCCACAGATTGTTGCGCCCGCTCATATTCGAGATGAAGGCGATGCTTTTGCCATCAGGCGACCAGGTGGGCCGGCCCACCTGACGCGTCATATAAAGCTTCTCGATGGTGAGGCTGCGCGGCTCAACCTGCGCGTTGGGCTTCGAGGCAATCTGCTTGGGGTCAGTGACGGCCTGTGGGATGTTGAGAGTTTGTGACGCGACGGTTTCGGTGACGACTGTGCTCATGAGTATGACGATAGCAAATGAGATCAAAATGCGCATGGGGCTTGGCCCTTCGGAACGACTGCCGAAGGGAAAGTTTATCAGAAGGTGCACTGTCAGTTTGAAAGCAGCTTGAGAACGACCGAGGCTACGCTTTAGCATTCTTATGCATGTCGACCGTGCTCCAGGTCTTGTCGGCGGCGTGGCAGAGGTTTTCAAGCGAACAGTCGACACACTTAGGCTTGCGGGCGATGCAGAGCTTGCGTCCATGCCAAATGATCTGGTGGGAAAAGAGAATCCACTTCTCGCGCGGGATGATGCGCATCAGGTCCTGCTCAATTTTCTGCGGCTCATTGTTCGTGGTCAGCTCGAGACGGCGCGAAATGCGGTGCACGTGAGTATCGACGACTACGCCTTCCGCCTTCTTGAACCACGTACCCAGCACGACGTTGGCTGTCTTCCGTGCGACGCCAGGAAGGCTAAGAAGGTCTTCCATGTCATCGGGCACCTGGCCTCCAAAGTCCGCGACGATTTTCTTTGCCGCGCCCACCACGGACTTGGATTTGTTGCGGAAGAAGCCAGTGGAGCGGACGTCGGGCTGGAGCTGCTCTGGAGTGAGCGCGGCAAAGGCTTGCACCGTCGGATATTTTCGGAACAATTCAGGCGTGACGCGGTTCACGTTGGCATCCGTAGACTGCGCGGAGAGGATGGTCGCGACTAAAAGCTCCCATGCGCTCGAGTGGGTGAGAGCGCAGGTAACCTCGGGATACATCTGGTCGAGGCGCTTCAGGATCTCAGCAATGCGGTCTGGGGCCAGGGGATTGTAGGCGGATGCTTTTTTGCTGGTTTTTTTCCCGCCTTTCAGCGCGGCCGCCGGAGCTGCGGTTCGGAGATGGGCAGGAACCTGCCCAGAGCCTGCCGAAGAGGCGCCCGTCCTCGCACGAATGCCTTCGTGGCGGCCGGTGCGGGCGGGTTGTCGGGGCGTGCGTCCGCGGGGCATGAGGGCAACATCTTAGCAGAGACCTCGGTAACCACGGCGATGATTGACTCGACCGATATCCCTCGGTAGTCTGGAGTTCACACTCTCTTCAGACAATCCTATGGCCGTAAGTTCCATTCAGCTCGGGCAGGTCTGGCGCAGCGACGCCGATGGCCAGGATTATCTGGTCACCAAGGTCTATAACGAAGTGTTCAGTCAGTATGCGATGCTCAGGCCGGCGGGCATCGCCGCGCCGGATGCGCCCACCGTGCGCGTGAAAGTGACGAAGACCCCACAGGGGGCGGCACTGCCGGGCTACACCTTTACCCAGGACGGCTCGTTCTAGCCAAGAATCCGTACCGCCAAATTTCCGATACACTTTAAATTCAGTTCGAAGTCTCCACCCTCGGCCTGCGGATCAAGAGTTTTTGCTGAGTACTGAGAACTGAGTACCGCCTTCCAATGACTGAAAAACTTCTAACCATGATTTTCGGGTTCATCAGTTCCGTGATGAGCGTGACAGGATACGCTGGCGTTGCGCTGCTGATGGCGATTGAATCGGCCTGCATCCCGCTGCCTTCGGAATTGATCATGCCGTTTGCCGGGTATCTCGTTTTTACTGGAACGTTCAAGCTGCTTTGGGTAGCGACAGCGGGGGCGCTCGGATGCAACCTGGGATCACTGGTGGCGTATGAGATTGGCTGTTATGGGGGGCGTCCTCTGGTGGAGCGATACGGTCATTGGATCCTGATGACGCGTCGCGAGCTCGACTGGGCCGATCACTTCTTCGCGCGCTGGGGATATCTGGCTGTCTTCATCGCGCGGTTGCTGCCGGTGATTCGCACCTTCATCGCGCTGCCGGCGGGAGTGGCGCGCATGCCGCGCGGACGGTTTCACCTCTACACTTTTCTGGGATCGTGGCCCTGGTGCCTGGGGCTGGCCTATCTCGGCATGAAGCTGGGCCAGAATTGGCGTGAACTGGGCAAGTATTTTCACAGGTTCGATGCGGTGATTGGAGTTGCACTGGTGGCGGGCGCGGTTTGGTTTGTCTGGACTCATTGGCGGAATAGAATGCGGACCGCGGGGTGAAGAGATGCGCAGGACGCGCGAAGAAATATCGGAGGCGCGGCAGCGACTCAGAGCGGTTTATGGTGAGTTATTCGACGCCACGGCAGCGCTCCTATTTCGCGACGACCCGATTGGCATCAGTTTCGACAACCAGAATACAGACGAGTATGAGCCCGAGGCTGAAACCATCCTGCCGCGCCTACGCAGTTGCCACTCGTCAGAAGAAGTGCTGCGTGTCGTTCATGAGGAGTTCGTCCGCTGGTTCGACGCGGATACAGCCGGCCCGCAGGAGCGTTATGAGCAAATTGCATCTGAGCTTTGGCAGCTCTGGCAGAGAAGCGGTAAGAGCGGATAAAATGTACCTATGTCCCCCGAACTAAATTTCGGCCCCTACATCGACACCGAGAACGGCAAGAAGGTAGTCAAGGATCTGACCTTCGGCAATCCCACGCCGGAAGGGCTGGTGCTGACTACTCTCGATTCAGCCGTCAACTGGATGCGCAAGGGGTCCATCTGGCCGATGACGTTTGGCCTGGCCTGTTGCGCGATCGAGATGATGTCAATGGGGGCGTCGCGCTTCGATATCGCGCGTTTCGGCGCGGAAGTATTTCGACCTTCGCCACGGCAGAGTGATCTCATGATCATTGCCGGCCGCGTCTCGAACAAGATGGCGCCAGTGATCCGGCAATTGTGGGAACAGATGCCGGAACCGAAGTGGGTAATTTCCATGGGAGCCTGTGCCACATCCGGCGGCGTCTTCCAGAACTATGCGCTGGTGCAGAGCGTGAACCAGGTAATCCCCGTCGACATTTATGTTCCGGGATGTCCTCCCCGGCCAGAGCAGCTCATCTACGCGATCACGCTCCTGCAGGAAAAAATCCAGAATGAGCGCGGGACCATCAAGAAAGCCCTGAATCTGACTTAGGACTCCACGCAGCCTGCCGGTTGCACCTTTCTCATTTCGGCTTCCACTGTGTATTCCCCGGCTTTTTCATCTCAGACGGCTGTGCAAATGTTTTACCAGCCAGGCTGTAACTGACTCCCAATACGGGACTTGGAGGGGGTTAGCCCGTAATGATCACACATCACACTGAGGAATACGAAACCATTCCTTGCCGGGATGAATCTAATTATTTGAGTGGTTGCGTGTTAAAAACTAAGGCAGGCACAGGGGGAGCAGCACACTCAGAACAGCCCAGGTAAAACTAACCCTAGGGTGTGGAAGGTGCTCCATGGTAGCAAAACTGATTGATGTATTTTTCGGTTGCCGGCACTCCCGGTACAGCTTTCCGGTGACCATTCGCGGCGCTGCACGCCGCCCTCAAGCTGCGGTACTAACCGGAACCTACGTAGCCTGCCTGGATTGCGGCAGAGAGTTTCCCTACGACTGGCAAGAGATGAAGGTCATCACGTCATCGGCCGAGCGACGCGAGTATGGTGCCGCGCTCGCCACGAAGCAAGCGGCATAACCTAGCGCGCCGGAACGGTCGCTGCGGTCCGCTTTTCCATCGGTACAAATTCGCGCTCTCCCCGCCCGGTGTAAATCTGCCGCGGCCGGGTAATCTTCTGCTCTGAATCCACGACCAGTTCCTGCCACTGCGCAAGCCACCCCACCGTCCGCGGAATGGCGAACAGCACGGTGAACATTTCGGGCGGGAATCCCATGGCCTGGTACATAATGCCAGAATAAAAATCGACGTTTGGGTAAAGTTTTCGCTTCACGAAATACTCATCCTCGAGAGCGATGCGTTCCAGTTCAAGCGCGATGTCCAGTTTCGGATTACGACCCGTGACCTCGAAAACCTGCTCCGCAGTCCATTTAATGATCTTCGCCCGCGGATCGTAATTCTTGTAAACCCGGTGTCCGAATCCCATCAGCTTTCCGTGACCGTCCTTCACCCGCTTGACATACGCCGGCACGTTTTCTTTCGTGCCAATCTCATCGAGCATTTTCAGCACTTCTTCATTGGCTCCGCCATGCAGCGGTCCGGCCAGGGCTGACGCCGCCGATGCCATCGACAAGTAGGGGTCGGTTTGGGCGCTGCCCACCGTGCGCATCGCGCTGGTCCCGCAATTCTGTTCATGATCTGCATGCAGAATAAAAAGGATGTCGAGAGCGCGCGAAAGAACCGGATTCGCCACATACTTCGGCTCAACCATCTTCCACAGCATGTTCATGAAATTCTCGGTGTAGCTCAAATCGTTGTCCGGATATACGTAAGGGAATCCCACGTTGTGCCGGTATGACATGCCCGCAATCGAGGGCGCCTTGCCGATCAGGCGCTTGATCTGCAGCAAGCGGTTTTGCGCATCGTGCACGTCCCGGGCTTCCGGATATACGCTAGAGAGCGTTGCTACTGTGCTCACAAACATCACCATGGGATGAGAGTCGTAGCGGAAGCCCTCCATAAACTTCTTCGTAGTCTCGTGCAGCATGGTGTGGTGCGTGATGTCATGCACCCAGTTCTTGAGTTCAATCTGGGTTGGCAACTCGCCAAAGAGCAGAAGATAGGCGACTTCCAGGAAGGTGCAGCGCTCAGCCAGTACCTCGATGGGATATCCGCGATAGCGCAGAATCCCCCGATCGCCATCGATATAAGTAATGCTGCTGCGGCACGATGCCGTGTTCATGAAGGCCGGATCATAGGTCATCAGTCCAAAATCTTCCGGATCCGTCTTGATCTGCCGCAGGCTCATCGCGCGGATGGTGCCGTCTTCGATGGGGACGGTATAGGTCTGACCGGTGCGGTTGTCGGTGATGGTGAGTGTGTTCTCCGGCATGAAGGGCCTGCTCCTTTGCACCCAGACTAGCGTAGTTTAGCTTATTTCGTTTCTGCAACAACCCGCTGTGACGAAGGTCACAGAGGCTGCTGATTCTGCCATGCTTTGGTGCTAGGCTGAGTCGGTTGCCCAGATTGCTCCCCTTGCGCGCAAAAACCCGGCGGCCGCGGCCGCCGGTTCGACTATTCCTGTCTGGACCTGCAGTTAGTTCGATGAATCATCCCGCCGCTTCAAGGTTGGACGATCATCATCAGTCTGTCCGTTCGGGTTGTTGCCGTCGCTGCTCGAAGTCCGCCGCAGGCTCGGCTTGTTGGCATCTTTCGGATCGAGCACCTTATGGCGATTCTCGATCGAGGCCAGCCTCGCTTTGACCTCGTCGAATTCCGAAGTGGTCACAATGTACTCTGCCTTGGAGGGCAGTATTTTGCGAATTTCTTCCTGGGTCTTCTCAATCCTATCCGGAGTCTGTGGGTGCGTGTCGAATGCCTTGGAGAGCGTCCCCGGCTTCTTCTTCTCCATGGCCTGAATCTTCTCGAAGAAAGAAACAAACGCCGACGGATCATAGCCTGCACGGTACATGTACTGCACTCCGAGGTAATCGGCCTGGGCCTCGAAAGTACGGGAGAACTTCAGAAAGGTCATGGGAATGGCAAGACCAGAAGCCTCGTACGCTCCGTAGCCGATCGCACCGCCGATGAAGATCAAGGGAATTGACGCCATCTGCAAGAGCTGCGCGCGCGTCATCTCCCGACCGTAGTGGCACGCCGAAACGTGCGCGATTTCATGTGCCATCACGCCCGCCATTTCGGCTTCTTCGTCGGCCGCCAGGATCAGTCCCGAATTCACATAAAAGAATCCGCCCGGAAGCGCCATGGCATTCACCACGTCGGAGTCGATCACTTTGATGGTGAACGGCACCTGCGCGTCTGAATTGCGCACAATGTTCTGGCCGATCCGGTTCACGTACTCGGTGACCACCGGGTCGTTCACCAGTTTGACCTGGGATTCGATCATCTGAGAGTATCTGCGACCGTCCGCGACCTGCCGCTCGATCGAATACCAATTCCCCACGCCACGCCCGCAACCCACGTTACGGTTCCCAACCGCATCCACGTCGGCTTCTCCGCCGTCGTGCTTAATCTGGCTGTCATCCTGCGTGGGAAGAGCGGCCGGTGCCTGCGCCGGTGCGTTCTGTATATCCCCTGCCTTGGGCTGGCCTTGGTTAGGATCTGAAGCTGGAGGTTGTGTTTGAGTCTGACCGGGATTCTGTGTCTGCGCCAACGTCCAGGGCCCCGCGCCGAACGCCGCCAATGCCACCGAGATTGCCAACCAACGCAGTTTCATGGGGAACTCCTTTGCCGCTACCACACTCTTGCCGACATTATACGCCCGGTCCGAAGCACACCATCCCCCGATTTTTCCACTCACTTAGACGCGCCTAAGAAGGGTGGGGTTATCCCGAAATGTGGCGTGCCAAAGGGATCTGAGCCGCGGAGCGGACGATTTGCCGTCCCACTTGAGGATTCCTTCGCCCAGTCGTAACATAGCGCCTTCTCGTCTTGCCTTCACCGGGAGGTGCCATTGTGCTCGACCGCCGCCGCTTCCTCACCACTGCCACCACCGGACTCGCCGCAACTCTGGCGTTCCATGGAAATCTCATCGCTCAACTCGAAAAGGCTCCTTCCGCCCTGCCCGACCCGGCTCTCTTCGACAAGAATGAAGACGCCTACTGGGCCGAGATCCGCCGGCAGTTCCTCATCCCGGAAAACGAGATCTACCTGAACAACGGAACCGTCGGCTCCAGCCCGGCACCAGTGCTGCGCGCCGTTTTCGACGGCTACGCCACCACCGAGCGAATGGACCAGCAGGATCCAGAGGATTACCCCATCTGGGGATACGCGGCGTGGAATGAGTTTCGCGACCCTCTGGCTGCCTTCGTGGGCTGTGATCGCGATGAGATTGCCCTGCTCCGTAATGCCACTGAGGCTAACAGCTACATCGCCAACGGTATCGATCTGAAACCAGGGGACGAAGTCCTGATGACCGACCAGGAGCATCCCGGCGGCATGCACCCATGGGACCTTAAGGCCAAGCGCTATGGCATAGTTGTCAAGAAGGTCACGCTGCCCCTTCCGGTGAAAGATGCGGCCCAGGTTCTCAATCTCTTCAACGACGCCATCACTCCCCATACGCGGGTCATCTTCTTCAGCCACATCACCACATTCTCTGGAGTGGTGCTGCCCGCGAAAGAACTCTGTGCGCTTGCCAGATCGAAAGGCATCCTCTCGGCCGTCGACGGCGCCCACGTTCCCGGCATGATGCGCTTGAACGTGCAGGACCTCAGCTGCGACATGTACTCATCGAGTCCGCACAAGTGGCTGCAAGCGCCCAAGGGCTCTGGATTCCTCTACGTGCGCGATGAGGTCATCGACCGCCTCTGGAACACGATCGTCACCGAAGGCTGGGACGATCCTAAATTGCGCGCGGAACGCTTCCAGCGCATCGGCAGTTCCAATGTACCGGCTTTGTGGGGGCTTCGAGCCTCCGTCAAACTGGCCAACGATATCGGCTTAGACCGCATTGAACGCCGCCACCGCAAACTTGCCGATTACATGCTGGATGAAATGAAAAAGCGCGGCGCCGAATCATGGACCTCGCCCGATCCCGCCCTGCGCTGCGCCATCGTCACGGTCAACGTGCCACCGGTTTCCCGCATGGACCTGGAAACCTGGATGTGGAAGACGTACAAAATCCGGATCCGCGGCGGTGATCCAAATAAACTGCGCTTGTCGACGCCGTACTATCTGCAGAAGAAAGACATCGATCGGTTTTTGGAGAAGTTTGACGAGTACAAGCGGGAAAAGAAGCTGGCATAGCCCGTACTGGTCATCTCGACTTGACCATGTCTGCTATAACGTGTCCATGAAAGAAATTTCCGCTGCAGTGTTCAAGGCCCAGTGCCTCAATCTAATGGAGGACATGCGCTCCACCAAGCCTCCGCTGGTGATCACCAAACGCGGCAAACCGGTTGCGAAACTAGTCCCCATCGAGGAAGCGAAGGACGATTTTATCGGCAGGTTGAAGGGTGTGTTTGAAGTGGTGGGCGATCTCGATGCCGATCCGCCGGAGGAGTGGGAGTCCGCGTTTTGATTCTGTTGGACACCCATGCCCTGTTTTGGGCAGTAGACAATTCGAAGTCTCTTTCGCGTCCCGCCGCTTCCGCGATCCGCCACGCCCGGCGGCAGGGAGGGATTGCAATTTCTGCAATCACCATTTGGGAACTCGCGTCCATGCTGGCGCGCGGACGCATTCGCCGTTGCGGCACGCTTGAATCCTCGCTCAACTTGCTGATCGAAGGCGTCACCGTGCTGCCGATCACACCTGAGATAGCCACCTTGGCCGCCCGCTTCCCCCGCGACTTCTCCGGCGACCCCGCCGATCGCATCATCGGGGGCACAGCCCGCGCCGAAGGCCTGACGCTGATCACGCACGATGAGAAAATCCGTCGAAGTCCGCTGCTTAGGACGCTGTGGTAGATCGGCCGGCCCACAACCTTAGTCGTAATATTCCAACCCCAAGTGCGTGATCAGTTCCTCACCCTTCAAATGCCGCAGCGTGTTCTTCAATTTCATCAACTGAATGAACAGGTCATGTTCCGGATAGAGCCCGGGGGCCGTCATCGGAGACTTAAAGTAAAAGCTTAACCATTCCTGAATCCCGATTCCCTTCAGCGCCGAGCAGCGCTTCGCCAGATCAACCAGCAGCACCAGGTCGAGCACGATCGGCGCGGCCAGAATCGAGTCGCGGCACAGGAAGTCGACCTTGATCTGCATGGGATAGCCCAGCCATCCGAAGATGTCGATGTTGTCCCAACCCTCTTTATTATCACCACGTGGAGGGTAATAGTTGATGCGAACCTTGTGGAAAATATTCCCGTACAGTTCGGGATAAAGCGCGGGCTGCAGAATGTGCTCCAGCACGCCCAGCTTCGATTCCTCCTTAGTCTTAAAAGACCCCGGATCGTCGAGCACTTCCCCATCGCGATTGCCTAGGATGTTGGTCGAGTACCATCCACTCAGCCCAAGCAACCGCGCTTTGAACGCTGGCGCCAGAACCGTCTTCATCAGGGTCTGCCCGGTCTTGAAATCTTTTCCGCAGATCGGCGCTTCGTTCTGCCGCGAAAGTTCGAGCATGACCGGCAAATCCACCGTCAGGTTCGGCGCACCATTAGCGAACGGCACCCCTTCCATCAACGAGGCATAGGCGTAGATCATGGAGGGCGCAATCATCTCGTCGTTCTCGCGCAGCGCCCTCTCAAACGACTTCACGGACTGATGGGCCGCGGTCGCTTCGATGTAGGACTCCGTGGAACCGCACCACATCGTGATCAACCGGCTCGCTCCGCTGGTTTTCTTAAAGTCGCGGATGTCGTCGCGCAACTGCTCGGCCAGATCCATCTTCGTCTTGCCCCTCTTCACGTTCGGCCCGTCGATCTTTTTCACGTAATTGTGGTCGAACACCGCTGCCCGCGGAGTCACCGTCGACAGAAACGGCTTCAACTGATCGAGCAGCCTCTGGTCGAGCACGCCCGCATTCGACGCCGCTTCATACATGTTGTCTTCGAAGATGTCCCAACCCGTGAAGACCAGGTCATCGAGCCCGGCCAGCGGCACGAACTCTTTAATCTTCGGCGAGCGTCCGTCGGTGCGCTTGCCCAGCCGCACTGTGCCCATCTGCGTAAGCGACCCAATCGGTTTCGCCAAGCCCTTGCGAATCGCCTCCACGCCCGCGACAAAAGTCGTCGCCACCGCCCCCATGCCAGGGATCATCACCCCCAGCTTCCCTTTCGCTGGTTGGATCGTGCCGTTATGCCGGGAAGTGCTGTGCGCCTTACCTTCTGCTTTCACTTCAATACGAGGTGCCTTTGCGGTCCTCGCGGACTTATTCCGTGTCGCCATATTTTGGACGCTTCCTCAGTATGAATCTGTATGGATGTGCAAACCTTGTATGTTCTCGCATCGGGTGGGGTTTTGCAAACCGCCGCAGCCAAACGCGCGGAAAATCGCCTTAACGGTGTAACAGCGCCATCAAGCGGTGAGCGCGCATTCGATTGGCGAAATGAATATTTTGCGTTGGACTCTGGCGTGAACTTCCCGCATCGTAAGATCACTTCGCAAACCATCTCTGTAGCCGGTTCCGCGAAGCTGATGTTTGCGTGCCAGCCTTGCTGCGGCATTGCAATTCTCCTGACCCTGTTGCTCTCCACTTTCAATCTGAGCCCACGCCATTCGGCCCTGCGCCGGTAGTGTGCTCTTTAGACTACGAATAAAACAGGAGATCCCATGAACTCGATTCGCAGATTTGTCTACGCCGCTGCTTTGGTCTTGAGTGCCCTGAACTTCACGCCCAGCCTCGCCTCCGCTCAAGATGCGGCCGGAACCTTCACCTTGACCCACGAAGTACACTGGCAGAATGCTGTTGTGCCGTCAGGAAAGTACCGCTTCACAGTCGCAGCCGGCGGCCCCGGAGAAATGCTCACCCTGCGCAAGGTTGATGGCAGCGCAGGCTTCATGCTGTTGGTTGCTGATGCCGAAAACTCGCGGCCTTCAGACGATAGCCAGCTTGTTCTAGTTTCCCGGCCGAGTGGAAGCTTCGTCAGCACGATGCAGCTTCCGGAATCCGGCCTCACGCTGCACTTCATGGTGCCGTCCGAACCGCGAGAAATTGCGCAAGCGGTCGCAACCGCATCCGCCGCCCGCTAGCTCATCCGCTGAAAAGCTCGAGAGTGGATAAACCTATCCACTTTCGGGCTTTCTTCGTGATTAGCACCCTGAACAGGGATTCTCTGCGAGGCAATCGTCGCCCGTCTTGCCGGCTCCATTAGGTCAGCTTTGGAGCGGACGCGTTCCCTCTCACTTCGTCGCTCAGGACGATGGCCCCGGCAATTTCCTTCATCGCCTTGCGCTTCTGCCGGCTCTGTCGTTGCAACGTCAAGTACGCCTGTTCCTCGCTTAGGCCGAGATCGCGCTGCAGGATTCCCTTGGCGCGCTCCACCACTTTTCGCGTCTGCAATTGCTCCGACAGGTTGGAGTTCGCATCCTCGAGCCGCGCCATCTCAATCTCCGCGCCCACCAGAAACCCGATGGTCGAGATCAAACGGATTTCCCGGCGGCGGTAAACATGATCCTGGCGATGCTGCAGGTTGATCACTCCCATCACGCGCCCGCGGCACATCAAAGGCACCGAAAGGAACGCTTCGTAAGTATCTTCGGGGAGTTCATGGAAAAACTGAAAGCGAGGATCCTGCGCCGCCTTTTCCGAAACCGCCACCGGCTCCCGATGTTCCGCTACCCATCCCGTGATGCCCTGCCCCACGCGAAGTTTCAGGCGATCGACAACTTCGGGGTGGGAATTCTTCGAGGCGCGCAGAACAAGTTCGTCGCCCTCCAGCACATAGATCAGGCAGGAGTCGCACTTCACCAGCGCAGAAGCAAAATCGACCACACGAGTCAGTACTTCATGGAAACCGTCCGCCGTCGCCAGCCGAACGCCAATCTCGTGCAGCAAGTCAACATGTGAGTCCTCAACTGATAGTAAGGGGTCCATGAATAAGAGTATGGGCTCTTCTCACGCCGTGTCTAATTCCAAATTTCAATGACTCTCATAAAGGATTTCCCGCGAGATTGTTACGATTTCTTAACATCTTTTCCGAAGGTTCTGCATCGACTGATTGGGATTTTCGACGGAGTTACTATTTCTCCAGATCCACCGCCTTCACCGGCAAATCCCAATGCCCGTCGAGAATCTCAAACCGCCGCTGCTCTTCGCGCTGGAAGGTGTCCTGATCAGGGTACATCTGCTTCTGCAGCCCGGCTTCATCGAACGGCTCGTTGGCCACCGTGGCATTCTTGAAGACAATGGTTACGCGGAAGTCCCAGCGCCCGTCTTCGGTCGTATGATAACGGGGCTGATCCATCCACACCTTCGCGATCCGCCCCACCTCCATCTCCTTCTTGAGCACAGGGTAGTGATTTTTCTTGAATAGCTTCAGAAACTCATCTGCATGCCCCCACTTGGCTTTGTAGTAGTACTCCACCACGAAGGGTCTATCAGGATTTGCGGAGACAGATTGAGCCCGCAAAGCAACGGGTATGCTGATAGTGACGAACAGCAGCGACGCGAGAGTACGGAACATACTAATCACAGAGTCCTCCTTGAAATACCAGCTTGTACACTAACAGGACGCCGAATAAAAGCGGCTGGAGGAGGAAGATACTTGGCGGAAAGCGACGAGCAGCAGATCGTCAAGTTGTTCGAAGACGGAGACCGCGCCCTGATTGCCGCCGACCTCCCTGAACTCTCGCGCATCTTCGCCGACGACTACGTTCAATACGACGAAACCGGCAGAGCGTCTTCTAAGCGAGAGGTGATGAACAAACTAAAGTCCGGCGCGCTTCGCTATGTCTCGATGATCTCTACCGGTCGGCACATTCGTCTGCTCAGCAGCGAAACAGCCGTCGTCCACGGCTCCGAGGACGATGAAGTCGAGCAGGCCGGCAGACGCCTTCGGGTCCGCTATGTCTACATGGATGCGGTCGTGAGGCGCAACGGCGAGTGGCAGATTGTGGCGTCACAATTGGCCCGACCAGTCGAAATTCGGTGAACTCCTACGGGCAGAAGACACGAGCGCACAAAGACAAGGCTAGACAGCGGCTATGTTTCTGTTGAGAATGTGTGGCTGTCGGGTTTATCGGTTACAAAGTCTCCGGAGGAACTAACCCTTGCGCACGACTACCCTCGCCCTTTTGGTTGCCTGTCTTTTAACTCCAGTATTCGCGCAGAAACACCCAGCCAAGCAAAATGCCGATTCGACGCAGAAGCAGGCGGCCCAGCAGACCACGACTGCAGCCGCGGCAGCAGGAGAAGAGAAAGAAGAGGGCGAGGACAAGAATCCCTGGAAGGGTCTGCAGTATCGCCTGGTCGGTCCATTCAGAGGTGGCCGCGTGGTCGCGGTGGCAGGCGTGGTCGGCCAGGATAACGTCTATTATTTCGGCGCGACTGCCGGGGGCGTGTGGAAGACGACCGATGGCGGCCTGAACTGGAAACCGATCTTCGACAAGACGAAGGATGCGTCTCCGGCGATCGGAGCAATCGCGGTTTCCGAGTCTGACCCGAATGTGATTTATGTGGGAACCGGAGAAGCATGCATTCGCGGCAACATTGTCGGCGGCAACGGAGTTTACAAATCGATCGACGCCGGTAAAACCTGGAAGTTTGTTGGCCTGGCCGATACTCATGCTATCGGCCGTCTCGCCGTGAATCCCAAAAATCCCGACATAGCCTTCGTAGCCGCCTTGGGGCATCCCTTTGCCGACAACGAAGAGCGCGGCATTTTCCGCACGCAGGATGGCGGCAAGACCTGGCAGAAGGTGCTTTACAAAGACGCCAAGTCAGGCGGCATCGACGTGGTGTTTGATCCCAGCAATTCCAACACCCTATTCGCGGCATTGTGGCAAGCCAGACGCACCCCGTGGAGCCTCGACAGCGGTGGCCCGGGAAGCGGACTTTACCGCTCCATCGACGGCGGCACAACCTGGAAAGAACTGAAAGGCCACGGACTGCCGGAAGGCATTCTCGGCCGCATCGGAGTCACAGTCTCCGGCGCAAATCCCAACCGGGTGTGGGCAGTGATCGAGGCAGAAAAGGGCGGAATCTATCGCTCCGACGACGGCGGCGATACTTGGCACATAACCACCGACGACCATCGCTTCCGCCAGCGTGCGTGGTACTACTCACACATCTTCGCCGATCCCAAGTCGGAAGATACGGTGTACATCCTGAACACCTCGGCGTACCGATCGAATGACGGAGGCAAAACTTTCGCCTCGATCCACGCCCCGCACGGAGATAATCACGCGCTATGGATCGATCCCACGAATCCCAAGCGTCTCATCAACGGCAACGATGGCGGCGCGACGGTTTCCACCGACGGCGGCGACACCTGGACCAGCCAATATAACCAGCCCACGGCGCAGTTTTACCATGTCACTACCGACGACCGCTTTCCCTATTACATCTACGGCGCCCAGCAGGATAACTCTACCGTCGGCATCGCCAGCGCGAGCGCCGAAGGAGCGATTGATCGTCCTGACTGGTATGACGTAGGTGGCGGCGAAAGCGGTTACATCGCACCCGATCCGACCGATCCCGAAATCGTTTACGCCGGCTCTTACGGCGGAGAGATCACGCGCTACGATCACCGCACCGGCGAAGAGCAGTCCATTAATCCGTGGCCCATAAACCCAATTGGGTGGGCTGCCGCTGACGTCAAACACCGCTTCCAGTGGACTGAGCCCGTTGTTTTCTCACCGCACGATCCGAAGACGATGTACTTCGCGGGCGAAGTGCTCTTCAAGACCACCGACGCCGGCATGAGTTGGACCATCATCAGTCCCGACCTGACGCGCAACGACAAGTCAAAACAGGCGTCTTCCGGCGGCCCTATTACCAAGGACAACACCGGTGTGGAGGTTTACGACACCATCTTTTCAGTCGTGGAATCGCCGGTGCAGAAGGATCTGATCTGGGCAGGAACCGATGATGGATTGGTTCAGCTCACTCGCGATGGAGGCCAGCACTGGGAGAATGTAACGCCCAAGGCCATGCCGGATTGGGGCACGGTCAGTATGATCGAGGCCTCTTCGCGGGACGCCGGCACTGTATACCTCGCAGTCGAACGCCACAAGTCGGACGACTTCGCGCCGTACGTATTCAAGACTACAGATTTTGGCAAGACCTGGACCAAGTTAGTAGCGGGACTTCCGGCGAACGATTATGTCCACGCCGTAAGAGTCGACCCCAGGCGTCCGAATTTGCTTTTCGCGGGAACCGAGCAGGGCGTCTACGTTTCCTTCGACGATGGTGCGCGCTGGCAGCCGTTGCAGCTGAATCTGCCGGTGTCTCCAGTGAACGACCTGGTGATCAAGAACAACGACCTGGTCGTGGCAACCCACGGACGCAGCTTCTGGGTGCTCGACGACATCACTCCGCTCGAGCAGTACGACGACTCGATTCCGCAGCAGGAAGCTCACCTGTTCACGCCCGCCGTGGCGAGTCATACCGTTTTTCGTGGCTCGTTTTTTGCTCCCAGCGGCAATGTAGGAAAGAATCCGCCGGCAGGAGCCATCATTGATTACTGGTTGAAGACTTCCCTCAAGAAGCCAGACCAGGCCAAGCCCTCCGGCACCGGTGCCGATTCTTCGAAAGGCGAAGCCACGCCTTCGACTTCTTCCTCCGGGACCGAAAAAACTGATAAAGATAAAGAAGAAGCCCCCAAGATCACGCTGGAGATTCTCGATTCCTCAGGAAAGGTCATCCGCAAGTATCCCAAGAAAGAGGAACCGGCTGGCGACGAGGAGGAAGACTTCTTCAGCCGCGGCGGCAACGCTGGCAGCCTCTCCGCAGACGCCGGTCTGAACCGCTTCGTGTGGGACCTGCGCTACGAAGGCGCGACCAAGGTGCCGCATGCCCCGCTCTGGGGCGGTAGCACCGACGGCCCAGAAGCGTTGCCCGGAACGTATCAGGCGCGGTTGACGGTCCTCGGCAAGACTTACACAGCGCCGTTGGAGATCAAAGCTGACCCACGGCTGAAGATAGGCCCCGACGACTTGGCCAAACAGTTCGATCTGCTGCTGAAGATCCGTGACAAGGTTACGGAAACCGACGACGCCATCATTCAGATTCGTGATGTTCGTGAGCAGATTAATGCAATCAACAAGCGCCTAAAGGACGACCCCCGCGCCAAGGCGATTGCCGATGCCGGCAAAGCACTCGACACAAAAATGACCGTGGTGGAAGAAGCGCTTATCCAGACCAAGGCGAAGAGCGGCGAGGATGTCCTTAATTTCCCTGTGCGGCTGAACAATGACTTGGTGGCGTTGAGCGGCGTTGTGGGCAGTGCTGACTCGGCTCCAACGAAGCAATCCTACGAAGTTTTCGATACGGTCAGCAAGGAAGTCGATGAACAACTCGCGAAATGGAAGGCCATCGTCTCCACCGAAGTAGTGGCTTACAACAGCCTGATGAAACAGCAGGACGTTCCTGCGCTCATGGTGAAGGAATCAGAAGCAGAAAAGTAATCCGGCAAGCTCTTGCGTGAGTTCGCCGGATGTTCTCACTCTGCACCTAGCGATAACTGAAATTGGGCGATTCCAAACTTCGATCTTCAATAGTTTGATCAGTCCTGCTACTTTCGTCTACTCGGTTTCCCGCCGTTCCGGTCCCCGCGACGGCGGTTTCCTGTCGCAGGCGGTTGCGGGATGAGCACATTCTTGATCTGCTGGCGCAACCAGCGATTTGCGGAATCGTTCTCCACGCTCTCATGCCAGTACATCTGCGCCTCGAGTTGAGCGGTTTTCACGGGAAACGGATAAACGCGGTTGCCGAGCCCAGCGTTCAAGATCTGTGCGTGCCCCTGCGACAAGGTCAGCAGCAGATCAGTATCGCGGACCACTCGGCAGGCAGCGAAATTGTGCTGGCAACGCAGAGCAATCCTTCGGCGGAAGCCAAGCCGGCTCAATTCTACGTCGATCAGACTGGCGCCGTAGCGGCGGGAGGAAACCAGCACATGGGGCTGCGCCAGATAGGTGTCGAGATCAAGGGTCCGCGAGATTCCGGGATGCCCGGTGCGGGCCATCACCACGAACGGTTCCCCGAGCAGCCGTTCTTGCTGAATGGGTTCGCTGGTCGTCATCGGGACGTCGATGGCAAGATCGAGGGAGCCGCTCGCAAGTTCCGCTTCCAGATCTCTGCGCTTTACGCGCGACGTGGTAATCGACATCTCCGGAGCCTCGCGCTCCAGACGCTGCAGCAAGGTAGGAAGGATCAGAGTTCCCATGTACTCCCAAAGCGAAATGTGGAAATTCCGGCGTGTATGAGTGGGATCGAAGTTGTGACTTTCGCGAAGATTTACTTCCAGGATCTGAAGCGCTTGCCGTACCTGGTCGATCATGTTGCGGGTAAAGGGAGTGGGAATCATGTGCGCCCCGCGGCGAACGAACAGAGGATCTTTTAGGAGATCACGCAACCGTTTTAAGGCGTGGCTGATGGCGGGCTGGGTTAGGCTCAGCTGATGGCCCGCGCGGGTAATGTTGCCCTCGCGGTAAATGGCTTCCAGCACAACGAAAAGGTTGAGATCGACCTGGCTTAAATGCACGAAACATATATTACTGGATTCGTAAGATTCATTTGATGAATTGTGCCGGGCTGTGTAGCTTGTTCGGGACGCAACGTGACTTCCACTATGGATTTTGCCGCCTCACCCCGCTCCCAGGAATATCTGCAAAGGCTTGACGCTTTCATGCAGGGGCATGTGCTGCCTGCAGAGGCCAAATACTTCAGTGAAGTCCGGAATGTCGCAGACTGGCGCACCTGGAAACAACCGCCGATCATGGAAGAACTGAAAGCCAAAGCCCGGGCCGCAGGTCTGTGGAATCTCTTTCTTCCCGAAAAAGAGTACGGTGCGGGACTATCGAATGTGGAATATGCCCCATTGGCCGAAATGATGGGGCGGTGTTCGATTGCGCCCGAGGTTTTCAACTGTAATCCTCCCGACACCGGGAACATGGAGGTTCTGGTTAAATACGGTTCAGAGGAGCAGAAACAACTTTGGCTGAAGCCGCTTCTAGCCGGCGAAATTCGGTCCGCGTTCTGCATGACCGAGCCCTGCGTGGCGTCTTCAGACGCAACCAACATGCAGGCTACGGCCGCCATTGACGGTGATCAAGTGGTATTGAACGGACGCAAATGGTGGAGTTCGGGCTTGGGACATCCTCACTGCCGCTTGCTGATCTTCATGGGGCTGACCGACTGCGCAGCGCCGAAATATAAACGGCACTCGATGGTCTTGGTGCCACTGTCTACGCCGGGAGTTGAGATCGTGCGCATGGTGCCAGTTTTTGGCGGCTATGACGCTCCCTTCGGCCACGGAGAGGTGAGCTTTCGCAACGTTCGCCTGCCTGTGGACGGCATCATTGCCGGACCGGGACGTGGATTTGAGATTGCGCAAGGCCGGCTCGGGCCGGGCCGCATTCATCACTGCATGCGAACCCTTGGAGCAGCGGAACGTGCTCTGGAGTTGCTTTGCCGGCGGTCGTTGTCGCGAGAGGCCTTCGGCAAGCCCCTCGCGGAGTTGGGAGGAAATGCGGATGTGATCGCCAATGCCCGCATCCGCATCGAGCAGGCGCGTCTGCTCACTCTCAAAGCCGCATGGATGATTGACCAACACGGCGCCAAAGGAGCGAAGAGCGAAATCTCGCAAATCAAAGTTGTTGTGCCCAACATTGCGCTGGCGATTATTGATCAGGCGATCCAAATGCACGGCGCAGCAGGCGTGTCGGAGGATTTCCCGCTGGCAGAGATGTTCGCTTCAATACGAACCTTGCGCATTGCCGACGGCCCCGATGAAGTACATCGTGCGCTGATCGCCAGGCTGGAGTTGAGTAAGTATAAGGTGAAGAACTCGGAAGCCGCCTGAAGCGCATGCGAAGGGCCAACCGGCTCGGCGGATCACCTGCCCTTAAAGACAGGGGCGCGCTTCTCCAGGAAGTGGGCCACGCCCTCCTTGAAATCTTCGCTGCGCAAACTTGCTACCATTTCCTCTACCGCAAGATCGAAAGACTCGGCTAAGGTCTGAAACATGGCCCCGTAAACCTGGCGCTTAATTACCCGCAAGGAGCGCGGACTGACGCGCGATGCGAGATCGACAGCATATTCGTTGACCTTGGCGAGGAAGTTTTCCTGAGCAAAGACTTGATTCACCAAACCCATCCGCAAAGCTTCCGCGGCGTTGATTTGCCGGGCGGAAAATAACAGGTCGAGGGCGTTGGGCAGCCCGACGATACGCGGCAGCATCCAAGCCATGCCGTACTCGGCGATCAGCCCGCGCTGGGCGAACGTGGTCGAGAAGCGGGCGGCGTCGGAAGCCAGTCGCAGATCGCAATAGAGTGCAATCGCCAGACCAAGGCCGACTGCCGGACCGTTGATGGCAGCCAGAATCGGCTTCTCGATTCCAAGGAGATAAGAATACTTCTTCTGGAAATCGGACCTAACTCCCTTGCGCTGCAGGGAGGCGCTGCCTAATCGCGCGACAGCGTCACCCCCGCCGCCGGGCAAGCCCTGCGTGGCGACGGAGTTCAGCAGCGACATATCAGCGCCAGCGCAAAAGCCGCGTCCCGCGCCGGTCAGCACGATAATACCGACGGCGTCATCGAGCGCGGCCTCGTCCAGGCTCGCGCGCACTTCCTTCTCCATCGTCGCCGTCCAGGCATTCAGCTTGTCTGGACGGTTCAATGTGATGGTTGCGACTCGATTCGCGACTTCGAAGATCGTTTCCTGAGTCGGCATACCTCAGAAAGACAAGCGCACGCCAAGCTGGATCTGGCGTTTGGGAAAAGCGGAAGTGAAAGCCAGTGGCGTGCTGGGTGTAGCCGTCCCCCCGCCGCCCGCAATCGACGGTCGCATGCCATGCACATTGAACGTGGTGAAGCCCGGAGCAAAACCGAAGAGGGGGCCCACCTCGTCATTTACGCTGGCAAAGTTTGTCCGGTTTGCGATGTTGAATCCTTCCGCCGTGAACTGCAGGTTAGTCCTCTCGCCTAGTTTGTGCCCCCAGGTTAAACGCGCATCGAAATCGATGTAATTCGGGCCCAGGCCCGTGTCGCGTGGGGCTCCGATGGGACGCTCGTTGGTGGTGTGATTGTCGCCGTTGACCTCTCCTCCGGCCAGCAAGTTGAAAGGATGTCCGCTGTGGTATGAGAAAATCGGAGCCAGCTGAAAGCCCGACAAAACACTTTGTTTCCAGGGACTGTCGATCACACCCGCCAGCACCACTTTGTGGCGTTCGTCAAACTCGGAAAGACTGCGATCTAGATTGATGTTCGTGGGATCCTGGGGCCCGTAGTCGGAGTTGTAATCCGTGGATGTGTCAATGCCTTTACTCCAGGTGTAATTCCCGAATACTGAGAAGTGATTCCGGAAGCGTTTCGTGATTTCCACGATGCCGCCCTCGTAAAGAGCATACGATTGCGAGCTGTATTGGTTGTTCTGCACAACCAGCGCATTTACGACGCAGGGATCGACGTTGGGGGCGGGCTGGCAGGGATATGCCGGAACCCCTCCCACCTGCGGGACTTCGATGCCACCCAACGGATCGGCAGCCGGGCTGGTATTCCAATTACGATAGGAAACCGTCTGGCCATTGGCCAGAGTAACCGTGCTGAACGGTGCGAGTAACGGCGCTTGCGTCTCGTTGGTGTCGATTGCCACCGGGAGTCTCTGGGTATGCGAATAGATCCCGCTGAGAGAAATCGAGAGTCCGGGTCCAAGCTCGCGTTCAATTCCAAAGGAAGCCTGCTGCGCGATAGGGGGGCGATAATTTGGCTGGTTCACAAAAAATGCCTGCAATGGAGCGACCGGACCGCTGTTCGTGACATTGATGCCAAACGGCGCCACCGCAGCCGGCGTGATGCAGGCATTGCTCCCCGCTGCCGGGGTTGTGCAAGCAATCAAGTTGTTCGGGGCTCCGCCGGCAAAGAGGGTCGGGAAAATAACCTCCGGCCCTTGTATCCCCAACGCCGAAACCCCGCCGAGCGGATCTGCATAAATAGAAATTTCCCGGTTGCAAGGGCTAGCGCCGGTACCAGGAAAGATCGGTGTCCCGAATTGCGAGATCCCGCAGGTCGAAACCAAGTTGGCGACCTGGCTTCCCGCTGAGCCGCCGTTCTCGACCGCAGATTTATTCTTGTTCACAACCCCCAGACTCAAGTCGACTTCGGGGATCTGCACGTCCACGGGTCCGTAAAAGATTCCATACCCGCCCCGGACTACCGTTTTGTGATTGTTGGCGGGGTCCCACGCGAAGGAAACCCTGGGGCCAAAATCTTTCTTGTACGTGGTCAACGGGGCGAATTGTGTATCCAGGTCATAGCGCAGGCCGTAGCTGAGAGTAAAGTTTGGGGTGATCTTCCAGGAGTCTTGCCCGTAGAACGAGGTCAGCGGCCGCGTGTAATACGGGTAGGTCGGATCGCCGAAACCTTGCTGGTAAAGCTGGGGCAGCCGGAATGATGCCGCTTGCAAGGGGTTGATGCTGGTGGTTGAAAGATCTGGGCTGATCAAAAATCCGGGGAGCGACCCGAACACAAAACGACCAGGGAAATAAGTGTGGGATTCCGCGTGAGTGCCGCGCAACAACTCGTAAGCGCCGAACTTAAAAGTGTGATTGCGGTGAATCTTGGTGAAATTGTCGGCGAATTCGTACCGCCGCAGGATGCTGAAGCTCGGCAGGAAGACGCTCGATCCCAGGTTATTGATAAAGCTCGGAATCTGAATCCCCACCTCTGCCGGCACGTTGGGAATGACGTTAAAGCTAAAGTAGTCCAACTGCACCCGGGCTTCGTTCTGGGTGGTCGGAGTGAGCTGGCGGTACCAGTCGCCTTGCAGGGTATTGTCGTAGTCGTGGATCGAGCTTCCCGCCGAGAACGCGGTCAACGACTGCACATCCGGCGATTCCTCCAAATCGTGCCCGTACCGGTAATTCAGGGAGATCTCATTGTTCGCATTCACCCGGTGATCCAAGCGGCCCGATACCTGATACTCCCGCGTGTCGTAAGGAAACAGTCCGCCCTCGGTCTCAAACTGGTTTAGAAGGAAGCCATTCAGCGCGGACTGTTCCGGGGTTATGAACGGGTTCGTGCCGCCGGGGTTTGGGTTCACCGTCAAAATGCTCTGGAGGGCAACACCGCATTCCGCCGGCGGTAGCGGCAAACCCGGCAGGCAAGCCACCGGTACCGTTGATGGGTTCGCTTCCAGACCGTCGATGATGTTGTTCTGTGCCGTCGTCGGACGAAAAATATTTGTGTCGATCAATAGAGGAACTGCGTTTTGCGCATTCTGCCGCAAACCTTCAAACGCAACAAACAGAAACGTCTTATTCTTCCTGATCGGGAAACCGAGGGTCCCGCCGAATTGCTGGCGCGTCAAAGTATCCTTAACCGGCGTACCGAGAGAGTCGGGATTGGAAGGATCAAAGGTCTGGCCGGGCTGCAATGCCTGGGTGAACGAAAACGGATTCTGGGCGTCCATGGCGTCGTCACGGAAAAAACCATAGATGCCGCCGTGAACATTGTTGGTGCCCGACTTGGTCACAATATTGATGGAAGCACCGGTGGCTCCCCCAAGATCCGCACCGTAGTTACTGCGATTGATCTGAAATTCCTGCACATCATCCTGGCTGACCGTCAGCCGCACGCCACCGCTATCGCCCGAGGTCTCGCCGCCGTCGACCGTTATGCTGTTTCCTCTACCATTGCTGCCGTAGAACGACAGACCGCTGGTGGGCGTTTGCTTGACGCGATAATCCTGGTCATCCGCCAACCGGGTAGAATCAGAAACCCCGGGCGCGAGCAAGGTGAACGTAAGATAATCGCGCCGGTCAATGGGCAGGTCGGCGATGTACTGTTGTGAAATTCTGTCGGCCTCGCTCCCTCGCTCCGTTTCCACCACCGGCGGCTGGTCCGTCACCTCGACCACGGTTGCCACCTGTGACGGCTTCATCCTGAAATCGGATGTGACCGTCTGTCCAATGGCGACAGTCACGCTTCTTCGTATCTCGGTCGCAAACCCCGACATCTGAGCGCTAACGTCGTAAGTGGCCGGCGAGAGCCCGACTACTCGGAACTGGCCGGTGCCATTCGTAGTTGCCGTGCGCTTCAAACCGGTCTGAGTGTCGACGACATTGATCGTGGCTTTCGGCAAAACTCCGCCGGAAGCGTCCGTCACGGTTCCGGTAATCTCTCCCGATGAGCCAACGCCCTGCGCGGGTGCCAAACAGGTTGCAAACAGGAAGCATAGAAGCACGCATGCCGTTGACGCGATAGTGGAATTGACAAGAAACCGCCTCCGTGAAGATGCCCCGCAACGTGAGGCCGCACGTCCATCCAAGCTGCTCTGTGCCAAACCCATATTTCCTCCCTTGCTCAGGCGTTGTCTGAATTACGCAAAGGCACACTCATCCCACTTCAGCGCGCCGCATCGGGCACGAGCGTAGCTGCGTTTTTCAGATTCATCAAATGAATTTTATGGATGACCATGTATGC
>JBAWCJ010000351.1:0-6884 GCA_049590215.1 Candidatus Sulfotelmatobacter sp. | reverse complement strand
GAGTAATCATTTCTTCTGCGGCATCGACTCCAAGTACATTTGCGCCGGCTTCGAACAGATAGCGAGCCAGGGTGCCTGATCCGCAACCTGCGTCCAGCCAGTGCTGGCCACGCAAGTCGTGCCCGGCCAGACATTCCTCAACCGCGCGTAGCCGGGCTTTGAAGGCCGGCTTTTGGTAGCGCTGCTCCCATCCGGCGGCCAGTTCGCGGTGATAGGCCACCGCGTCTTTTGCCGTGGGTTCTGGCGTTGTCAACATATGCGGGTACTTGCATTACGGGTTGCGCTCATGTTTCGTTGACGCGCGAGGTATTTAGCTTCTGCTGTGAAAGCTGACAGCACAAGAATCGTTGGCCCGTAAAATTTTCTGTTGGAAGCCCAAGCCCCTCAACGTGTCCAGACATTTCTGAGTGTCGCACAGATTGTGGTGCAGTTCGAAGACTGCATACCTGACTTTGCGAAGCAGGTCGCCATAGTTCTCAAGGAATATCAGTTCGGCGCCTTCGACGTCACACTTGAGCAAGTCGATCTCGGGCTTGTCCGTCATGAGAGCATTCAGGTCCGCGAAGGCTACGTTGACTCCTCCGCCGGCAGGGACATCGATGATGGAAGCCTTTACATGCACGGCTGATTCACGGATAAGCGCACTGCCCGTGCGTTCGCCGACGAGTCCGTTGACCATGCGGACGCTGGCTGCCGCGAGCTGCTGCGACCGAACGCGCTCTTCCAGCTTTGCAAATGTTTCAGGGCTGCCCTCGACCATTGTAATGTCAGGAAGGATGTGACCCAGATGCTGCTGAGCTATCAGATCGAAGACCCGGAATGTGAAGTATCCGACGTTTGCCCCGAGATCGAGCACCACGAGTGGCTTTGCTGAAGAAGCTTTCAGGGCGGCTTGGATGGGAAGGTCGTATTCGCCATCTACGAATATTTCGTTGTAGGCCCACCACTCGCCCTTGCTTGCGACCTTCAGCGTCAGTCCGGAATTTAAAGTGTGCTCGAGATTGAGCCGGCTGTAGAGTGATTGATAGAGGAATCTGCTCTTGACGCGCCAGTAGCGTTCTCGAACCTGGAATCGAGCAGGCTCCGGCAGGGCATCAACGACGCGAGTTAACAACTTTTTCACCATGCCGCAGGACCGATTCAGACAGGTTTGCTGGGTAGCGTCTCTACCGATGATAACCAGTGTCTCGTGGTGCGTCCAACCTGATAGGTCCAAGCTGAGGCGCGGATGAAACAGCTTCTTGAGTCTGGGCGATAGATAACACGGTCCCGACTTCTCCGAGAACGGGATCGACGATTTTTTCGCTGGAGCTTCGCGGGTATTGCAACGCGAGGTTCTGGAGCAGGCCGGTGTATATGGCTTCATCCGGTTTGCCCCAGATAAGAATCGCGTCGGGGGAAGCTTTTTGCAGGTCAGCGTCGAGGCTGCTCAGTTGAGTTGATTGAGGCAAGGCTTCCGTGGCCGCGATGATTCTCCGTCCGCCGAAGAAGCTTGCCTTGAAGCCGGCCTCCCATCCCACACCGTGATCGGGAAAAGGCCCGGACCCAATGGTTACCACTCTCGAGCCCGTGTGTTCCTGAAGATGACGACCGGCGTCGTAGCAGCTGGACTGAAAATCCCGCGTCAGGAGCCGAAATGGCGAAGATGGGTAAACCATCGCAGCGGTGGTCCCAAGAACGACGAGAGTGATGCAGAATTTTCGCAATGGGTCATGATCAAAATCATCATTCTTATCGGCAGGATCTTTATTGGCGGAGACGAGGAAACGTGTGGCGACGGCCAGCACCAAGGGGATCAAGGGGAACAGATAACGTTCGTCGAACACCAAGGTTGAATATGTTGTCACCAAAGTCAGCGCAGCGGCTGCGACGACAACCGCGAAACGGCACTCCACGGGATACTGGCGCCTGCGACCGGTGAGAATTGCGAGAGTGGTTAGGAAAGCGATTAGCCCTCCCAAAGTTGTGACAATCATCATTTCTTTGAGCACGCGAGGGACATTACGTGCTTCGGCGCGGATCATGCTCGGAACCACCTGCTTGATGCTGAGAGGATACGTCCATGGCCACGAGCCCGGCGGCATGGGATCAGCTGCGCCGGTCTCATCGATTTCTTTCGAGGTGTCTCGCAGAAGAGCGTAGGTTGTGTCGTGGTGTTCGCTATATGCGTGCAAGGTCCACTGCAGAAGATTTACTTTGAACTGGGTGCCGGTGGTGAAGGCTCCGTACTTTGAGTGCAGGACCGTAGCCCAACCGGAAGCAACCATGACGGGGATCAACGCTGCCAGGGCAAGCCGTGCAACTCTCGCTTTCAAAGGCTTGCTGGAGAAGGCCGAGGCAAGCAAAGTGCAGACCGCGAGCCAAGGCAGGGCGAACGCTTTGGCAAGGTACGCCAGGGCGTGAATGGCTCCGAGGAAAAACCAATCCTTCAGATGATCGTTTTTTAAACGATCCTCCGTTAAACGATGATTGCGAAGACATCGCAGCAGTACGATGAAGTAGATGAGGGTTAGCGCGGCAAAGAGGGAATCAGGAGTGACCATCGACACGGCAGAGGCCGCAAGACCGCGGCCAAGCGAGAACATCAGGATCGCCACGGAAGCGGCCAACCTCGAACGCCACAACTTCTCGGTCAGGACATAGAGCAGCGCCAGGGTCAGCAGGAAGGCTCCGATGTTGATGAGCTTGCCGATGTGGACATAAGCTTCAACTCCGCCTGTGCTCGCGAACGACGCCACGGCGATCAACCAGGAGATGAGAGGGCTACGAAACGCGTTGATGGCAGCTTGAAATTCGCCTTGGCGAAGGTGACGGGCAATTCCTAAATAGGCCATGCCGTCGATATCGATTTGGTTGAAACACTTCGAGGCAAACCACGAAAGCTGGAGGAGACAACTGAAGATGGTGGCCGCGATGAAACAACTCGAAGCCTTTGTGTTCTTGTCTGGTTGCATCGTGGCGTGAGAAGGAAGTCGTTCTATCCCACCGGAACCGGTAATCATCGGACGAGCGACTCGGCGACCGAAATCACTTGCGCGACGTGATCCTTCCAGGAGAAATCGTTCGAGCGCTCCCGTCCGCGTTGCGACATTTTTTCCGCGGCTTCGGGCGACAGCGCCAACTGGCAGACCGCTTCCGCCAGCAGATCCGGCGAAAACTTCGGGAAGTAAAGAGCAGCGTCACCGCAGACCTCTCGATGAACACCCAGATCGGAGGCAACCACGGGCAAACCCGCCGCCATGGCTTCGACAAGCGGATGAGCGAAGGTCTCCACATAAGCGGGCGTGACGTAGAGATCGCACGCTTGATAAACGTGGTGCAGAAGATGGTACGGCACTGCGCCGAGTTCGACCAGATTCAAGCTCAGTTCCAATTCTCGTACCAGGTTTGAGGCGGCTTGTGTTCGGAACGATCCTGGATTGGCACCCGGCTGGAGCCGGCAGGTTAGGAACAGCTTTACCTGCCGAGGCTGGATGCGCTTGCGCAGGAAAGCGACCGCGCGAATCAGGGTCTCGAAGTTGCGATAGTAGTTGTAGTGGCTGACAAACAGCAGGCGCAATTCATCGCCAGTGCGTTCGAGTTGCCTCTTGAGTTCAGCAGGCAGGGCTTCGGTGTCTCGAAAAAAAAGATCGCGGTCGAAGCCGTGGTGAATGGCCAGAGCGCGAACCCCGGTCCAGCGCTCGATTTCGTCCGCAAACGCCTGGCTCGGCGCAACCGTTCGGTCGGCAGCTCGCACAGACCATTTGGCAATTTGCCCCTTGAGCCTGGTATCGAGCCACAGGCTGTAATCACCTCGCCGCCTCAGGTCGTGAAAAAAATCCCGGGATGTGTAGAGGGCATTGCCACTCAGAAGAATCTGGGGGACGGGAGATCGAAACAAAGCCATGTTGCCCGCCGACAGCAGGACGTTGGCCCCGCTGCGACGAACCAGTTCCGGAACGAACCTCTGGGTGCGGATGAATCTGTTCGCGGCGCTTATGGATTCGTCCGCGAACTCGACGAACGACACATTCGATTGGTTTTTAAATTCATGACGCAGGAACGGAGGGATGAGGACTGTGGAACGTACATCGGCTCTGGCCGCAAGGTGAGGCACAACGTTGCGCACATAAGTGGGACCGCTTCCAGAACTGGCCGCGGAAGCATCGACAAAGAGATGAATCATCGCAGAGCGGAAGACCGGAGCGCAGGATCGGACCAATGATTACGTTTTCTGACCGTCCAGACTGTATCACTTCAAGTATATAGATTCCCGGGAAAGACCCGGAGCAAAGGGGCGCGCTAGCCGGAAGCCCAGGCAGTGTCTTCTATAATGTGGCCTTTGGTACCTGGAGGGCGATTGCTTCACCAGCGCTTCAAGGACATGGTGTTCTGGGGTATTGGCAAGGTGACCTTGCCCAATCACTTGGCGCGTCGGTATTTCAACGGCGTCCGCCGATCGGTCGGGCCGCTACACCTTCATCTTGGTTGCGGCCCCAAATACCTCAACGGCTTTGTGAATATCGATGCCAACCCATTCAACAAAATCGATCTGTGGCTGGATGTGAGAAATGGATTGCCATTTCCTGAAAAGTACGCCGATTCCATTTACTCCACGCATATGTTCGAGCACTTCTACCCAGACGAACTGCGGCGGCTTCTAGAAGAATGTTTCAGAGTCTTAAAGCGGCGCGGCGGAATTCGCCTGGTGGTTCCGAGTTTGACCAGCGCGATTGTTGCGTACACCGAAAAACGGCACGCCTGGTTCTATGACGACTATCCGCGGCACTTTGACTCCCTAGGAGGGAGGTTTTCCAACTTTGTTTTCTGTGACGGCCAGCACCGGACGGCCTTCGATCTGAGCTACCTTGAGGAAGTCCTCCGAGCTGCGGGGTTCCGCGATGTGGAGGAATCACAGGAAGGACGCAGTCGATTGTATGGGGAAGGCGTTCCCCCTTACGAACCAGGAGATTCTCGAGAGCTTCCCCACTCCCTTTACGTTGAAGCGTTCAAGTAAAGGGACCCGTCCAAACCTACTGTCCCCGCAGTGCAAACGATCTCTGAACCACGAGGCCGGCTGGTTTCTCCTTCGCAGGCAAATCTGAACGGGGCGGGCACGCCATCCAGTCCCGCAGGGAAAGCGCTATAACCCAGAAAATCACGCAGAAATAGTAACCCACCGCGAACATCCAGTCCTCAAAGAAGGCATTGATCAGACCGCCCAGAATTATTGCGGCCGCAACAACCGCGGGTTGGTTGACCCTGCCACCGCTTCGCAGCCACAAGAATACTCTCCAGATTTCGTGGATCAGCGAAAGAAGGAGCAGAGCAAAAGGGAGCGTCCCAAGAATCCCCGCAGTCTCGAGCAGGGTGAGATAGCTGCTGCCGCGCTCCCGGGTGAGCTGGCCCTGGGTAACATAGTTTAGGCGCCACCCGGCGCTATTGTCGGCGGCGCCAAATCCCCATCCCAGCCACGGGTGCTCCCGGAAACTGCGCAGGCTTCTCTCCCAGGGCTTCTGGCGCGAATCCGCAAGGTTTCCGTGCTCGCCCTTCTTGTACATAAAAGTTTCGGAGGCATTCTGAAAACGCCCCGGCGCCACCAGGAAGATGCTAAGCAAGATAACCGCTAACAGCGTCACGCCCAGCAGCAGGCTTCGATACCGCCTGGTGCCCAACAGCAGGAACATCGAAATCAGGCAGGCAGCTGTGATAGATGCGCGCGAAAGACTGAGGACCAGCAACACGCCGCAGGCCAGCAGGGGGATGAGCCGGCGGGTATACTCGCGGCGGGGCGCCGGAAGGATGGACCGCCACAGCAACACCGGCCAGCAGATACAGGCCATGATTAATCCCAGGGAGTTAGGATTACCCCACACTTCGAATGAAACCGAGTAGCAAACGGCCGAGAAATAGACCAGGCCTTCCGCCAACAGCACCAGCTTCCGAACGAAGGGCTCGGGATTTCCTGCCCAAAGAATGCGTGCTCCGATGGAAGCGTAGATGAAGAGTGCAGCTAGGCTCAGAGCCTTGAGAATTGTCATCAGCGGATTTACGGAAACAATGGCGGACGCGAACGCTGCGATCACTGCGAACAGGCCGAGCAGGTGCTGATGATTGAACGAAATCCGGTTTGCGCTTCGGGCATAGTAACCGACAGAAAGGGAAGCGCCGACGCCAAGAACCACCCAGCGGAAGAGGTTCATGCCGCCAGCCAGGGGAAGTGCGGAACCCGCCCAGAAGAAAACCGCGATCATCAGAGTCCAGAAATGAGTTTCGAACTGAGAAGCGATAAAGCCAGCGGCCACGAGAACCAGCAGAGCCAGCAGATTGGATTCGCCAAACAGATAGGGACGATGGACCGATAGATAGAACAGGAATGCTACGGAAGCTGCCGCGAGCAGGGGAAAAATCTTAATCGTTTTGGAATTCACCATCATATCGGGGAACTCAGATCCGGCCTGTCGCTGTGCCCGTGCACACGCACAACGATTCACCAGAAGCCTTCATTAGCCTAGCACTTGCGTACGCCTGTGCGCGAGGCAACGTCCAGTATAATCAGCCGAAATGCTCGCAGGGCACAGGACGGAACCCTCCCAGGAACCCTCGGCCAACATTGACCCGCGCATCCTTGACTTGGTCGTGTGTCCGCGTGACAAGCTGAGGTTGGACCCAAGGGAAGGAAGTCTGTTTTGCGCAAACGGGCATGAGTACGCGGTTCTGGGCGGCGTGCCGATCCTTTTGGTAAGAGATTCCGCGCCCACCCACGCTGAAGCAACTTTTTCTCTGAACGCGGCACGTTCGCGCGAAATGCCGGAATACGGTGTCACGCCGACGGGGTTGACGGTCGATCCCTGGGTGAATGAAGCGATTGCCGCGACGAACGGCATGCTTTATTTGCCCGTGCA
>JBAWCJ010000350.1:0-13677 GCA_049590215.1 Candidatus Sulfotelmatobacter sp. | reverse complement strand
CGGATGTAGGGGATCTGCTGGGCGAGATCCTCGGGCATGGCGGAGCGGTTGGCTTTGTAGCCTTTGTATTCGACTTCGGCGAAGGTTTGAGTTTTGATGTCGAACTTGCGGATGGTGGTGATGGCTTCGGCCTGCGTATCGCGGAAGGTCTTGGCGGCTACGTCGAAGACGGCAGCTAGATAGTTGGGGGAGAAATCGTCGCGCAGTTTGCGGAGCATGTTGACGAAGACGTAGACGGCGGCGGTGGGAAGTCCGGCTTTGGTGGACATGGAGCGTTGGCGGGCCATGGCGTGATAGGCGCGGAAGATGAACGACATGGTGTCGATCAGGAAGATGCGGTCTTCGGCGGCTGGCGCTGGCGTGGAGTCAGGTTGCGGGGATTTTGTTCGCGGGGGCAAGGCAGTAGTTTAGCAGCCGGAGTGGGTCGCGGAAGCCGTCAACTGAGCCGCTGCCAGACGCCTCGCTCCGATTGGCTGGACGGGCGAAGGCGCCGCCCCCACACGAGCCCGTCCTCGCATGAAGACGTTCGCTAGAAATCTACTCGGAAGTCGGCTTGTACTACTTTTTTTCCAGCGCGGCTGGAGCTGTTGCGGAAGACGAGGTAGTACCGCACTGGGTGGTCGAGCGTGGCGGGCAGGCCCAGGCTCACATCCTGATCGTGGGAGGAGTCGACGGAATAAACCACGTCGGCGGGGTCGCCATTAAGAAAATCTGCGTACTGCTGTTCATTGATCAGGAGAAGGTCGATGTCTCCGTTTTCATCGGCGGATTGCGCCCCGGAGGTTTTCGCATACGAGTGATAAGTTCCGTGCAGTTGCGGGCTGGCGGCGTGGGGCGGAACTTCGAAGGGAAATTTTGCAGTGGAAGTGACGGCAAATGTTTTGTGCACGATGGCGGTGCTGGTGCCTACGGGTGAGGGAGCAATGTGATCGCTGGGATGCGGCTTCCACGGCCGCGCCGGCTCTTGTTCTGTTTCCGTGGTCTGCGGGTCGGTGGTCTGGGGCGTGGCGACCTTCCCCATCAAGGCCTCGAGTGGGCTTACCATCGTGGTGACCGGGGCCTGATCGGGAGTCGCAGGTTTGGCTTCAAGCGCTCGCAGTTTTTCGGTGGTCCATCCCTTTAGCTCGGGAGGGTGGTTCTGGTAATAGACGCAGGCCGCCACCAAAGCTACGCCCACCAGCATCCATGAAACGATCCTATGCATACTCCCCGAGCCCCACTCCATAGATACCGCTGGGGGAGCTTGGTGACCAAGAGTTTTCTTGGCCGTGGAAGTTACCTTGGTTTTCCGTATTCGGTGGTGTAGTGGAGCTGAATCTCGCCGCAGGTTCCCTGCTCGGCGGAGTAGACGACGCAGGTGTCGAAAGGGCGGGAATAAACGTGCAGACTGACGGCGCGTTGATTGAATTCGCGGGGATTGAAAACACGATGGACGGGCGCGAGCGGATCGACGGCGCAGGGGTGGGACACATTCATCTCGACGGTCTCGGTGGACTTGATGGTGGACCTGCCTTTGGCCAAATCCTGATGGACGACGTGAAAATTCTCTACCATTAAACGGCCGATGGGGACGGCCATCCAGCAGTTCTGGTCGCGGTGGTTGTGGACGGAACTAGCCTGGCCGATCTCCCAGCAGACGGCGATTAGTTCGTAGAGCGGATTTTTGTCGATCAGGTTACGGGTGTAGTGCTGGCGGTCCCAGGTTAAGTACGGCGCTAGCGAGTCGGGGTTGAGCGGGTTGTCTTGCAGGAATCTGCGGAGTTGCTCGGTTTCGTCAAACGTGGCTTCGGGGAACTTGCGGAGTTGGGCTATGAAATCTTTGATTGGGACCTGGTTGACTGCGGTGGCCATGGGCTGCTCCCGGATGAGTATAACGCAGCAGTCGATTCATTCGAGGAACATGCAGTCTCCGTAGGAATAAAAGCGGTAGCGCTCGGCGACTGCGTGTTCGTATGCGCGCAAGACGTTCTGTCGTCCGCCTAAGGCGCAGACCAGCATGAGCAACGTGGATTGCGGCAGGTGGAAATTCGTCAACATTGCCTTGACCGCTTTGAATTCGAAACCGATTTCGGGATCTGGGTAGATGAAGAGGTCGGCCGCTGCTGGGCCGGCGGCGATTGTTCCTACGCCGGTTCGAATGGCATGTTCTAGCGTGCGAACGGTTGTGGTGCCGACGGCGATGATGCGACGGGCGCTGCCGAGAGCCTGATTGATGGCTGAAGCGGTGGCGGCGGAGATGGAATACGACTCAGAGTGGAGTTTGTGATCCTCGACGCGATCGACGCGGACTGGCTGGAAAGTTCCCAGGCCGACGTGCAGCGTGATCTCGGCGGTCTCGATGCCGCGCTGACGGATTCGGTCGAGAGTCTCCGGGGTGAAGTGGAGACCGGCGGTGGGCGCGGCCACCGATCCGCGCTGCTGGGCATAGACGGTTTGGTAGCGCTCGCGATCGTCGGGGGAATCCGGGCGCGCGATGTAGGGCGGGAGCGGTACATGGCCGATGCGATCTAGGGCGGCGAAGAAATCATCGTTATTCTTGAGGGGGTGGAAGCGGATTTGGCGCTCGCCGAATTCGGCGCGGGTCAGGACTTCGGCCTGGAGTTCAACTTGATCGCCGAAGAAAAGGCGTTCGCCGATTCCGATTTTGCGGCCGGGGCGAACCAGGCACTCCCAATCGTTGGGATCGGTCGAGAGCTGGCGAGTGAGAAGGACTTCGATGCGGCCGCCAGCGCCTTCGCGGCGGCCATAAAGCCGGGCGGGAAAGACGCGGGTGTTGTTGAAGACGACGAGATCGCCGGGTTGCAGAAGGTCGGGGAAGTCGCGGAACAGGCGATCAGAATAGCGGCCGCTGGCTCGCTGCAGGTGCAGCATGCGGGAACCGTCGCGTGCGGCGAGCGGTTGCTGGGCGATGAGTTCATCGGGAAGGTGGAAGTGGAAATCGGAAACCCGCACGGTGTCCGATTATAAGGGGAATGCAGGCGGACATTGGTGCGCAGATTCGAGCGGTTTATCGTTTATTCCTTGGCAATTTGTTTGTCTGTTTTCGTAAATTTGTTTGTCTGATCCAGCCAAGTGCGGTAGTATGCGGGGGCTGAAGCTTTAGCCGCTTTTTTGTTGCTCCCCCGAGAGTGTATTCCATGTCCGCTGAACGGAAGCACAGGGAAGAGATTGTCCGCTACGGGCGGATGCTGCACGAACGCGGGTTCGTGGCGGCGATGGACGGGAATCTGTCCGTCCGGCTGGACGGTAAAAGAATTCTGGTGACCCCCACCTGTGTGAGCAAAGGGGCGATGCGGGCCCGGGACATGGTAATTGTCGACCTGGAAGGCAGGCGGGTGGCGGGACGGCGGAATGTGACCAGCGAGATTGGGATGCACTTGCTGATCTACCGCACGCGGCCTGATATTCAGGCGATTGTGCATGCGCATCCGCCGACCGCGACCGGATTCGCCGCAGCGGGGATGGCGCTGACGGAGCCGCTGGTTTGTGAAGTGGTGATGGGATTGGGGTGTATCCCGCTGGCGCGCTACGGCACGCCGGGAACTTCGGAACTGGCCAAGACGCTGGAACCGTACGTGCCGCACTACGATGCCATTCTGATGTCGAATCACGGCGTGGTGGCCTACGGGGATACGATCGAACACGCCTATATGAAGATGGAAACCGTGGAACACTTTGCGCAGATTGCCCTAGTCACGCACCTGCTGGGGCGGCAGCAGCCGCTGAGCGGGGTTGACATCGAGAAGCTGATGCTGGCGCGGACGAAATACTTCGGCGGAAAGATGGCCGCGTCGATGATGCCGATGGCCATCGTGAGGCCTCCCGAAAAAGTTAGCTGACTGATTCGGTCTCGCTGTCTGCTTGTATATACAACGCAAAATCTGAGGCTTGCGGCGGTGTGAAGAATGCGCTTCGCTGCGCTCGGCGGGACGGGCGAAGGCGCCCGCCCCCACACGATTCTTCCTGATTCCGCTTCCTTTACTTTTTTCCGATCTATTCCCCTCCTATGCGGACGCGGAATCCTGCGCGGAAGTTTACTGGTAGCGCGGGGTAGCCTAAGACTTCGTTGTAGCGGCGGTCCAAGACGTTTTCGATATTCGCGTAGGCCGTGACGCGGCGGTTGATGGAATACCATCCCCCGAGATCGACGCGGACGTAGCCGGCAGCGTGGTCGATGTTGAAGCCATAGAAATCCGAATCGGCGCGCGGACCTACAAAACTTCCGCTCAAGTTTCCACCCCATCGCGTTCCAAGATAACTGAGCAAGGTTGTTGCCGAATGTTTGGGGCGACGCAGCAACGGATCTCCCGGGGCATAAGGAAAACTGCAAGGACTTGCCGGCGTGCATTCCGGATTGTCAAGTATCTGGGTCGAGGTATAAGTGTAAGCCGTGGTCAGCAGCAACCTTGGGCGGATCCTGCCTTGCAGCTCAACTTCGGCGCCTTGAGCGAAAGACTGTTCCAGGTTGAAGAATTGGTATGCGCCCGACGAGGTCGGCACGGCCTCAATCTGATCGTGGAAAAGATTGTTGAAGTAAGTCGCATTCAGGGCCCAGCGGCCGGCAAACAATTTCTGCTCGAAACCGGCCTCAAAGGCTCGAGTGCGTTCGGGCAACAGTCCCCGGTTTGAGGTGTAGTCGTAGGCAATCTCGCCAAAAGTTTCGTAGAGGGCGGGTTCCATGTATCCGACGGCGTAGGAAAAACGCAGACGCGTTCCGGAAAACAAGTCCCCTCCGCGCAATGCGAGCAGAGTGAGCGCAACCCGCGGGACGCCGATATTGCCGTACGCGCTGCTGTGCACGAAACGTCCTCCCGCAATTGCCGAAAGCCTGCCGAGCGTGAATTGCTGTTGCAGATACGCATCCTGATCCAGTCGCTGACCGGAAGCGGGAGGCGGGAAGTCCATGTCGCTCACTACGCCGGTTTCGTTTTCTATGCGATATCCGAAGGTGGTGTGTGCCCAGTTGCGTTCCGAGTAATCGCCTTGATATTCGAATCCCACACGGTTGACGTGGGTGAGGTAGAGATCGGCGAAGCTGTCGTAGCTGTCAGCAGGAGGGTTCAGGTTTGAATCAGTGTAACGATAGAGGGAATCGAAGGCGGTGAAGCGGTGCTGCCATCCCGAAGGGACGGCCACGGTAAGTTCCACGCTTCCCAGAGTGTTGTTGAGATGCGCGGATTCGCTGGAATCGGGAGCGAGAAGCGGATCGCCGTTGAAATTCCATTCTCCGGGCAAGCCGGTATAGCTGTTGGAGTGGCGGCCGCGCACGCGCAGTGTGACTTTGTCGGTGATCGCCATGCCGAGGTTCGCCCCTTGCAGAGAATCCGAGTACGTGTCGTTCACGCCCAGCCCAGTGCTGTTGAACTGATCGCCGAACAGGTTGTAGTCGAAGCGTCCGCGGGCGCCGGCCAGAGATGTGTAGCCGTTGGCGGTTCCGAAGTTTCCGCCGTCGGCGCCGAAGCGGAATTCTGGCGTGGGAGTGCTGCCGGTGCGTGTCCAGACTTGCAGGACGCTGGTCATGGCGTCGGAGCCGTACAAAGTGCTCTGCGTGCCCCGCAGAAATTCGACGCGATCCGCTTCGGTGAGGGGCAGGGTGCCGAAGTCGAAGGTCTCACCTGGGTTATCGATGGTCACGCCATCTACGATCACTTTGTTGTATGTGGACTCACCGCCGCGCACGAACAGGGATGACAGGCCTCCGCGCTGGCCTGCGGTGTTGATGACAGCGCCGGGGAGAAAGCGGACGGCATCGTCGGCGGCGATGGGATTCATGGTTTCGAGTTGCGCGCTCTGCAGAGTGGAAATGCTGGCGCCGGATTGTTCGGCCGTTACGGGAGTTCTGGTTGCGGTCACGACTACGGTTTCTGACGCAGTGGCCAGGTGTAACTGGATCGTGATGACGTCTGGGCCGCAGGCGGCGACGTCCTCGCTGTAGGGGGCGAATCCAGGGGCGAGCACACGGATGTGGAAAGGACAGCCGCAATTTGGCCGTGCGTCTTCTATGTGTAGTCCCGGAACGGTCGCTACTCCTTCAGCAGAGGAGGTGGCCGCTTCCTGACTTAATGCGCATTTTGAGGAGAGAGTGACTTCTGCGCCGGCGACAGCGGCGGATTGAGGGTCGATGACTTTGACTTTGAGGTCGGCAGCGGATGCCGCCGCGAGAGCAACGAAGAGCAACAACGAAGCGCAGAGTGCGCGCATAACCATCCTCCTTTTCACGCGAAAGGGGTTAAGGTGGACGGTTTACGCCGGTCTCCTGGCTTTGCGAGTGAGGATGAAGAAGCTATTGGCAATCGCCATTGGCTCTGGCATCCGGAATTTGCAGGCGGCCTTCCCGGGATTTGCTCCCAGTGACCGGCTGCGGTTTTCTCGCCTACAGTTGCGCGGCAGCGCGGGAATTGCACCCGCTTCCCTGTCTTCGCCATGGGGCAAAGACGCGCAAACCGAAGGACATTTCAAAGAACGAGAATAGTGGTGTCAGGAATTTAGCGGGTAGGGCCGGCGGAAGTCAAATCGACAAGAGCCGACTTCTGACTCGTGGCTTATTTTCGATCGCGGGTTGGCTCTCCGACAAAGACCAGGCAGCCGTTTGGGATCGCTGATGTGGAATTCGGTCATGCCGTAGTCGCGATCGAATAAATCGCGGATTTTGTAGCGGTCTTTGAACGTCCTCACGTGCTCCCACAGCGAGGCGATGTTGGAGACTTCGATGTAGATTTCGGTATGGCCGCGGACGCAGCGCATGACTTCTTCGGATGCGGCTTTCATGAAGTGGATGGTCTGGCCGTCGCGCTCGACGATGGCGTACTCGGCGGACTGCATCAACGGAGTGAACCCGAGAATGTCGTGATAGAACGCGAGGGTCTCTTCCATGTCAGCGGCTGCCAGCATGGGACTAATTTTCGTGGCGGTATAGGTGGTGGCCGTCGCGGTTTCCATCTCTGCGTCCCCCTTTTGTTAAAAACCGTCAACTATAGTACGCGAATTCGGGCGAACCGACTTTCTGCACATTGGCTTCAGCAAATTCGCAGACTCGGTCGAGAGAGTCCTGCAGTTCCTGTTGATAGCGTTCGAGGTCTTCGTCGCTGGCTTCCGGCGGAACCGGGATGAGTTTGCCGAAGCGCAGCAGGACGCGGGAAAAAGGCTTCGGGATGATGAGGCGGTCCCAGGTGTTGAGGACCCAGGCGCGCTCGACCGCGGTGTGATACATGCTCAACGGGACGCCAGAAGATCGCGCCAGCGCGACCGGGCCAGGTTTCACTTTGTGGCGCGGGCCGCGGGGACCGTCGATGCTGAAGGCTACTGTCCAGCCTTCTTGCAGAGCGCGGCGCAGGCCGAGCAGGGCGCGGACAGCGTTGCGGCTGCTGGATCCTTTAACGGCAACGAATCCAAATTTGCGGATGATGCGTCCCATGTATTCACCGTCGTAGCTGTTGCTGCTCATCACGCGAACTCCGAAGTTGCGGAAGATGTAAGTGGAGGGGATGATGCATGCGTGCCAGAAAGAAGTGATGAGCGGGCGTTCGTCCAGCGTTTTTTCTGCGCCTTCTTCGCGCGAGACGCTTACACGCAGCGTAGGACCGATTAGGCGGATGAAGGAGTATCCGGCGGCGATGATGATGCGGAGGATGATTCTCTGGCGGAGAGTGAAGCGGTCGGGACCGACAGCGACTTCTGTTGGGGGGGCTTCAGTTGTGCTGGCATCGGCCACGAGGCTCATTGTAATGGGAAGGCGGTGAATCGGACCTGGCTCGGGTTAGGGAGCTCGGGGACTGAAAACCCACAGCGCTGAAACGCTGCGCCACCCGGGGCTGCGCTACCAAAAGTCAAAGGCGCGCCCCGCTGCGCTTGGCTGGACGGGCGAAGGCGCCCGTCCCCACATGAACTGTGGCGATCCCTCGCTTTGTTCAGCCTTCCAAGTAGGTGTCGATCCAGCTTTTGACTTTTTGGCGGCGGTCGTCAGCGGGGTCGAAGCGGATGCCGAAAGTCTTGCTCTTGTGCCAGGTCACGACGCCGCGGAGGTTGACGCGAGGCAGAGTGAGCAGAGAAAAGGAAACCTCGACGTTGGTTCCTGAAGGCATATCCTCGGAGCTTTTCAGCGACATGCCGCCGGAGCTGACCTCGAGGCTGGAAGCGACGAGGCGAGTTCCATCCGGAGTGACGACGTTGACCTCGGTCATGATCGGAATGCGGGCGTAGCGGCGGAATTCGTGGAGCACGAGCATGTGTGTGGCGCGAACTAGCTTGAGAGTCGCGGGCCGCTCCAGAGGCTCTTGAAACATGGCGTTGATGCCGAACTTGGAGTAGCGCATGGCTTCCTGCGCATTGCCGCCGAGACCGTAGAGCACCATGCGGCTGTTGGAAGGCGAAGTGCGCGCCGCTTCCATTACGGCTTCGGCACCGGTGCCGAGAGGGACCACGCAGGCCTCGAATTTCTCCTGGCGCACGCGCTCCGCCGCACCGGAGGAGACGAGCACCGTCTCGATGCCGAACTGGCGGAAACACTCGTGCAGCAAGGCTCGCGAGGAATCTTTTAAGTCGACCAGGGCAACGCGAGCCGCTGCCTTTTTAGTTCGAATGGGCGCCGGGGCAGTGCCGAAGGCTTTTTCCATGTCAGGGGAACCGGTCTTCAGTACGAAAGTTTATTGTGGCGTGCCGGAGAAAAGATGGAAAGACCCTAAGGGGCAGGGCGGGAGTACAAAGGTGCCATTACCTAAGGTGGACTGGCGGGTGGGCCGGCAAAAGTGCGGGCGCCTAGCCTCAGGCGTGGGCTACGGCGGCCATAAATGGCTGTGCCAAGGCATCCGCGGCGGGTAACTCGATAGTGACACGTGCACCGTGGGGCTGCACGTTCTCGATTCTCAGATCTCCGCCACGTTCCTTGACGATTCCATAGCAGACGCTCAAGCCCAGCCCCGTTCCTTTGCCCACGGGCTTAGTGGTATAGAACGGATCGAGGGCGCGGTTCAGATTGCCAAAGCCGGGGCCGGAATCTTCTACTTCGATGACCGCGCGAGAGCCGCTCCGGTAGGCGCGAATGCTGATTTGCTTGCTGCCGGCGACGCCTTCGAGAGCGTCACTGGAATTGTTGAACAGGTTGAGCAGGATTTGTTTGATCTCATCTTCATTCACGGCTAGCAGCGGAAGGTCCGGCGCGATATCGAGCACAACTCGAACGCTGTGCCTGCGGGTGTAGTATTCGCGCAGCGCCAGCACCTCCTGCACCACGGGTGAGAGCTGCACGGCTTGCGTGTCGCGCGTGCTTTGCCGCGAAAAGCGCAGCAGGTTGTCGGTGATCCGCTTCATGCGGCGGGCTTCGCCAAGCAGCTTCGCGAGTTGATCCCGAGTCTGTGGCCCCACGATGGCTTCGCTCATCAGTTCGCTGTAGCCCATGATGACGGTCAGAGGATTGTTGAGTTCATGCGCTACCCCGGCCAGCAGTTGCCCCAGGGCGGCCAGCTTTTCCGACCAGACCAGCTGCGTGTGCAACGCCTTCAGTTCGACGGCCACGGCAAGATCGCCTGCCAGCATTTCGATGCGGGATAGTTCGAGGGCATCGATCGTATGCGCGTCGCGGGGCGCAGCCACTCGGATGCAACCGAGGTATGCGCCACTGGCCGAGCAGAGCGGAATCAATAGTTCTTCGCGGCTTTTCCAATGTGCATTCGGTTTCACGAGGTCGGGAAAAGGGATCGTTTCCTGCGGAGGCAACACGTAGGAGTTCTTCCCCATTAGCCGGGACTGCGAACACAGAGTCTTAATATGGTCGAGCGTCCAGTCCTGGGTTTGCGCCTGTAATCTCTGCAACGAGGCTGGCGAGAGTCCGCTCGACCCCGCAACTCGCAGCCTGCGTTCGGCATCTTCGAGTTGCACCACCGCCACGCTGAAGTTGCTGACTTCGGTGATGGCGGAAGCTATGGCGGGACAAATGGCATCGGGCCGGCCACCATTGAGCAGGCGGGAAGTGAGGGCCGAAAAGCGTTCCAGCTGGCGGTTCAGCAAGGCGGCCTTGAGTTGCATGCCGGCGATCGATTCTGATTTGTCCTCCACCACGGCCAGAATCATTCCGAAGGCAACGAAGAACTTCGGCGTGTTCCAGAGTTCTCCAGGAATAATCAGATTGGGAGCGAGGCGATCGACCAGCAGGCCGAGAGGAAACACGGCTCCCCAGCAAAAGAATCCGCCGGCGATCGTCAGCATAGCGGGCGATGCCCGCCAGTAGTTTCGGCAGATGAAGACGCCAGACAAAGCAAATCCGATTCCGAGGAGCACGATGGCCCCTTCATCAAAGGAGCCGCGCAGAGCGGCACGAATCGCCCATGCTCCGGCAAACGAACACAAGAAAGTGGTGGTCGCCAGAAACAATGACAATTTGCGGGTTACCCCGAAGAAGAAGCAGGCCGCGCCGCCGAAGCAGGTCAGCAGGCACAAGACGTAAGGCCAGCGGGCGTGGACGTCGTAGCACGTGCATGCCACGTACACCACAGACGGCAAGCCCAACACCAGCAGCAAGAGAATGCGCTTGACGGAATCTTCCACCACGCAGGAAACCGATACCAGAAAAGTGACGGCGGCGGCCTGCAGCGATCCGGAATCGACAGCTAACAGAAAGGCACTGACTGGGCCGTGATCCGGCTCGAGCAGCTGTGCCAGGAAGTGGGCGAACACCAGCGCCCATCCGATCGTCCAAAGAGTGAGGCGAGCACTGCGCGCCTGGCGCTTCAGACACACGAAGATGATAACGAGCACGCCGACGGTTAGAAATGTCGGAATTTTTTCAACAACACCCATTCGAGGTTACTTTTGGGGGGAGCATTTCGATTGCGACAGTAACTCAGGGTAACCAGCCAAACGCCTTAGTACAACGCCAGAACGTGCCATGAGAGTGGCACCAAGGTCGGGCATAGCGTTCGGAAGCGAGTGAAAGAAAAGGAAGGAGCGGCCGCTAATTCGGAACGGCCAATCGGCTGCTCACGCTGTTCAGGAGTTTTTCGGCTGCCTCTCCTGGATCTTGCGTGGCAAAGTTCTCTTCCAAAACGAGCACGGAGACAGTTGGATCGATTTCTTCCATCGTCTTGGCGATGGGTTTGCCATGGATGGATTGCATCCGCGCAGAAATTACCACGAGCTTCGCCTTGGTTGCCTTGAGCAGGATACGCGCGTCGTTGAGGCTCAGAGTGGTCATGGCGTTGTACCCGGCGCCGCACAGCACTTCGCGCAGAAACGTGCACACATCGGTCGACTCGAAAACGCAGAGTAGGCGCGGCCTCGCGTCTCCAGCCTTTCCCCGCGAATATTTGGAACCCAGGTAGGCGGCGGTGATGGCTTCTTCCACTGAATCGTAAGTTTCAAATTGCGCGAGCAGGTTGGTGAGTTGCAGTACTTTGCGGATATTGGGCGGCACGCCGCTGAGTTTGAGGTCTCCGCCTTTCGAGCGCGCGGCTTGCATCAGGCGAACCAACGCTCCCAAACCGCTGCTGTCGACGAACTCAACCTGGTCGAGTTGCAGCACGACATCGCCGTGTTTGTCGATGGAGTCTCCGACGTGCGAGTGCAGCGTGAAAACTTCATTGCCGGCCACGATGCGTCCGTGGCACTGAACAATCAAGACCTCGCCAACCGGGCGGCTTTCGAGCCGTAGTTGCATCGCGCCTCCTTTTCGTGGCGAATCTTACGTGGATGAAACCGTCAAGTCAATCTCAGTGCGAGCCGGGGTCGAGCTGCGCCCTGACCATCGGTTTTCGCGGCTTTCGAAATCGCATTTGCAGTTGGATAGTTTGACTGTTAGACTATCCAACAGAGGTTCCCATGGAACTGGTCACGGTAAAAGCGAAATTCCAAGTCGTCATTCCCCAGAGCATCCGCAAGCGGGTACGCCTGGACATCGGGGATTTGCTGGAAGCGTCCTTCGAGAACGGCAAAATTACCTTCACGCCGAAAACAGTCATTGACCGGCACTTGGCCGAAGGACTCGAGGACCTTGCCCAAGGCCGGACGCATGGTCCCTATGAATCGGCCACTGCGGCTGTCGCTGCGCTTGAGCGGAGGGCGCGGGGACGGAACAAAAAACCAAGGAAGCGTAAGTGAAAGCCCGCTTCACGGAGCGCGCTGATAAGGACTATGCAGCGTTGCTCCCTGAAGTGCGTAAGGCGTTCGCCAAGCAACTCGGATTCCTGCTTAACCAGCTGGGGCATCCGTCTCTGCGAGCGAAAAAGTACGACACGGCAAACGACATTTGGCAGGCGCGAGTGAATCGCAGCTGGCGATTCTATTTTGTGATTCGCGGCGAAGAGTACGTCATCTTGTCGATAATTCCGCACCCTAAGTAGCGGAAGCATCCCAGAATTCTTAGAAGACCCTACTCTGACCATCTCCGGAAAAGCAGCGCGCCGTTAGTCCCGCCGAAGCCGAAAGAGTTAGACATCGCGTATTCGAGCTTGGCCTTGCGGGCGTGGTTGGGGACGAAATCCATGCCGCAGGTTTCGGGGTCCTGCGTGACGAGGTTGATGGTGGGCGGCAGGATCTGATCGCGCAGGGCCAGCACTGTGATGCCCGCTTCAAGGCCTCCGGCGCCTCCGAGCAGATGGCCGGTCATGGATTTGGTGGAGCTCACGGGAATTTTGCGCTCGCCGAAGAAGTTGCGGATAGCGTGTGCCTCAAGCGTGTCGCCGATGGGCGTGGAAGTTCCGTGAGCGTTGACGTAATCGACTTTGTCAGGACTGATGCCGGCGTCCCGGGTAGCGTTGCGCATCACACGGAATCCGCCTTCGTGCTCGGGCGCGGGCTGCGTCATGTGGTAAGCGTCGCCAGACATTCCATAACCGGCAATCTCGGCGAGGATGGGCGCGCCGCGCCGTTGGGCGTGCTCGAGTTCTTCGAGCACCAGAATGCCGGCGCCTTCACCCATCACAAAGCCGTCGCGATCTTTGTCCCAGGGACGGCTGGCTTTTTCGGGATCGTCATTGCGGGTGGAAAGAGCGCGCATGGCGGCGAACCCGCCGACGCCCATCGGAGTAATCGCCGCTTCGGAGCCGCCGGCGATCATCACATCGGCATCGTTGTGCTGAATGATTCGGAAAGAATCTCCTACCGAGTGCGCGCTGGTTGTGCAGGCGGTCGCTGTGGCTTCGTTCGGACCCTTCGCGCCGAGCCGCATGGAAACGTGGCCGGCGGCGAGATTGATAATGGCGGCGGGAATAAAGAACGGTGAAATCTTGCGTGGGCCGCCTTCGAACAGCGCCGTGTGTTCGCGCTCGATGATGTCGAACCCGCCGATGCCGGAGCCGATGTGCACGCCGACGCGCTCGTCGTTCTCGGGCGTGATCTTGAGAGCCGACATTTTGAACGCTTCATCTGCGGCGGCGATAGCCAGGTGGATGAAGCGTCCCATCTTCTTGACTTCTTTTTTTTCGATGAAGTTCAGCGGATCGAAGTTTTTGACTTCGGCGGCGATCTGGCAGGCGAAATTTGTGGAATCGAACTGGGTGATGCGGGCTACGCCGCTTTTACCGGCGAGCACGGCCTTCCACACTTCTCCGGTGGTATTGCCCACGCCGCAGATCAGGCCGATGCCGGTAACTACGACCCTGCGTCCCAAACTACTTGCCGCCTTTCGAATGCTTCCCGATGTAGTCGATGGCGTCCTGCACGGTGCGGATCTTTTCCGCGTCCTCGTCA
>JBAWCJ010000349.1:0-3009 GCA_049590215.1 Candidatus Sulfotelmatobacter sp. | reverse complement strand
GCCTGGAAAAACTTGTCGTCCAAAGTCGTCATGAATTTCAAAACCTCACAATGGCCAAATCAATTAGATGCCACGATAAAAGCGGAAAATGCGGGGCGGCAAAGTGGAGAGATAATACACGTCGAGTGGAGAGATGACAACCGAACGGTCGTTCGACAAGAACCTTGACCCAAGCTTTTTCACCACAGAGTCACAGAGGCACAGAGAAAACCTCTAACATGTCTATCTTGTTTTTAGCATTCCCTGTGTCTCTGCGACTCTGCGGCGAAAAGCTTCTACTTGCCCACCACCAGCACCACAAAGCTGTCCGGCAAAATACTCCGCCGGGGATGCGGATTATCCGCCGTAGCCGCCGGAGGCGGACCGAACTTCGCCGTCACCAAATACACGTTGTGCGTCTTCGAATCCAGCGCCATGGTGCGCGCTCCCGCCTGCGTCGGAACATTTTCCGCCACGCTGAATCTCTCCGGCGACTCCTCCCGCACCACAGTCAAAACGCCTTCTCCGCAGGAAGCGAACGCCAGTCCGGTCTCGTCGTCGAATCTGGTTGCGTCGACGCCGTCACCGATCGCCGGAGTGGCCAGGACTTTGCCCGTATCCGCGTTCACTACAGCCATCATCTTATTGTCGCAGCCCGCAAACAGCCGCCGATTCTTCCGGTCCATCGACAATCCGGTAGGGGATTCGCAAGGTGCGAGGGGCCACGTCGACTTGACCATCAACTTGTTCGGATCAATCGCGGTCAATTCGCTCTTGTCTTCGATGTTCACAAAAATCTCGCCCTTGCCGTCGCTGGCGGCAAATTCCGGCTTGCCGTCGAGTTTGATCGTGCCCAGCACCGTGCCTTTAGCCGCATCGATGGCGGTTGAATCCTGGCTTCGGCCGTTGAACGTGAAAACCCGCTGGGTCGCCGGATCGTAAAGAATCGCGTCCGGATTCTCGCCCGCCTTCACTTTGCTGATCGTCGCCAGCGTTTTAAGATCAAAAATGCTGACCGTGCCTTCGCGGCCGTTGCTGGTAAAGCCGCGGCCCAACTCCGGCGCCAGCGCAATACCATGCACCCCCGGCGTGTCCGCAATGTCGCCAACGGCTTTGCCAGAATCGAGATCGAGCACGATGACATGCGTCGCGCGCGAAATATAAAGCCGCCGCCCCGCCGCATCGGCGATCAGATAATCCCAGCCTCCGTCGCCGCCTACGTTGTAAGTGGTCACAACCTTATATCCCGGCCCTGCCGCAGCCAGAGCGGCAGGGGTGATTATCAGAGCAACGATTATCAGAACCAGCGAAGCCGGCACCCAACGGCGCAGGCTATTCCTCTTCTCAATCATGATTTCCTCCGAAACGACACGCGGCCGCGACCCGGCATCTAACCGCAAGGGACGGAGCCCAGAAGTAACTTTACCCTACTTCGGGCCGTCCCTAAACTGGGGCTGTGGATGTATTTCGACCCAACCTGCCGGAGCACACGGTGAGCGGGCGCCAATTGTCGCCCGAAGCCTGGCGCGCGCTTCACTCTGTCGCCGCGATGGCGGGGGTCGCCTTCGCGTTGCTGCTTGCGATCGGTGGCGGGCCGGTTGCCGTCTGGGGAAAAACCGCCGGCCTGTTTTCATTGCGGCCAGATTCTGAACTTTCCACCGCGGAGCTCTCCGCAGCCGATCTCGACAACCAGCAGCCGCAGAAACAGGCGGAATTGCTCCTCGAGCGCGCAGTGAGCCACTCCGTTGCAGACTCTAGTCAGATCGCAGCCCAGATCGAATCGCGCAGCGATGCCTGGCGCGGCCACCTCCAATGGGATTCGCAACTCGGCGACCTCACCACGGTCGCACTCAATTCCACTGACCTGAGCGTGCGCGCCTCCGCCATCGAAGTGCAGCTAGCAGCCTATGGGCTCAGGAAGACCGAATCCACGGTCGACGCCATGGTCCGCCAAGCCGACTCTCCTGATCACCGGCATAAAATCTGGGCTCTGTGGGCTTTGGGATTGCTCGGCAACCGCGGAGTGGAACCTGAGCGCGTCGTCCATGTGCTGGTCGCGCAACTCAAAGATCCCGGCAAGAATTCCGACGCGGATCGAGGCAAGGGTAGAAATAACCACAAAGAAAACGACGAAGACGCGCGCCGCTGGGCCGTCGAAGGCCTGGCTCTGGTAGGGACGACGCCGACCATCGCGCCCCTGCTCGAAACCATGCGCAATGATCCATCTCCCGTGGTGCGCGAACACGCCGCCTGCAGCTTGGCGCAATCCGGTATGTTGAGCCGCGAGCAGCGCCTCACCGCCGTGCCGCAGTTGATTGACTACTCCGCCGATCTCGCCCTCGACACTCAAACCCGCGCCTGGGCCTTCCAGGCCCTGGCCGACATCACGAAACAACACCTGCCCAACAACTCCGAAGCCTGGCGCAGGTGGTACCAAACATCAGTGGCTAGTGGCCAGTGATCATTAATCATCGATCATTGGCCGGTCATCAACGACCAGTTCGAGCCGTCAAGATTCTTACCAGACACCGGCCGCTGCTCTCCACTGCCTTTGGCGGGCAGGTGCGCCCCGGTCCCAGGAGACTGTAAGTGTCAGCTCCGCGGGGCGCACCACCCATCTCGCATCACCCAGCTCGACTCGGGAAAAGAACGAAAAAGAACTCAAGCCTTGCGGCTAAAATTAACCTTTCAAGCGTCTAACGAACTGGCGGGTGGAGCAGGCCTTCGAGGCCTGCATCAAAAATCGATTCTTTGCGTTGTGTGATTTTCGTCGTACTCTCATCTCTATCGACATGCGCTCGGCCAAACCGATCTCCGCTTCGGTGCACTCGGCAGTCTCCGATCTGCTGGCGGATCTCCACGCGAAAAGCGGCTGCGAAAAGATCGGACTCACCCGCGAATCTTTCGCCGTAATTCTCTGCGAAGTGGCCGCCAAGTATCTGCCCTCAGGCGTGACCCACGCGGATGCCCGCATCTTTCTTCTCACTCTGCGCGTCGACGAACTGGCGCTAGCCCAGGCCTGCGCGGCCG
>JBAWCJ010000348.1:0-24085 GCA_049590215.1 Candidatus Sulfotelmatobacter sp. | reverse complement strand
CCCTTGCTCAGGCGTTGTCTGAATTACGCAAAGGCACACTCATCCCACTTCAGCGCGCCGCATCGGGCACGAGCGTAGCTGCGTTTTTCAGATTCATCAAATGAATTTTATGGATGACCATGTATGCTTCAAACGAATTAAGCTACCAATCGACGGATGGACCACAGGCTGGCCGGTATACGCCGTTTCTGTAGGCCTACCCTCTTCATTCGCCCGCCTTTGCGCCTACCAGTTGCGCAGCCAGGAATTCGAGAATGGCTGTTTCCGCGGCCTCGGGTTGATCGGTTGAGAACAGATGACTCGCCCGTTCGATCAAGACGAGCTTGGCGCCGGGAATGCGTGTCGCGATCAATTCCCCGTTGCCTACCGGGACCAGGCGGTCGAGCTTCCCGTGAATTACGAGCGTTGGAGCCGTGATCTGGGGCAGGCGGCTGAAAGATTCCCACGCAAGTATTGCCTGCAGCTGAGCAAGATAGCCGGCCGGGCTGGTCGGCCACGGCTGACGCTGGGCGATATCTTCGTCGATTAACTGCCGCGGCGTCGCGGAGTGGTAGATAAAAGGGACCGCAGCCTCGGCTGCTTCTTCCCGGCTCATCCAGGTGCGGGCTTTCAACATCTCGACTGCGGCTGGTTCGGCGCGCTGCGCGTTCGTTCCTCCGGCCGCTGTGCAGCCGAGAATGAGAGACTGCACACGCCCGGGATACTGCAACGCAAATTCCTGAGCGATCATGCCACCCATCGATACCCCAAAAACGTGGGCGCTGCGAACACCGGCGGCGTCGAGCACGACGGCTGCGTCCGAAGCCATAAGTGCGATCGAGTACGGGCCGGGAGGAACATCGCTTTGTCCCGCGCCTCGATTGTCGAGTGCGATGGTGCGGTAGGAAGCGGACAGCGCCGGCCGCGTGCGATGCCACATGGCGGAGGGGTAGCCCAGGCCCATGATCAACAAAATCGGCGCGCCTGTTCCCTGCTCGTCCCAATAAATCTTCGTTCCTTGGCTGTCAGCAAACGGCATTCAATCTCCTCTTCAAAACAAATCGACTGCAACTGCGACCGGAACCTGCGACTGTCGAACCGTGCGATCAGTCTGTCGCGACTTTGAGAATGAGTTTGCCGAAGTTGTCTCCTCTGAACAGCTTCAGAAAAGTGTCGGGAAAGGTTTCGAGCCCTTCGACAATATCCTCACGCGACTTGAGCTTCCCGGCTGCTATCCAACCCGCCATTTCCTCCCTAGCCTGGGCATAGCGGTCCGCATAGTCGAAGACCAGCATGCCTTTCATGGTTGCGCGAGAAACCAACAGGGAGAGATAGTTGCGCGGCCCCTGAACCGGACCAGTATTGTTGTATTGCGAGATGGCGCCGCAGATTACGATGCGAGCGCCGCGCGCCAGGTTCGCGAGAGCAGCCTCGAGTATGTCACCGCCCACGTTATCGAAATAGACGTTCATCCCTTGCGGGCAAGACTTTCGCAGCGCTTCCGTTACGTCTTCGGACTTGTAATCGATGGCTGCATCAAATCCGAGGTCGTTGACAAGATAACAGCACTTGTCGGGGCCGCCCGCGATGCCAACTGCGCGGCAACCCTTGATTTTGGCAAGCTGTCCTACCACCGAGCCCACGGCTCCAGCCGCAGCTGAGACGACTATAGTGTCGCCAGTTTGAGGCTGGCCGGTTTCCAACAAGCCGAAATACGCAGTCATCCCGGTCATGCCCAACACGTTGAGGAACGTTGGAAGCGGCGCCACACGCGGATCAAGCTCGATTAGGCTCTTCCCTTCGGATATGAAATATTCCTGAACACCAAAAGTTCCCGAGACATACTTTCCGACGGCGAAAAGGGGATTCTTCGAAGCAGCCACCTGGCCAAGGGCCAAAGCCCGCATCACCTCCCCGATGCCAACGGGCGGAACATAGGATCTGGCCTGCTTCATCCAGCCGCGCATAGCGGGGTCAAGCGAAATAAATAACACCTTGATCAACAGTTCGCCTTCGCGCAGCTCACGAACCCTCTCTTCCTCATAGGTCCAGTCGCTACCCTTCGGCATTCCAACGGGGCGGGAAGCAAGGATGAATCTGTGATTGACGAATGTCATGATGGTTTCCTTTCAAGTTAAACCGTGTAGCGCTCACTGGACAGCAGCCGAGCCGCGATCTGGCGGCGAAGAGCGATGGAGTTCACCGGCAGGTGATCCGCGTAAGTGTGCACAGTTGCGAGGTACTCGCGCAAGATATCTCCTTCGGAGCAGGCGCTCAGCACGGTGCGTGAGAACCCCTCAATCCGGTAAATAGCATCACGCAGGTATACAGCACTGATGTCGAGGGCGTTCTCGCCCTTGCCAGACGATGTCAGCTTCTTGCTGCGCAGGAGGCTGGATTCCATGGCGAACACCTCCATGGCGATGTCGGAGAGGTTCATGATGACTTCCTGCTGTTTCTCAAGCTGGTCACCGTATTTTGCATGGGCCACTGCAAGCGTCAGGAGAAATATTTTCTTCGCGTTGCGAACGATGCGATCTTCTTCCGTTTCCGTAGCACTTTGCTTTTTTTCCGAGGAACTGTGGTTTTCGCTCTGGTTCAAGACCGCACGCGCCGCTTCGAGAAGAGGCAACTGCCCGCGCGCCGCCCGCTTCAAGGGCATGCCCATGATGACCAGCCGGTTGATTTCGTTAGTGCCCTCAAAGAGGCGGTTGATGCGCGAATCGCGGTAGGCTCGCTCGACTGCATAGTCCTGATGAAAACCGTAACCGCCGTGAATCTGGACGCCCTCGTCCACCACGTAGTCGAGCATCTCAGAAGCGAAGACTTTTACCATCGAGCATTCCGCCGCGTACTCCTCGACGGCCTGCATCTCGGTGACAGAACTGTCTTTCCGCTCGGCCGACCTGGCCTGCATCTGGGTTTCGATAAGCCCGGCTACACGCCAGGTCATGGACTCGGCTGCAAAAATCCGAATGGTCATTTCGGCAAGTTTGTGCTGAATCGCGCCGAACTCAGCGATGGCGGAGCCAAACGCTTTTCTCTGCTTCGCGTATTTGATGCAGATGGCCAGCACGTTCTTTGCTGCGCCGACGGACGCGGGACCAAGCTTTAGGCGTCCGATATTAAGCACATTGAACGCGATGACGTGACCGCGTCCGATTTCCCCAAGAACGTTCTCGACGGGAACAGGCACGTTATCGAGATAAACCGCAGTGGTGGAAGTGCCGCGAATTCCCATCTTGTGTTCTTCGGCGCCGCTGCTGACGCCGGGAAAGGCTCGCTCCACGAGAAAGGCGGTAAACTTCTCGCCTCCAACTTTGGCAAAAATAGTGAACAGATCAGCTGCGCCGCCGTTGGTAATCCACATTTTCTGGCCGTTGAGTATGTAGTGCTTGCCGTCCGGAGCCAGGTCGGCGCGAGTTCGCGCGGCCAGAGCGTCTGAACCGGCCAATGGCTCTGTGAGGGCATAAGCAGCGAGCAGTTCCATCCGAGCCAATCGAGGCAGATACTTTTTCTTCTGCTCGGGGGTGCCGAAGTACACGAGGGGGAGGGTTCCGATGCCGGTGTGCGCGGAGTGCCAGCCTGCATAGGAGGCGTCGCGTCCCATGTGCTCGGCGGCGACCATCAACGAAGGCGAATCCATTTCCATGCCGCCAAATTCCTCCGGGATGGTCATGCCAGTAAGGCCCAGTTCGGAGGACTTCCGCAGGACCGCCAGAGCAGCGCCCGGCTGTTTCTCTCGGATAGCAGGAAGATTGGGCTCGACTTCGCTGGCCCAGAACTCATCGATCATGCGGCCGATCGCAATGTGCTCTTCCGTAAGATCTTCTGGAGTGAAAACCTGGGCCGGGAGCGCATCCTCAAAGAGAAAAGCTGAGCCTCTTGTCTTGCCGGAAATTTCTGTTAAGGTCATCATAATTCCGATGCCCCCTTTCGAAATTAACCATCTTAATTCGCTAAAACAGTTCGAAGGCCGCGAACTGCCCCCGACCGATTGGCTCGTTCTCACCCAGGACCGTATCCAGAAGTTCGCCGACGCTACCGAAGACCGGCAATGGATACACGTCGATCCAGAGCGAGCGGCACGGGAGTCGCCCTACAGCGGCACCATCGCCCACGGCTTCCTCACGCTTTCGCTGGTAAGCTATTTTGCCGGACAGGCGATTCGGGTCCGGGAGGGAGTCGGGATACGCGTCAACTATGGACTCAACCGCGTGCGCTTTCCATCGGCGGTGCGGGCGGGATCGGCAATTCGCGCCCGCGTGACCCTGCTTTCGGTCAAAGAATCTGCAGAGTTCGTGGATATCATTTTCTTGGTGAAGATCGAGAGCGAAGGCGCCGACAAGCCCTGCTGCATCGCGGAGTGGCTGGTGCGGTATTACCGTAGATGACGAAACGCGGAATCGGAAGTCGATCATATACTTCCGCTTTCCGCGCACTGTAGCGAGGCGCGCATCAGGATCGGGACCCGTTGGGGCATGGTGGCGAAGCGCTCATCGTGCGTGAGCCCGCGGGCGTAACGGTAATAGATCTGCTGAACGATCACTGCGACCTTGAAACGCGCAAAGGCCAAATAGAAGACCATGTCGTGAATGTCCCGGCCGGTCGTCTGCGCATAGCGTTGAGCCAAATGGGCGCGCGTCAACGTTCCAGGAATTGTCGTGGGAGCGGCATAGATCTCGCGCAGCTCCTCTGGGTCATCTGGATCGGTCCAATAGGCCAGGGTTGTGCCCAGATCCGATAGTGGGTCTCCCAGCGTGCACATCTCCCAGTCCAAAACTCCGAGGATTTTTGTAATGTCATTCGAGTCGAGCACTACGTTGTCGTACTTGTAGTCGTTGTGAATGAGGGTAGCGTCGCTCGACACTGGAAGGTGATGCGTCAGCCAAGCGGAAATGCTTCCGACTTCAGGCAGGTCGTGAGTTGCTGAATTATGGTAGCGCTCGATCCATCCTCTCACCTGGCGTTCGAGATAACCTTGCGGCTTACCCAAATCATCAAGGCCGATTTTGTCGTACTCGACGGCGTGCAAGCGCGCGAGGTTGTCGAGGAAAGCCTCGCTGAGCTTTTGTGCCACGGGAGGGGACAGCAGCAGTCCCGCCGGCAGTTCCCGGCGCAGGATCACGCCTCGAATCGGCTCCATAAGGTAGAAAGGGGCGTCGAGAACCGAAAGATCGTCGCAATACAGAATCACTTTCGGCGCAACCGGATATGTCTCGCGCAACCGGGAGAGCACGCGATATTCGCGGCCCATGTCATGAGCGGATTTAACCTGGCTGCCGAACGGCGGCCGGCGCAGTACAAATTCACGACTGCCCCAGGTCACACGATAGGTAAGATTTGAATGACCCGCCGGGAACTGCTCGACCGCAAGCGGGCCGGGACCATCGAAATGGCGGCCGAGGTAGGCGCCGAGCCGCGCCAGATCAAGCTCTTCCCCGGCCCTTACGGCAACCGCATTATCACAAGAGGCAATCATTGGTTCCGAACCCTTCGTCGTTAGTCTCTCCGAAGTGCGAAACCTCCTATCGATACGTGAGCAAGCGCTCGTCTTCGAGATGAGGGTGTGCATTGAATGCACTGAGCGTGAAGCGTTCACCCGAACTTAGAAACTCCGTAAACGAAGCGTTGCGAGACATCCAGCTCAATTGCAGCGTGTCTGCGTGCGACAAGTGCAAGGCACGACGCATGGCAACACCAATCGGACCCCCTGATGTAAAAACCACGGAATCGCCGGTTGGCGTGGAGCTATTTACGATGGTTGCAATGCCTTGATCGACGCGCGCACAAAAATCCGGCCAGGATTCCACATCGTCGATCACTAACGCACCACTCACCCACAAGCCAATAACCGCCTCAAACATTTGCTGGAAGGTTCTTTTTCGTTCGTCGATATCGTTGGCGTGCTCGAACGCCCACTGAAGATGGCGTACTTCCTCAGATCTTTCCAGCACCTGCGGCAGACCAAGCTTCAGAACTGCTTCTGCCGGATATTCGTCGAACTCGTTCATCACAGCCACTTCAGAAAACTCCCTGCCAAATCTTCGGTAGACTTCCTCAACGATCCGCGCAGTCTGCACCTGCCGCACGCGAGGACCCGAGTAGACGCGGCTGAACAGCATTCCGCGGCGTACCCAGTATTCTCCCAGCAGGCGGGATTGCTCTTCGCCGGTGGCGCAGAGTTTGTCATAGTTTGGCTCCAGAAAAGACGCCTGGGCATGTCGCACTAGAATGACGCGGCTCATAATTTGCAGCCTTACGCGTTGACGACATGTTCCTTACCCAACTCGGCAAATGTCTGGTTGGCTTCTGCGAGGCGCTTCAGCAGCGGAGCAGGCTCCCAGAGTTCCCCAAGTTGCTGGCGGAATTCGCAGACGCGGTCATAGACGTTTTTCAAGCCGACGGTGTCGGCATACCACATAGGGCCCCCGCGATACGCCGGAAATCCGTAGCCATTCAAATAAATGATGTCGATATCGACCGCACGCAGCGCGTAACCCTCCTCAAGAATCCGGGCGCCCTCGTTCACCAGGGCGTAGACACAACGATCGATCATTTCGGAAGTGGCAATCTTGCGTTGGGGAATTCCAGCTTCGGCGGCCCACTTCCGCACCAGAGCGCTCACTTCCGGATCAGTTGCAGCGCGGCGCTGGTCGTCATAGTGGTACCAGCCGGCCAAAGTCTTCTGGCCGTAGTGGCCCATCTCGCAAAGGCGATCCTCGGCGATGGGCTGGCGCACACCAGGTTTTTCCAGATGGCGATATTCCTTGCGAATGCGCCAGCCAACATCCAGTCCGGCAAGATCACCTGTCGCGAGTGGACCCATGGCCATGCCGAACTCAACCAGCGCGTTGTCAACGGCCTCCACCTCCGCACCTTCTTCGACGAGGAACTGGGCTTCCCGGCGATAGGGCCCAAACATTCGGTTTCCGACAAAGCCCCGGCAGTTTCCGACTAGCACGCCGATCTTGCCGAGCTTTTTCGAGAGCTGCATGCAGGTGGCGATCACTTCCTTGCTTGTCTCTTTTCCGCGTACAATTTCGAGCAAGCGCATGATGTTGGCCGGGCTGAAGAAGTGCGTTCCAACTACGGACTCCGGCCGCGAGGTGACACCGGCGATCTCGTCAATGCTCAACGTGGATGTATTGCTCGCCAGAATCGCGCCGGGTTTGCACGCGCGATCCAGATCTTGAAACACCTGCTTCTTGAGCGCCATCCCCTCGAAGACCGCCTCCACCACCATGTCGACGTCACCGAAGTTGTCATAGTTGAGAGTGGGTGTAATCAAGGCCAGCCGCTCGTCGACGAACTGCTGCGTGAAGCGTCCCCGCTGAACCGAAGTAGCATAGTTCTTTCGAATCTTCGCGAGGCCTTGCTCGAGCGCAGACTGATCGACCTCCTTCAGCAGAACGGGAATTCCGGCGTTGGAAAAAACCATGGCGATCCCGCCGCCCATTGTTCCGGAACCGACGACCGCGACGCTTCGGATTGGCAGGACGGGCGTGTCTTTCGGTACGTCCGGAATCTTTGCCACCTCGCGCTCTCCAAAAAAGACGTGGATGAGCGCCTTGGATTGATCGGAGAACAGACACTCCGTAAACAGTCTCCGCTCCACCTCGCAACCTTCCTCGAAAGGAAGTTTGGTCGCCGCTTCCACCGCATCGATGGCAGCTAGCGGCGCTTTCAGACCATGTTGCTTCTTGTGGACTCGCTCGCGAGCGGAAGCGATTATCGCCACGTTTTCCGCAGCCGTGCCCAGTTTCTCGGCGCGTTCGCGCGTGCGAGGGATCGGTCTTCCAGCAACTTCGCCGGCAAAGGCCACCGCTCCGGTAAGCAGGTCGCCTTCGATCAAGCGGTCGATGATCCCAAGCCGGAAGGCTTCTGCTGTGGCAACTGGTTTGCCGTCGGTACACATTTCAAGCGCTTTGGTGACACCGGCAAGCCGAGGCAGGCGTTGCGTTCCAGCAGCACCCGGAATGAGGCCAAGCTTCACTTCGGGCTGCCCGACCTGCGCATCGCTTGAGGCCACGCGGTAATGCCCAGCCATCGCCAGCTCCAGCCCTCCACCAAATGCGGCGCCATGAATCGCCATCACCACTGGCTTGCGACAGTTTTCGATGCCGAGAAGCAGCGGCAGAAGGCTGGCGCCGCGCGATTTGCCAGAGGTCATCTTTCCGAATTCCTTGATGTCAGCTCCTGCGACAAACGTGCGGCCCGCGCCGATCAGAACCGCCGCTTTCACGGAGGGATCGTTGTTGATCTCTTCGATGGCGTTGGCAATTCCCTCCGGCACGCCGGGGCTTAGCGCATTCACCGGAGGATTGTCGATGGTGATGATGGCGATATCATTCTCTTTGTCTCTGCTGAGCCGTACCAGATTGCTCATCGTGAACTCCGATCACTGCTACAGCCGGCGGTCGCAACACAGTCGATCACGAGGCGGGCGATGCGTTCGCGGTGAAACGTCGCATCGCCCATCATCGTCTCGGACGCTTTCGCGCGGCGGTAGTAAAGGTGTAAATCGTTCTCCCAGGCAAAACCGTTACCGCCGTGGACCTGGATGGCATGGTTCCCCACAGCCCGGCAGGCATCACTGGCGTACATTTTTGCAATGGAGGTCGCAGTTGCCGCGTCGGGAGCGTCATGCTCCAGGACCCACGCCGCGTAGTAAGCGGCTGAACGGGAGCTCTCGGTTTCGAGGTACATGTCCGCGCACTGATGCTGGACGGCCTGAAACGTTCCGATCGGCTTGCCAAACTGTTTGCGCATCTTCGCGTAGTCCACAGTCAGGTCGAGTACACGCTGCATTCCGCCCACCATTTCGGCAACCAGAGCTGCGGTCGCGACATCGAGAGCATGTGCAAGATTGGCTCCATCAGCCAGCTTCTCCGCAGGAGTGTTATGGAACTGGATGGCATAGAAGTTTCGAGTGAGATCCAGAGCCGGCATCGGCGTGATAGACAAGCCGGGCGCCTGCGCTTCCACCAGAAAAACGCCCGACTGCGCGGCAACGACAATAAAGTTAGCCACGTCAGCGTCCAGAACGAAGAGCTTCTCGCCCGTCAGCCTCCCATTGGCGGCGACAAGATTCGCGTCGGCCAAGTCCCAGGAGGCAGCGGCTTCAAGTAAGGCGAGAGTCGAGCGCGCCTCGCCGCGACAAATGCGCCCGAGATACTCCGTCTTCTGCTCGTCGCCGGCGACAGCATCGATCACCGCACCGGCAAGTGCGACAGTCGACCAGAACGGGCCGGGAAGCAACGCACGGCCCGCTTCCTCCATCAGAAGAATGAGTTCTACCGTACCGAGACCCAGTCCGTCATATTTCTCCGGAAAAATGATACCGGTGTATCCCTGGGCGGCCATCTTAGACCAAAGAACTGGATCGTACGGCTGCTTACTTTCAGCCAGGTGCCGCACGTGCGAAATGGGGCACTCCCCGGCAAAAAACTGGCGCGCGTTCTCCTTGAGGATCTTCTGGCTCTCGTTCAGTCCGAATTGCATAGCCTGTTCTCAGTAGCTCCTTGGCAAGCCCAGGACGAAGTGTCCGATGATGTTTCGCTGAATCTCTGAGGTTCCGGCTTCGATGGTGTTGCCTCGCGAGCGCAGGTATCCGTAGGCCCAACTACCGTTGTCGACGGAGTACTCCGAGGAACCCGCAACCTGGCCGAACGGACCGAGCAACTCCTGCGCCACCTGCTGCAATCGCTGGTTCAACTCGCTCCAGAAGATTTTCTGGATGGAACCCTCGGGACCAGGCACTCCGGTTGCACTGATGCGGCTGAAGGCGCGCATCTGGTTCCATCGCATAACTTCAACTTCGGCATAGCACTGTGCCAGCTTCTGCCGGATTAGAGGATCCTGCGCGGCAGATTTTCCGTTCCGTCGCGACTCGCGGGCAAGCTCGATCAAGCGCTCCATGTTGCGGCGAAAGGTTATCTGCAAGCCGGCGCCGAATGTGCCGCGTTCGTGCATCAGCGTTCCTATCGCGACATCCCAGCCCTGGTTCACGCTTCCCACAACGTTTTCGACGGGAACACGCACATCCCGGAACGAGACCTCGGCGAACTCGCTCTCTCCAGTGATCTGGCGAAGTGGACGAACACTGATTCCCGGGGACTTCATATCTACCAAGAGCACAGTGAGCCCTTTGTGCTTTGGAAGATTCGGATCGGTTCGAACCACCAACTCGCACCAGTCCGCAATCCAACCGTAGCTGTTCCACGTCTTCTGGCCGTTGACTACGTAGAAATTGCCATCCAGTCGCGCCTCGGTCTGCAAGGACGCGAGATCGGACCCGGCATTCGGTTCGGAAAACCCCTGGCACCAAATTTCTTCCGCGCTAAGAATCTTCGCCAGGTAGCGGGTCTTTTGCGCCTCGGTTCCAAACGCAATGATGGTGGGCCCGATCAGACCCAGCCCCAGAGTGTTGGCCATCGGTGGCGCGCTGGCCAGAGCCATTTCCTGCCAGAAGATGACCTGCTGCATCAGATTCGCACCGCGGCCACCATATTGCTTGGGCCACGAAACTCCAGCCCATCCGCCTTCGAACAACTTGCGTTGCCACGCTCGCAGATATTCGAAGCGAGACTCCAGTGATTCCTCGCGGCGCTCCGCCCAGTCGGCGGGCACATTCGCCGTGAGCCAGGACCGCAATTCGTCGCGGAATTGCTTTTCCTCGGAAGTCAGGTTCAGGTCCATCCCATCTCCTTGTGGCTGCGGTCACAATTCCCGACTAAGCGTCTTTGCCTTGTCCCCGTATTTCGCCCGCAGTTCTTTCTTCAGCACTTTTCCAGTCGCAGTCTTGGTCAAGGTCTCGGAGAATTCGATAGAACGTGGACATTTATAGTGCGCCAGATTAGAGCGGCAGAACTCAATAAGTTCCGCTTCCGTCGCGGCGGATCCTGGCCTTAAAATCACCACTCCTTTCGGGACTTCGCCCCACTTGTCGTTCCGAACTGCGATCACTGCAGCTTCGTACACGGCGGGATGCGTCAACAACGTTCGCTCCACTTCCAGTGATGAGATATTCTCGCCGCCGCTGACAATAATGTCTTTCTTGCGATCGACGATCAGGATGTAACCATTCTCCATGACGACAGCCATGTCGCCGGTGTGAAACCACCCGCCACGCAGGGCTTCCGCGGTCGCCTCCGGATGCTGCCAATAGCCCGCCATCACACTGTCGCTGCGGGCAATGATTTCACCCATGGTCTCGCCGTCGTGAGGTACATCCTTGTCTTCGAAATCCACGACTCGCAGTTCGACTCCCGGATAGGCATAGCCAGTCATGGATTGGAGCGCGTAGCGCTCCTCGGGTTCGCACACCACATCTGGCTTGAGCTCGGCCGTGGCAAGAGAAGGAGAGCACTCAGTCAAACCGTATCCAGAAAAACACTTGCAGCCAAGTTTCTGCTCGACCTCGCGCATCAGCGAGGGAAAAGAAGCGGCGCCCCCAATAGTGACCCACTGCAGCGAACTCAAGTCATACTTGGAACGCTCTGGGCAATTCACCAACGCGGCCGCCATGATCGGCACCAGGCTGAGGGAGCCGACCCGCTCCCGCTCCACCAGGTGAAATATGTCTTGCGGGATAAATCGCGCACTCATGACATGCGTGGCTCCCACGAACGTGACAGTATGTGCCGCCCCCCATCCATTAGCGTGAAACAACGGAATCGTATGCAGGAAGACGTCTTCATACTTGCTCTTGTGGAACAGAGCTATATACAAAGCGTGGAGATAGATGTTCCGGTGAGTAAGCATCACGCCTTTGGGATCGGCGCTGGTCCCGCTCGTGTAGAAGAGTTCGCAGAGAGAATTCTCGTCAAACGAGGTAATTTCCGCGCGGTGTGGCGTCGCGGAGGCGAGGAGCTGTTCATAGCTCTCAGCGGCAAGCCAGTCGGCCTGTTGCGTCGCATCGAGCAGGTGGTAGGAGTCAACGCAGGTCAGTTTCATACGAAAGGAATCGACCAGACCGACGAAATCCTGCGCCAGGAAAAGCTTGGTCGCGCCGGAATCGTTCAGGATGTAAGCAAGTTCATGAGATGCGAGACGGTAATTGAGCGGCAGCAGAACGGCTCCGGCGTCGAGGACTCCAAAGTACGCCTCCAGCAGCCGATGACAGTTCATGCTGAGAAAGGCGACACGATCTCCCGGCTTGACTCCAGCTGCGCGCAACGCGCCGGCCAGCCGGGCCGCGCGATCGGCAAACTGCGCGTAGGTAAATCGCTGATCCTGGCAAACCACCGCCGTTTTATTTGGAAATTGTTGCTCCGCGTAACGGAGGAAGCGGACGGGCGTGAGAGGAATATTCATGCTTGGTGACTATTACCAGGCAGTCTGACCTCCGTCGACGACAAGAACATGGCCCGTAACATAAGCCGAGGCGTCGGAAGACAGAAAAATTGCCGCGCCTTTCAGGTCATGGTCCCCGCCGAAACGGTGAAGAGGAATCTTCTCCAGCAGGGACTCCTTGTGGTGCTCAAGAATCCAGCTGGACATGTGCGTGGGAAACCAGCCCGGAGCGATGGCGTTGACTTGTATATTGTGCGCCGCCCATTTGCACGCCAGATCTTTGGTGAAGGCGATGACTCCGCCTTTGCTTGCGTGGTAGCCAATGGCTTGCAGATCCGAAGAAGCGCCACCCAGGCCAGCCACGGATGCGATGTTGATGATCTTGCCGAGTCCTTGCCCGATCATGGCTTTGCCCACGGCTTGCGAAAACAGGAACGTTCCAGTCAGGTTTGTGTCCATGACCTTGTTCCACTGCTCAAGCGTCATCTCTTCGACCGGGGCTCCCCACGAAACGCCCGCATTATTAATGAGGATGTCGATGCGTCCGAAATTTTGCAAAGTCAATGCCACCACTTCCTGAATCGCGGCGGGATCTTTCACGTCACAGCCGAGGGCAAGGGTCTTTACACCCAAGCTGGCCAACTGATCAGCCGCTTCCTGACAGCGCTCTTTCTTGCGCGCACATAGCACGACATTGGCTCCCATCTCCGCCAACCCTTCGGCCATCTGCCGACCGAGCCCGATCGAACCGCCGGTGATGATGGCAACACGCCCGCTAAGATCGAACAACTTCCTCGCATTCACAATATGAAAGACTCCCGGCCGGAAAGTTCAGCTTTGTACAAAGTGATAGTCAATATCACAATATAGCGACTAACGTCAAACGCTTGTGCTGCCTCCGACGAAGAACCTACGAGCTGAGGCTTAGTGCGAGCCGGCCGGAAACCTGCCCTCGGCGCAGCTTGTCCAGGACTTCGTTTGCCTCGGACAAAGGTCGTGTTGCTACTTCACAGTGAACCCTCCCCGCGGCCCCCAGAGCGAGGACTTCCAGCAGATCCTGTCGCGTGCCAACAGCAGAAGCCTGAATCCGGATTTCTCCCGCCGCCATCAGGATGGGCGGGAAACAAATATCCTGTGCGGGCAAGCCCACGGCCAGCAAAACTCCCGTGGGACGCACACAGTAAAACGCCATGTCATAGGCGGCTTTGGCCGCGGACGTCACTAAGGCAACGTGAACTCCACCCTGCGATCGCAATTGCTGCACAACTTTGTCAGATGCGGCGTTCAGCGTCTTGGAGGCTCCAAGAGTCTTAGCCAGAACGAGCTTTTCTTCGCTGATGTCAATTGCGGTGACGTCGGCTCCGAGTTCACAGCCGATCTGGACCGCAAGGTGCCCGAGACCTCCCACTCCAAACACTGCTAAGCGTTGCCCCTTCGTGAGGCGCGACTGGTTAAGGGCACGATAAACAGTAACCCCAGCGCATAGCAGAGGAGCCGCTTGCTCCGAGGCAAGATCATCGGGAATTCTGGCGACGTGAGTAGCCGGTGCTTTCACAAATTCGGCATAGCCACCGTCCACGGTCACACCAGTTATTTGTTGACGAACGCAAAGGTTCTCGTTGCCATCGCGGCAGAACTCGCATCTCCCGCAGGTCCAATGGATCCAAGGCACGCCGACGCGGTCGCCGGCTTTCACATTCTCTACGGCCGAACCAACCTCAACAACGTTTCCCACGACTTCGTGCCCGAGGATGAGCGGTTTCTTGACGATCCCGGCCAGCTGGGACCAATCGCCGTTGGCTACGTGCAAATCGGAGTGGCACACTCCACAAACTTCAACCTTGATCAGAACTTCGCTCTCTGCGATTCTGGGAAGAGGAACATCTTGAATAGTAAGCGGAGTCTTGAAGTCGCGCAGCACAGCAGCTTTCATCTTCTTTCCCTCTCGGGGAACCCCGATTAGTCCGCGAATTAAGAATAGCGGGACCACTCGAACAATTCAGAGCTCGATTCCTCGAAGGAAAAACTCTACCGCGCTGCGCACTCGCTCTGCGAGCCTGTGCGGTCCGGTCAAATCCACCGCCCACTGCCGCACGACTGTGTTGTAGAGGCCCTCCATGAACTCCGCCAAATGAACCACGGGAAAATCATTTGTAATGTCGCCTCTCTTTTGTCCCTCGGCGAGAATCTCTCGCAGCAGGCCAACGGTTGCTTCCTCGTGTCCACGCACATTGGAGCAACGCACCGGGTCCATCGCGCCCGAAAGCACAACGGCCTGCCATAACCTGCGGTCCGCCTCCACTTCTTTCGCCATGCGGACATACAACCGGCGCAGGCGCTCCGCAGTGCTCGCATTGGTCGACAACTCCGAGCGTAGCCGGTCTCTTATGCAGGCAAATCCGCGTTCCCCGACCTCTCGGAGAACCGCGTCTTTGCTGGAAAAATACCGGAAAAATGTGGGCTGACTGATCTCGAGAACTTGTACGATGTCCTCGATCCGCGTGTTCTCAAAACCGCGCTTGCGAAATAGCTTGATCGAGGTCTCAATGATCTGTTGGCGCAACCGGACTTTCTTGCGCTCCCGAAGTCCCACCGTCACATGGTTTTGATATTTGTCGGCAGCAATTTGCCGCGCCGCTCTCACTCGAGGCATCGGTTCCCTCATGCACTGCCCGAAAGCATTCGATCGCTACCTCGTGGCAATGTGATAGGCACTATAACAAAATAGCGACTAACACATTGAAGGTTTTTTCGGGGGGGCTCGCCATTAGATTCGTGTTCAAATTGTCGACTACAGTATCCGTTCTAAGAGGATCCGATCGCCCTACAGCGAGTTCAGCCAATTGTTTCTCGAGCGTGGCCGGAATTTGCTTCTGCGATATTTCTGAATAGCCCGTTACCTGGGAGTAACCTGACCTCCGCTGAACTGCTGCGAATTCCCCACAAAAAACTCTTCGTATTTCCGCTTGCCCGCAGCTGTAGATTCTTCCCCGTTGATCTTGCCCCAAATAAGCTCTGCCGGCCCTGAGTCTGGGAGTGCTCGCACTCCCTGTGCGGAGTAGTAATAGTAATGATCCTTCGCCCATCCATATTGCTCGGCGGAAGACGTTCGGAGTACTCCGTCCGAAGGAATCTTGAGAACATACTGGGTGTCTTCCATGGGCAACGGCGGAGCGCCCTGCACCTCAAACTCTATTCGTACCCAACCCGTGTATCCCTCGGGAATCACAAAGCGCGATGAGCGGTGCATCGAATTCTGGGCACTCATGTGCAGCCACCACGCAAAGGCAGTCAACAGTGCAATAGTAAGAGCGCCAGGGAAAATTTGCGTCGTCCGGCTTGCGGCGTCTGGGAAAATCCACCTCAGCTTGTGATTCACAGGTTGCCTGAAGCTGACGATTGCGGAATACACCGTCACGAAAGCCAAAAGAGCGACGGCTATGTATGGAAATATCATCGGAGTTTTGCGGGAAGGGATTCTAGTCTGCACCAGATCTGTGCGACGAGATGATCCCTCCTTTGCCCTCCATCGAGAGCGTGGTCAAGCTAAGCAACTTCCGGAATTCGGGGGAAGGAAACAGAGGCCGATCGGAAAGTACAGAACTGTGTTTGTCGAACTTCGTCCGGACAGATTTCGCTATGGCTGGACCGTAGAAGCACCAAATCATCAGCGAAGCGAGCAGGGCAACCTTTGCCGCTGCGTTCGGCTTAAAAAGGCTGACATAAGCTGCAATCAGAAGACACAACGATCCCAATAAGGAGACGAGTTCCAATGGGTTAAGCCGGGCCCCGTACATAGCCAGGGCTAAGGTGTAAACATGGAACCCAGTGACGATGCCTGCGACGAAATAGAGGCAAAAGGGAAGCATATCGGCAATCATACCGCCCACGAACACGAATGATCGATCGCTGGGCTGGTACTTAATAGACAAATGCAAACACAGCGACTACGGATGCATTAAGGGCAGAACAGCACACAAAGAACGACCGGCGCCACCACTCTCATCGGGCTCGGCCTATCTCAGAATCCCCTCGTTTGATACTGCAATACGGCCAAGGAGAGTCGATAGTCGTACCCAGCCTCTGCATTACTGATCTCGGCTTGTGTTTGTTGAAGTTGTGCTTGACTCAACTCTACGATCGAACCCAGGCCCAGGTTGTAACGTGACTGCGCGAGGCTCAAGGCAAGATTGGCCTGCTCCACGAGCTGTTCTGTTACCCCTAGCCTGTCGAAAGCGGTGCTGGCGTTCAACCAGCTGGTGCGCACGTCGCGGGAAATCCGATCACGGAGGTCACGCAACCTTTCGTCGGTAGCCTGTGCTCTTAGCAGGGCTTCGCGAGCCCTTGCGCTATAGAGAAAGCCGTTGAAAACCGGAATTTCGACGTTCACACCGGCCGCCCCATACCAATTCGAAGTTATGAGAGGATTTCGTATCGGCGTATCGCCTACTGCAGCAAGCGCCCGAATATCCGGGAGGAGCAAGTCGCGTTCTGCGATATGGAACTTCTTTGCCGACTCGGACTGAAACTCCAGCGCCAGGATTTCCGGTCGCATCGCAAAAGCTGTGGCGATCAGGTCATCCACATCGCTTTGCGGAGGGGTGATTGGGGTTGAATCCTCCGCGAGCTGAAAGTTCTGCAGATTAGAAAACCCCAGCACCGCAGAAAGCGCAGCCAGCGCGGCGTTTTCGCTGTTCTGCGCGTCCAGGAGAAGCAACTTGGCTTGTGCCAGATTCACATTGGCGAAGCTCAGGTCGAGTCCAGACTTCAGCTTGCTTTTGAACAAAGCGTCGATCTGGTCTGCCACAGTTTGACGTTCTTTGACTGTTTGCTGCGCAACCGTCAAGACTGCGTGGGCTTGTAGAGAGTTATAGAAAGCCTGATCCACAGCCAGGAGGATTTGCTCCTTGGTGGCGATTGCATTTTGGTTCTCCGCCTTGGCCGCGAGACTGGCGCTGGATATCAGGTTCGTCGTGCGTCCGAAATCGGTGAGCAACTGACTGACCATCGCTCCGCCGGCTGCGCGCTCGTAAACGGTCGGATTGTTCAGCTCTCCTGCTGTAATGCGTGCGCCGGCATTGGCGTCCACTGCTGTGAGATCCACGACCGCGGTCGGCCATAGATTCGATCGAACCTCTCGCGTCACCTGCAGCGATGCGAGGGCAGTCAATCGAGCGACTGAGATTTGCGGGTTGTTCTTCAAAGCCAGTGCCTGTGCATCTTTCAGAGAAAGGACAGTGGGCGTCCCAGGGTTACTCTGCGGAGCGCCGCTTTGGGGCGCAGCCATGTGTGCGCTTGAAGTTGCTGGCGTGGCCGCCTGTTGCGGCATAGGAGCCGCGGGTAAGCTTAAGCGCGCTCCCAGAGCGGGCGCTCCTTGCGCGAGGGTGAATGTGGACATTGCGAGGGCCAGACATGTTAACAATAAGGTTTTCATTCCGCTGTTCCGGGTGCTGCGATCGTCGCATCCTTGGTCCCACGCTTGCCATAGATCAGCAAATAAGCCGCAGGCACAATAAAGATGGTAAGCACGACCGAAGAGGTCAAGCCTCCAATGATGGCCTTCGCCATTGGGGCATACTGTTCCGCGCCCGTCCCCAATTTCAGTGCCATCGGAATCATTCCGATAATGGTTGCCAGAGACGTCATCAAAATTGGCCGGAGGCGCACGCGGCATGCGGTGATCACTGCATCAGCCGGCGACATTCCCTGTTTCTCCAGATTGTGGGCAAAATCGACAATCAGAATGCTATTGGAGTCGGCGATTCCGACCAGCATCAAAACTCCCATCAGTGACATTACGTTCAAGGTGCTTCCGGTGAGCGGCAAGATGATCAGCACGCCGACAAATCCCATCGGAATCGCGAGCATGATCAGGAAAGGATCGATGAAAGACTTGAACTGCGCGGTTAAGATCAGGAATAGCAACATAAAAGAAATCAGGAACCCGAAGGCGAAACTCCTAAAGGACGCTTCCATCCCCTGTACCATCCCGCGCAGATTCACCCGCACGTTGGAAGGGATTTTCTCGGTCGCGAGAATCTTGCGAATCGAACTGGTGACCCGTCCCAGGTCCTCCCCGGTCGGGGTAACGAAAATATCGACGGCCCGCTGAATCTGGTAGTGATCCACTTCGGTCGGCGTCAAGACCTGCTTCACGTCGACTACATTCTTGAGCACAGTAGTCGGTCTGCCTCCTCCGAGGCATGCCCAGGAAGAGTGCCCCGTACTTGGTTGCGGCGGACCGGAGGGGCCGCAAGACATTCCTGCGCCGTTGCCCGGATCGCGCAGGGGAATCTGTCCCAGGTCGGCCATGTTGTGAATCGCAGCGTCGCCATGCTCGAAGTACTGCACCGTGAGGTAATAATCGTTTCCGCTCTTGCGGTCGACCCAATAGTTGGGGGCGATCATGTAGTTCGAATTGAGCGCGGTAATGACATTGTCGACTACATCTTTTTGCGTGAGTCCCAACTCGCCGGCGTGCACGCGGTCTACATCGAGCCGCAAAGCGGGATAGTTCATATCTTGCGGAATGTAGATCTGGCCGACGCCTTTCACTTCACGAATGCGATTGGCCAACGTCTGTGCGATGCCATAGATCTGGTCCAGATCAGGGCTGCTAACCTGTACGTCAATGGGAGCCGGCGCGCCCGAATTCAAAATGGCGTCGACCATCGAGCCGCTGGAAAAGAATGTGCGAATATCGGGAAACTGGCGGGCCATCGCCTTTTTGACCCGGTCCATATACTCGAAGCTGCTGAGATGGTGCGATTCGTTGAGTGCCACGAGGATGGTTGCGGTATAGGGCCCAGAGTTAGTCGTATAGAGCGCGGAAAAATCCGGAACTACACCGATGTTGGAGACAATGCGCTTGAAATCCCTGGGCTCTATTTCATGGCGGATCAAATCCTCCACCTTCGCGACGTATTCGTTCGTTAACTCGATGCGCGTGCCGGTTGGCACCTTGACATTGATGGTGAACTGGCCAGCATCTGTCTTCGGGAAGAAAGCGAGTCCGAGCAGCGGATAAATTGCCAGGCTCGCCAGGAATACTCCGCTCAGGATTGCGACGGTAAGCCCCGGACGCACAAGCGCCCGCCTCACCCAGTATTCGTAATAATCCAGCACCTTATTAAACATCCGGTTGAAACGAGCGTTGAAGCGCTCCATTCTGGAGGGGTTCAGCACGGCAGGGTCATACTCCCTGTCGTCGTGAACTTCGCCGTGCGGCTTGGCCTTCAAGAACCGCGAGCAGAACAGGGGAATCACCGTCATCGCCACCACGAACGAGGCGAGCAGCGATAGACAAAAAGCCAGGGCCAACGCCGAAAAGAGAAACTTGGCAACGCCGTAGAGAAAAACGACGGGAAAGAAGTCGACTACGTCCACTAAAGTAGCGGCTAAGACAGCCAGGCTCACTTCCTGGCCGCCGACTTCGGCGGCGATCATGGGAGCAGCTCCCATTTCTAGATGGCGATAGATGTTCTCCAGGGAAATAACAGAGTTGTCGATCACGCGCGAGAACGCCAGCGCCATTCCGCCCAGAATCATTGTGTTGACAGTTCCGCCCAGAAGGGCCAGAAAGACAAATGCGGCCAGCGCGGACAGAGGAATTGAGAGCAGCACAGCCGACGTGGCGCGAAAGCTTCCGAGAAAGATCAAGATCATCAAGCTGGTAAGAATCAACCCCAGAAAGCCTTCATGCAATACCGTGTCAATCGCTTCTTTCACATATACCGATTGATCAAAGACGATGCTCGTCTTCATCTGCTGGGGAATGTCGTAGAGATGCTTGATGAGTTGGCGCACGCCGTCCACGACTGCGATGGTGTTCGTGTCACCGCCCTGCTTCATGATGGGAATATAGGCGGATCGCTGACCATCGACGCGCACGATGTTGTATTGAATTTGATGAGCGTCCTCCGCTTTGCCCACGTCGTTCACCGTAACCCAGGAGTTGCCTTTGACCTTCAGAGGGAGCTTTCCCAGTTGGTCCATGTTGTCAACCAGGCTGTTGGAGTAAACGTAGTAATCGAATGGTCCCATCTTCACGTCGCCGGCGGGCAAGATCAGGTTGGAATCGTTGACCGCGCCAACCACGTCCATCACACTCAATTGCCGGGAAGCAAGCTTGTAGGGGTCGACGTAGACCATGATCTGGCGGTAGATTCCGCCAAACACTCCAGGAATTTCGGCGCCGGGAACGACTGCGATCTGGTTGCGAATCTGAAACTGGGCGTAGTCGTGGAGCTGAGTTTCAGTGAGCCCCTCGCCTTTTACCGTAACCAGGGCCACAGGCAAGCTGGAGGCATCGAACTTGAGAACCACAGGAGGAAGCGTTCCCGGTGGCAAACGCTTTAAGTCAGCAAGCGCTAAATTGGATAACTCGCTCACGTCAGCATCGGCGCTGGTTCCGGGCTGGAAGTAAACGCGGATGATACTCACGCCTAACATGGACCGCGACTCCATGTGGTCCACGCCCGATGCCAGAGTAAAGAATCGCTCCAGGGGATCGGTAATATCGGTTTCAATATCCTCCGGCGGCATGCCTGTATAAAACGTAGCAACCACTACTTCCGGTAGGTTGATTGGTGGAAATAAATCGACCGGCATCCGCGCCAGGCTGGTCACACCGATGACCAGAAGGGTCAGGCAGATCACTATAATGAAGTAGGGATTGCGAATTGAAAAGCCCGGCATAAACTTTGTCCTTATTGCATTCGCGCTGCTTCAAATGGCCAGATCCGCACCCTTCACTGCGCGTTTTGTTCGTGGTACTGCATCACGGCTACGGCCTGCGGATGAACCTTTTGGCCGGACCTCAGCCCGCTGCGATCGCTCACCACGACCTGTTCTCCTTCATTTAATCCGGAAACAATTTCGGCATCGCTCGCCGTTTGCAACCCAAGTTGCACAACACGATCTTCCAGTTCCCCATTCTGGTTCACGACTAACACGGTTGTTTTGTCGCGCTCGTGGGTCAACGCCTGGACCGGCACAGTCGGAACATCGTTCTTTCGGTCGAGCGAGAGCTTCGCATCGGCATACAGCCCCGGCAGCAGAACTCGTTGCGGATTCTCAACGTCCACTTCCGTGTGCATGGTACGGGTGTCTTCCCTCACATCCACAGAAAACCGCGCAACCGTTCCTGGAAAAGTGCGGTCGAGTGACGGAACATGTACATCCACATGATCGCCAATACGGATGTATCGAACATAGGATTCCGGAACCGGAATCACGAGCCGGAAAAGATCGTCCTCGGAGAGCCGGACGATGGGCATGGCTTGCGTGCTCGAACCAGTTCCGGCCTGCACCAGAGTTCCGAGGTTGGCGTACCGCTCGGTCACCACTCCGGAAAACGGTGCTGTGATCCTCGAATAGTCGAACAGGCTTTGATCATGAACCAGCTTCGCCTTGGCCACTGAGAGCTGACTCTGGGCCGCTTCTAATTCCGCCTGGCCAGCGTCCACCTGAGCGGACGCCGCCAGATCCTTTCCCTGCGCGTCGTCCACTTCCTGCTGTGCGACAATGCCGGGCTGGCTCTGAAAGACTCCGTTGAGACGCGTGTATTGCAGGTGAAGAGCGTTGTATTGCGCCTGATAGCGATACAACTCATGCTGCGCGCGGCTCACCTGATTCACCGCATTTTTAATCCCCGCCTGATCTTCCTGAAGCTGCGCTTCTAACTCTGGAATCTCCAAAATCGCCATCACCTGACCGGCCTTTACGTGAGTCCCATAGTCAACGGATAGACTCTTCACATAGCCCGATTCTTTGGCATAAACGTCAATTTCCTGAAAAGGCACCAGCTCGGAAGACAAAGTGATTTCTCTGCCGAGTGATTTCTTCACGACCTTCGTTACTCCGACGGTGATCGTGGGTCCGCCCGCTTGAACCTTGCCGTTTCCACTTCCTGAACAGGACGAGAAGGCGAGAACGACCGCGGCTAAAACGGCAATGAGAGCATAGAAATCCAATCCCCGTAATCTATGAGGGCGCTTCTTATAGGAGCTGTTTCGGCTTCGAGTCATCGAGTTTCCTTTGACCGGCGTTCCCAAGCAGGTTCTTACCTCATAGTTTTCATAACGTCGCCCAGCTTTGCGACCGAGAAATCCCTTGAGCGGCAAAAGTCAATTATTTTCTGCTCGGCATTGTGCAATTCCTCGGCAGCCTTGGGAACCTTGGTTGCAATTGCCGCCGGAACTGTGAGGACGCCATGCCGATCTCCGTGCAACAAGTCTCCTGGCAGCACTTCCATTCCACCTACGTTGACCTTTGCCCCATGGTCGAAGATGTGCGCATAGGCATGGGAAACAGCAACACTTCCAGCGAACAACTCAATGCCCATCTTACGCACAGAGGGCAGTTCGCGCACGGCACCGTTGGTCAAGTAGCCGACGCAGCCCAGAGCCTTCAGAATCGCGGCATGCACGTCGCCAACGAAAGCACCGCGTCCAGGTGGATCATCCATGTCCTCCAAAACGAGGATGCGGGGCGCGGGAACTTCGAGAATGCTGTTCCAGAAATCGGCGCGGTCACGGAATGTACCGACAATGGGTGGTTCCCCGCTCCTAAGGCGGGCCGTAGCTGCATAACCCACCATAGGGGGTGCGTCTGGGAACATGCATTGCACCCTGGCATCCGCAAACCCCGTGTTACATAGCCTGACATGAAACGATTCGATCGCGTTTGCGACCATGCACGTGTCGAACTGGCGCAGGGTGTCAAGCTCTTCTTCGGTCAACAAAGGTGCGGCCGTCATGCGTAGTTCCTTTCGGGTTTTGATTTCCATCACAGATGCAACTTAGTCTACTCAGGTTTTCAGCGATCTTGCACAACTGGTGGGAGCCCCTGCCGGCATTACGTACCTGTTTGCCCAGCTCGCAGATGCAAGAGTGGATCAACCAGATCTTCGTATCAAGTGTGCTGGGGCTCGGCGTGACGAGAGAAACTTAGAGGGAGGGAGGGGGACGATTGAAGAGGCTCTCTTCAAGAAGGATGTCTCGCGTGGGAGGTTCTGCAGGCGCGATTTGGCGATAGGAACTGGGAGATCGCAAGACATCGAAACAAAAGAGCGGAGGCACCCAGTTGGCCGCATCCTTGTCGAGACGCTGCCGTTTCGTTTCCGGCGTCGCGTGCGCCTGCACGGTCTTCACCGTGGGCGCCGAAACATTCCACGAGGAGGAATAGCGTGTTGCCACGCTCACAGTAAGTGAGCACACGGCAGCCAAAACGACCGCCGCGCACCAAGTCTTGCGCCATTGATCTTCGAAATGTCTTAGAGGTGACATCTCAGGAACAGTTCCAATCTACCCGTTTGTAGCATATAAAATTCAGTCGTTGCAAACAAGGGGCCCAATGTCACCACGGTAACGAGGGTACGGGATTTCGCTGGATAGCATGGCGTCAACGTTGCAATCGGCGCGCCGTCCCAAGCGCTTTTTCAGCGCCTGCTATTGTCCGATGGACCGTCCCGATGTTTGCGGCCCACCTCGAAAGAAGCGATGACGCACCATGGTTTGGCCCGATCAGAAAAAGGATACCCGCCAAAACAGCTACAAAGCATCGAGGCTTATCGGACCGTGAGTAAGCAGCAGAATTCGGGAGGGAGTTACAAGTGGTTGATAAGGTTGGCGTCCCCGACGGGATTTGAACCCGTGTTACCGCCGTGAAAGTCGTCCTAGAGTTCGTAACTGATTGATATTAAACGGTACGGATAGCGCTCTAGGGCACTCATCGGACTGTGGAGACGGGTTATCGGACTGTTAACGGACTGTGATGGCCAGGTGCTAAGGAGCCTGAAAATCATGGA
>JBAWCJ010000347.1:0-9497 GCA_049590215.1 Candidatus Sulfotelmatobacter sp. | reverse complement strand
AAACGTGCTACTGTTCGGCAACAACCCTGTCTATCGCGGCGAGACCATCGGCACCTACGCCCTGGTATTCAACGCAATCCTCAACTACCAGCATCTTGGGCACGAAACCGCAACGGCGGAGAAGCATTAACTCAACGCGCGAAGCGGTGGTCATTACAGTGCCCTGCGCCCGGTTGGCGTGTTACACTTTGTGATTCGCAGACAAGCGCCGCCTGACACAGGACATTCGACCCGCACATGCTTCTTTCCAAGGAATATGTGGGCTACCTGGCCCGCGAAGTTACCAAGAAACTGATTGCCGCGAAGGCCATCGAAACCTCGGCAGTGCCCAAGGTCACGGAGCGCGTCCATGCCGCTCTTCTCGAAGAACTCACCCTCGAAGACCGCATCAACGACGAAGTCCGCGTCATCCTCGAAGCCTATTCCGAAGAGATGAACAAGACCGGCGCCAACTACCAGGAGATGTTCCGCAAGGTGAAGACGGAACTGGTGCGCAAGTACAAGGCGGTGCTGTGAGACTGAGCCGCGACAAAGTGAACGTGCTGGCGCGCGCCGTCGCCGACGCGCTCAAGCAGATGGACGAGGTCGACTTCATCGAAGATCCCAACACCATCCGCCAGGAAACCCGCAAGATTCTCGAAGACCTGCTCAATCAGGAGGCGCGGATCGACCAGTCCGCCCGGCTGAAGATCGAGAGCCAGAAGCGCACCATTCTCGAAGGCTCGCAGGAGTGGGACATCCTCTATCGCAAGTATTACAACGAGGAAGTGAAGAAGCTGGGGGTGTGATCCCAAAAGTGGCCAGTGCCCCGCGGCCAGTCAAACGCGAAGCATCATAAATGTATTACTGGCTACTGATCACTGACCACTGGCCCCAGCGAAAAAATGCCCCGCGCTCGCACGCGGGGCGTCGACGGTCGGAGGACCCAGTGAAAACTTTCAGGCTGCTTCGCGCCGCTTCTGGATAGTCTCAAGCGTCTGCCGGTACTTCTGCGCATTGCCTACGATCTTGCGCTGCGGCAGGCTGTTAACCCACAGTTCGTGAGGAATGCCGCGGCGTTCCCGGCGCGTGCCCACGGCTCCCCGGTACAGGACGTTGGTGGGACGCTTTTCCGCGGTTTGCTGCTGCCAGCCGCTGCCCGAGGCCACGTTGAAGACGCCGATGTAACCATTTATCAGAAGCTGAAATGGGTTCTGCATTTTGTTCATGCGATCGAATTGCGTCGAGCCCTCGCCGCGGAAGCTCTCAAACCAGGAGGGATAAACGAAATCGGAAAGCAGGACGTTGTCGATTTGATAGCCGAGGCTGTCGTCTTCGCAAGCGTCGCAGACCTCGTAAGCATAGAGAATTCCTGCGGTGTTGTTGTTCTCGACGAACACGGTGAGGTTGATGTTGGGGTCGCCCAGCATCTCCAGCAGTTCGTGGCTGGCGGTGACGGTCCAGGACGTTCCTGCCTTGAGATCGCTGGCGACGAAGACTTTGCCGATGGGGAGCCCTTCGGTGGTGAGATCATGATAGCCCAGCGCATTCGCCTGGTCGGAGTCGTCGAGCAGCACCAGCCACCAGCTTCCGCTGGGAGGCTGATTGCCTTTGGCAACGATGCTGAGTTGAGCGGCGGTCCCCCAGACCGGACCGAAGTCGTTGGTCACTTGCTTCTGGAGCGCTGCCACGACCGGCACAACATCCGTGTCGGCCAGCACGGTGCTCTCGTTGATCACAGAAATTTGAATAGTGGGTGTTTGGGCGTGGGTGAGTTGCGGCATACAGATGGTCTCCTTTTCAAAGAAATTCGGAGAACGCGCAGCGTGAGTTGCGTGACTCTGTAAAAAAAAGCTTATACGCTGACCTTGTGAGTAAAATGCCTCGACGGTTAAAAAAAGTGGGGCGCAGTTCCAATTTGGAACGGCAGCTTCTCTCACCGCCTCAGAGTAAATGTTGCTCCAGACTTCTCCACGCATGACTCGCTTCGCTGAAATTTCGGCCACGGTCACGCAAGCCGCGACAGACGCGGGTTTCGACTTGGCGGGGGTAGCTCCAGTCAACGACGCTCCCGAGCTGGAATACTTCCCGCGCTGGATTGCCGACGGGCACGGCGGTGAAATGAAATATCTGGAGGCTCGCGACGAGCAAGGCCGCTTGAAGCGCGCGTCGCTGGCGCATGCTGCTCCGTGGGCTCGCAGCGTTGTAGTTTGCCCGACTAACTACAACACGGCGCAGCCGTATTCCACGAAGGCGCCGAATGCTACACGCGGCTGGATCTCGCGCTACGCCTGGGGCGAGCGGGACTATCACGACTCCGTGATGCCGCGTTTGCGGCAGGTGGAACGCGCGCTCAGAGCCGCATTTGGAGCGGACGATCTGGTCACGCGCTGTTACGTCGACACCGGTCCGATCGTCGAGCGGGTGGTCGCGAAGTATGCGGGCATCGGATGGATTGGTAAGAACACATGCATCATTAATCAGAAGATGGGATCATGGATCTTCCTCGGCGTGATTCTTACTTCACTCGATCTCGGAGCTGATTCGGGATCAGATTCCAAAGCAGGCGTGCCGGCTCCTGATCGCTGTGGCAGCTGCACGCGCTGCATCGACGCCTGCCCCACCGACGCATTCATCGCGCCTTATCAGCTCGATTCGAGCCGGTGCATTGCGTACCTCACAATCGAAAAGCGTGGATCACTTCCGGAGGATGAGGAGCTTCGCTCCGGGATTGGTCGGCATGTTTTCGGCTGCGACATTTGCCAGGATGTTTGTCCCTGGAACCGCAAGGCGCCGGCCACGAAGGCAGCAGAGTTTCAGCCGCGAGAGAATTTGGTAAATCCTGCGCTCGATTGGTTGGCAGAGATCAGCGAGGAAGATTTCCGGCGCACGTTTCGCGGCTCTCCGGTGCGCCGGGCGAAGCGTGCAGGACTGCGGCGGAACGCTGCCATCGCCATGGGCAACAGCGGGGACCAGAAATTTCTCCCCCTGCTTGAAAAACTGGCGGGCGATGAGGACGAAGTGGTTGCCGAAAGTGCCGGCTGGGCCATCCAAAAACTGAGTTTGGTCGATTAGCTTTTTGGGTGCCGGCCATCGACACCATTTAGCTACACTAAAACATGCGCCTGGGAGCGGATTTAACCCTCCTTTCAAATCCCCGTATCTGGTTGTTTTTCAATCAGGTAGGCACTTTATACCAATTCGCCGTCAACTGTCTGACTTCGGTAACTCGCGGTTCCCATTTTTGGCAACTAATCTCTGTACAGGGGGTTCTTACAAGGGACTAGCTATGCCTTGTCTAGGGAGGTTCCGGCGCGCTCTGTGCACCTTGCTGGTGCTGGTGTCGGGGTCTGCCGGTCTGGCGAGAGCGTCGGCCACTCTTCTTCTCGAAGAACCTTACGGCAAGCTTGGGTTCTTCACGGCTACGGGACATGCCGCCGTGTATTTATCTGGAGTTTGCGCTGCGACTCCGCTGGTGCTGCGTCCCTGCCGCGCGGGGGAATTGGGAGTTGTGATTAGCCGCTATGACGGGGTCGGTGGCTACGACTGGGTGGCGATCCCGCTGATTCCTTACCTCTACGCGGTCGAGCGCCCGGATGATATTCCGCTGTTTGTTGATCCGAAGATGGTTGCCTTTCTGCGTGACCAATACCGCCGCAAGCATCTCGAAGCGGTCGCGCCGGATCGGGACAACGGAGAAACTCCCGGCGGGAACTGGTATGAACTGGTGGGCTCCTCCTACGACCGAACCGCGTACGCGTTCGAAATCGAAACCACCCCGGCGCAGGACCGGGCCTTCATCGAGAAATACAATTCCTCGCCGAACCGTTCGCACTTCCGCACGGTCTCACACAACTGTGCCGATTTCGCCAAAGATGTGATCAACTTCTACTACCCGAGAGCCCTCCATCGCAGCGTTGTCGCCGATGTTGGAATCACCACCCCCAAGCAGATGGCCAAGACCCTGATCAAGTTCAGCGCCCACCATCCTCGACTCGAGTTCTCGCGCTTCGTGATCCCGCAAATTCCGGGAAGTGTCGCACGCAGCACTCCAGTGCACGGCGTGGTCGAATCTTTTCTCAAATCAAAGAAGTACATTGTGCCGAGCGCCGTAGCGAGCCCGATCTTTGCAGGCTGCGTTGTGGCGGTCTACGTGGGCACCGGCGCGGGACACTTTAATCCGTCGCAGCAGGCGTTGGTTTTCAACGCCGAACGCGCTCTCGAACCGCCCCTTGGCGCCGAGGATCGCCTCTCCTATCAAAGCGAATTGAGCCATCTGATGGAAAACCGGGTCGTGGCCGATCCGGGTTCTGAAAGTGCCGGCGCTCGTCTGGAAAAATGGCGGCACCTGTTACGCGATGCGGCCCCGGAGTTCGATACCCAGGGACGCCCGGTCATGCTCATCCCCGTAGGAGAACAAGTGGTGAGTGTTGGGGTTTCGGAGAGCAACATTCTCGGCAGTGACGCACCGCAGCCCATCATGCAGAAGCTTCTGGAGGCCCGGTTGCATGCGGAACTTCGCAAGGGATCTCCGCCAAAGGCCTCAGAAAGTGACATAACGCGGGACTGGAACTTGCTTCAGAAAGCCATGAACGGTTCGGATTTCGAGGAGGCCGCGCGGTTTCACAGACCTCAGCAGCTTACCTTGCAATCGCGCCCGGATCGCACCGGAACTCAGCCCTGAAAGTCGGGCTGAGCCACTACGAAGAACTGCCTGTCCGGCGCCGGCTCTATTGTGGGTCTGGTTGGGATTGTGGAACTGCCGCACCGGGCGCCGGAACGAAGCCCGGTCTCCCTTGTTGCATTTGCAATTGTCTCTGCTGCATTTCCTGCAACAACTGCTGCGGAGTTTTTATTCCCGGCTGCTCGGGAGTGGCCGTCGGTTGTTCAGCCTCCACCGGGCCCTGGTCCGGAGTGTCTTCCGCGGTATCTTCCAGCGGATCGGCGGTATCCACAGCGTTGGCAGGCGGTGGGGTGTCATTCTTGGCTGCGGCTTCGGCACCCGGGGTGTCGGGTCCCGACTTGGGCACCAGGACCACACGCACCAGCGCGTTCGCATCCTCCGGAGAGCCGAGCAATATGTAATTGAAGTGCGATCCGTTCAGCAGTTCGGCCATCACTTCCCGCGCCGGGCCGGGACCCAGCCGAGTCACTATGCGCTCATTGGCCGTGGCCGGGATTTCAATATCGGCTGCTGTATATTTGCGCACGCTGCGCAGAACGTCCCCCAGGGTGGAGTTCGGGGCAATAATCGTCAGCTGTCCGTTCTCATAGCTGACCTGGGGCGCGACTGCAGGGATGGCATCCAGCGGAACCTGGGGCACAGGCCCTTGCGGTCCTGAGGGTAACGGAGGCGGCGCCGCTGGCTGCTTCTTGACCTTATGGACGGGATGCGTCTTCGGCGTATCGGCGCGCCCCACACTCGGGAGGCACAACACACCGGTCAGCAGCAAGCCTGTAAGCTTAAATCCCGCGCTCATGACGACCTCTCCACCCGAACTTGGCCCGTCTTTGGAAGACGGCAGGTCTGTAACTGCGATTCTAGCACTGGCTCGCCGCGCTAAGCTAAACAGCGCACGCAATCCCTTTACTCGATAGAACGTATTGGCACTACTGTCTTGCGTGAAGATTCTTGGAGGCAGGCTTACGTGCCGGCAGAGACCAGGGATAAGCGGTCAGCTCTTGAGTTCCTGTTCCAGCAGGCAATCTTTCGGATCTTTATCATCGCGCAACCCCAGAAACACCGGAGCGCGCAACTTCGGCCCGGTGCCGGCGCTGGCGCCGCCGGTCCATTCAGAAAATTCGATCTCGGCCACGAGTTCGGGCTTTACCCAGTAGACTTTCCGCAAGGCCTCGACTTCACCGTGGAACGGATTCTTCCTGGTCTCGTGTTTCTTCAGCAACTTCCAGACCTCATCGAGCGATGCCTGGTCAAATCCGCTGCCCGCCTGTCCCACATGAATCAGCCGGCCCTGTTTGTCGTAGAGTCCCAGAACAATCGAGCCGAAATGTGCGCGGCTGCCCTCCGGCTCGGTGTAGCCTCCGATCACAGCCTCCAGCCGGTGCGTGATCTTGATCTTTAGCCATTCGGTGGTGCGGCGCTCCACGTAAATGCTGTCGCGCTTCTTGGCCAGGATGCCTTCTAGCCCCTTGGCGCGCGCCATTTCGAATAAGGCTTTCCCCTGCTTCTCGTAATGATCGGAATAGCGGACGGCATCTCCCGTAATCAACACAGAAGCTAATTTCTTCTTCCGATCCTCGAGTGCGACCTTCCGCAAATCGTAGCCGTCGAGATAGAGCAGATCGAACGCGTAATACAGCACGGGAACTTCCGCTCTGGCCGCGCCTCGCCGCCCGCCGGGTCGAAATCCCGTACGCTGTTGCATCAGAGTGAAGGAAGCGCGCCCCTGGTCATCGAGTGCGACCACTTCGCCGTCGAGAATCGCGCTCTTGGCGTGGACGAACTTCGGCAAATCTTTCAGCTCGGGGAAGCGCTGCGTCAGATCGTTTTGATTCCGCGAAACCAGCCGCAGCTTGCCGTCGTTGATAAAAGCGATGGCGCGATAGCCGTCCCATTTGATTTCGAACAGCCACTCCGCCCCGTCAAACGGTTCATCGACGGGAGTTGCCAGCATGGGATGAATCGTGGTGGGCATGGGCCGCTTCACGGCGCCGTCAAGGTCAGAAACCAAAACCGCGGAGGACGCCGAGGACGCCGAGGATTTTGATTTCTCTCTGCTGCGCAGGTCAGGGGAGGCTGCGGGCAAGGCACTCGTTGGGATTTTTTTCTCGTCTTTCTCGGCGCTCTCAGCGTTCTCTGCGGTGTTCAGCGATTTTTGCTTTTTTTTTTGCCCGCTCGCGGCGGCTTTTTTCTTATCGAGTTTAGCCACAGCATCCGCCAGCCATGCGGCTTTCAGCTTCCCGCCGCCTGCAGGACGGCTCCTCCACTCGGCCGATCCAGCGTCCCCGGCAATCTGGGCCATGCTGCGCCCGCTCAGCACGGATTCGTCATAGTCATCGATGTTGTAGCCCTCGACCACATACTTGTCATGCTTCTTGATCAGCAGCCACTCGTTCCCCTTGCTCCCCGGACGCCGCCCCTTCATCTTCACCAACGCGAAGTCGCCCTTCAACTTCTTGCCGTCGAGCCGAAACTTCAAATCGCCCTTAGCCAGCATCGCGGCCGCTTCGGCCTCGGTTCCCGGCACATATTTTCCCTGCACCGCAACCGGAGAGAGCGGCTGCCACGTGCCCACGTCCCAGACCATCACCGTGCCCGCGCCGTAATTGCCTTCCGGGATGATGCCCTCGAAATCAAAATACGAAACCGGATGATCCTCCACCTGCATAGCCAGCCGCTTGTCCGCCGGATCGAGCGAGGGCCCCTTCGGCACTGCCCACGATTTCAGCACGCCCTCCATCTCCAGCCGAAAGTCATAATGCAGCCGTGTGGCATCATGCTTCTGTACCACAAACCGGTGCCCGGCCTTGCTCTCAACTTTCGGAGGAGGCTCCGGCGTCGACTCAAACTTGCGTTTCCGTTTGTATTCTTCAAGTGCCATAGGAACCCATATTTAACCACAGAGGCGTGGGAAGAGCCCGTGTGGGGACGGCCGCCCTCATGAGCCTGCCCTGAGCGAAGCCGGAGGGTCCATGCAGAGCAGAACTCGGCTGCTGCCCCCACCACGGCGACTCCGGAGTTTCGCTAGAATGCTTGTAGCTAAGGTGATCATGCAACGCGAATTTCCCGAAGTCCCACTAGTAGGCATTGGCGCCATCATCATCGAAAACACCCGCGTCGTGCTGGTAAAGCGCGCCCACCCCCCGCTGCAAGCCGAATGGTCCATCCCCGGAGGGGTGCTTGAAGTCGGAGAACTGGTGCGCGAAGCCGCAATCCGCGAAGCCCGGGAAGAAACCGGACTCACCGTCGAACCCGGCGAACTCCTCGGCGTCTACGACCGCGTCCTGCGCGACGCCGGCCAGCGCGTGCAATATCACTACGTTTTGATTGACTTTCTCTGCCGCCGGGTTGCGGGGGATCTCGTGGCCGCCAGCGATGCTGCCGAAGTCAGGTGGTTCACCTGCGAAGAACTGCCCGGGCTGAGGCTGGCGGAGGATACGCTCGATGTCATCCAAAAAGGCTTCGCGAAACAAGGGAGCCCATAGCGCCTTCCGTCAACAGTTTTTGGCGTGCTTCGGCTCAGCATCTGACCTTATAATGCCCCCAACTCCGTGACTGGATCGGGTTGAAATCAAAGGAGGTGCACGTCATGAGCATCAATGAAGACAAACTGCACGAATTGTTAGGCAAGGCGGTTGTCGATTTCGGAGCAACGTTTCATGCCGCGCTGGTGCAAGTTGGGGACAAGCTCGGCTTATACAAGGCTCTCGCCGCGGGTGGACCTCAAACTCCGGCGGAATTAGCCGAACGCACCGGCACTGCCGAGCGGTACGTGGCCGAGTGGCTCTGCAACCAGGCTGCGGGAGGCTATGTCACGTATGACAGCAAAGCTGCCAAGTTTTCCCTGAGCGAGGAACAAGCCTTCACTCTGGCGGATGAAAACAGTCCAGCGTTCTTGCCAGGCATGTTTCAGGTCGCCTTGGCGGCAATCAAGGCTGAGGACCGCATCACCGATCGGTTCAAGACCGGGAAAGGCCTGGGCTGGCACGAACATCACCCGGACCTGTTCGTGGGTACCGAGCGATTTTTCCGTCCGGGATATGCGGCCAACCTGATCAATTCATGGATTCCCGCCCTAGCAGGCGTCAAACAAAAGCTCGAGCAGGGAGCGACCGTAGCTGACGTCGGCTGCGGCCTTGGCGCCTCGACCATCCTGATGGCGCAGTCCTATCCAAAGTCGAAGTTCGTCGGCTTCGATTATCACGACAAATCGATTGAGACGGCGAAACGGCGCGCCAAGGATGCCGGCGTCGGAGATCGAATCCAATTCAAGGTAGCGATGGCAAAGGATTATCCCGGAGAGAACTATGACTTTGTAACCTTCTTCGATTGCCTCCACGATATGGGTGATCCGGTCGGAGCCAGCGCCCACGTTCGCGGCACGCTGAAAAGCGATGGAGCGTGGATGATCGTCGAGCCCTTTGCCGGAGACAAGATAGAAGACAATCTCCATCCGATCGGTCGAGCATTCTACGGAGCGTCGACGCTGCTCTGCACTCCTGCTTCTCTTTCGCAGGAGGTAGGACTGGCTCTGGGCGCGCAGGCCGGAGAACAGCGGCTTCGAGAAGTAGTCTCCGCCGGCGGCTTTAGCCACTTCCGCAGGGCAACGCAAACGCCCTTCAATCTGATATTCGAGGTGCGTCCGTAAAATGTTTTGATGGATTTTTTCTTACCACTGGGTCGCGGGAAATCCCGCCGCCGCCGAGATGTCCCTTATTTGGATTCCTGCAGCAGCACCACATCAGACTCCGAGTGATTCCGCAGCACGGCCAGGCTCTTTCCGTCTGCCGACCAGTGGAATGACGTGATCTGCTCCGACGTAAAGTTAGTAATCTGG
>JBAWCJ010000346.1:0-3206 GCA_049590215.1 Candidatus Sulfotelmatobacter sp. | reverse complement strand
GCTCCCTAGAGTCCTGCCCCCGTCCATGGTCGCGAGAAACTTCTTGACGTTGAAGGGGCGTTTCTTCGTTGCCTTCATCGCGAGGCTCCTTTTTCTGTATCGCGATAATCTGAATATATAATCCCGGCCGAACGCCGGGGAAGTCCCAAAACGTGTCGGACAAAGTTCACGATGGTTCCAATATGAGCGCGCCGGAACTTATGCCCTAGGTCTGGCCCATTTCACGGTGGTCCCGATGGCGAAGTGGCGCGGTGTTTTTGTGCGATGCAAAAGGTCGATGATGGCCGATAGTGTTGAAAAAGGGCTCGTGATTTTCGGCGAACAGTGATTCCGTCGTCTGGAGAGATTCGGCGGCGGAGGGTTTGCCATGATGGGTCGACAGAGCGGCGATCAGAGCCAGTTGTTTTACCTGTTCAACCTCGAACGACGCATTCCAGCGGGCCATCTGTTGCGGCGGATCAATCCGGTCGTGACACGGATACTGGTTGAGCTTCGCGAGAAGCTGGCGTCGTTCTACAGCGAGATTGGTCGGCCTTCGATTGATCCCGAACTGATGATCCGGATGCTGATCGTCGGCTATTGTTACGGCATCCGCTCCGAGAGGCAATTGTGCGAGGAGGTTGAACTGCATCTCGCGTACCGGTGGTTTTGCCGCCTCGATCTCGATGACAAGGCGCCTGATCACTCGACGTTCTCGGTCAATCGCCATGGTCGCTTCCGTGACAGCGACATCCTGCGCCAGGTCTTCGAGGCTGTGGTACGTGCGTGCATGGATGCCGGCCTGGTCAAGGGTGAAGGCTTTGCGGTGGATGCCAGTGTCATTGAAGCCAATGCCAGCCGCTATCACGGCAAGCCGCCCGATGAGATCGACTGGTCGGCGCCAGAGCGGCAGAGCCGAGCCGCCACTGAGTTCCTTGCCGGGCTCGATGACGAAGATCCGGACGCCAACCGCAAGCCGCCGAAGTTGATCTCGCCGAGCGATCCCTGCTCGGCCTGGACGGCCAAGGCCAACAAGCGGGTGCAGTTCGGCTACGGGCTCAATTATCTCATCGACATCGCGCATGCGATTATTGTCGACGTTGAGCCCACTCCGGCGCGCACCTATGACGAGGTTGCCTCGACAAAGACCATGCTCGATCGCACCGAGCGGCGCTTCGGTCTCAAGCCGAAACGGCTTGCGGCCGATACCGCTTATGGGACAAGCCGCTTCCTGGACTGGCTGGTTAGCCGCAGGATTGTGCCGCACATCCCGGTCCGCGATGCCAGCGAGCGCGACGACGGCACGTTATCGCGCAGCGACTTTCGCTGGGATCGGCGGCGCGGCGTTTACATTTGTCCAAATGGCAAGGTGCTGCACACCTCCGGCACCGTGCACGAAGGCTACAAACTTCGCTATCGCGCTTCCAAGTTCGACTGCGAAGTCTGCCCGCTCAAGATGCAGTGCTGTCCCAAAGCGCCGTCACGAGAAGTTCCCCGCGATGTTCATGAATATGCCCGCGACGTGACACGCCGACTGATGCGCACAAAGGCGTTCCTCAAGTCGCGCGACCAGCGCAAACGCGTCGAGATGCGTTTTGCCCACTTGAAGGTTCACCACCGCTTCGAGCGCATGCGGCTGCGCGGTCTTTCCGGCGCACGCGACGAGTTCCTTCTTGCCGCTACCGTGCAGAACCTCAAGACCTTGGCGCTCCGAATCTTCCAGTCACTACCCGATCAGCGGCGCCTAGCTCTTGCCTGAGATCGCTCACGATCGTCTCAGTAGCGTCCGCGTCGAAGTTACCCCAATAGCGCCGCTTCAAAACAACCCAACGGCACGACGCCAAGCGGACAACCTGCTTTTTCAACAGTATCGACCCGTTTCGACGGTTGACTGTGCCTCGTCTCATGTCGGCGATGGGGAGATAATCGGACGTGACGCCGACATCGGTTTCGACCCGTGGAAGACATGCGACCGTCGATCCCGAGGATGACGATATATTCGTGCCCGTGACCTGCACCGCCAGCACGCGCGGTCATCTGGTCAATCTGAAGACCGGCAAGGTGTGGCCAGGACGAGGATTGAGACGTGCGACCATTCCCGACATGGGGCTGGCGTGTTATTCGAGTCCGGTACGAAGAAAGGGCAGCATCGGGAATATCAGGTCACTCAATGGCAAGTTCTTTGCGTAGCCGGTCCCGGTCGGCAATGAGTAGCTTTTGCATTTCTTCAAACCGCTTTAGGAGTTCGAGAGCCGTTGCTGTATCGCGTCGCTCGCTTCCAAGCTCGAAAATAATCCGCCGCTGCGTAACGATATGCTCCATGCCGAGGAGAACATGCTGCTCGGCTTCCGCCAGTTGTTGTTCCAAGGTCGCCCTGTCCATGGAACCGTCCGATCACAGCGCAACGATACCACGTTAAGGCCTTAGGCGCTCCAGTTCCGACAATCTGTCGCGCTCATACGGATAGCGCGTGCACATCCTCAGTCTTTTTTGACGGATTGACAGGCCTTAAGGACCCATGCCGCAGCCGCGGCCTGATCGTAGCGATGTGACCGGGAGCCGGCCGCTAAGGGACCTTCCGTTTAGCTCCTAATTGCTGCCATATCGCTGCATCGCTCTAAACACAGCGGTAGGCCATTTTTGGAAGTCCGCAGGCTATTCGATCACCTCATCTGCGGTGGCGAGTACCGACGGTCATTTTCGACCTAAATCTGGCGTTAGCGACAAAGGGCAGACCTCACCAATCGGTACCGAATGCCCCAAGTTCGCCTAATTTTCCTATTGGAGCAGTGGTGCTGTCCTAATTCCAAGCCCTTTGTCCATATTTACAAGTTGAACCGTCCCAATTAAAATTCGCACGGGCGAGTTGAGAAGGCTTGGAGGCTTATGGACTTTGGCCGATTACTACGTAGTGGTTAGTCAGAGAGAGTATCCACCCAATTGGAGTTGGAGAATCCAGCGACGTTCAAAGCCGATGGGCGTCAAGCTGCAGGGCTCCGGCTTCAATTCGGAGATTGCTGCTCGACGCCCGGGGACGGAGCGCTAAGGGCGTTTTTCAATGCGCTTGCGCGAGAGCGAAATCGTACTGAGATCGCACATTCTCGTTTGGCTTGAACAGACTTCGGCAGCGTCGTCGTTTAACAAGCTTGAGCGGGGCCCCTGCCTTCGGCGGCATCTAATGCTGACGCATCCTCAAAGCACTCCGTCGCCAACGCTGTAAGGTACTC
>JBAWCJ010000345.1:0-26957 GCA_049590215.1 Candidatus Sulfotelmatobacter sp. | reverse complement strand
CCCATGCAGACATTGCGGAACTCGCAGCAGCCGCACTTCCCTTTCAGATTGTTGACGTCGCGCAGCTGATTGAACACAACCGAGTTTTCCCAGATATCGGCGAACGACTGCTTTTTCAGATCCCCGGCCAGAGCTGGTAAATATCCACAGGGATAGACTTCACCTTGATTCGAGATAAAACATACGGCAGTTCCGGCCAGGCAGCCCTTGGTCATGGCGTTCATGTCGGAAGGATGAGGTCCGGGGTGTCCCACTGCTTTTCCGATGCCATGAGGCTTTAATTCGATGCCGGTTGAGCCGGGCATCGTCATATCGGTCGGACCGATAGGTGAATGTTGCGCTGGTTCCCTGACAGGTACTTGGACGGGCTCCGCAGCCTGTGCGGCCGCGGCCGCGGAACGATGTTCCGCCGCGCGCCGTTGCCGCACCACGCGGAAGTAGTGGGGCGCGCAGGTCGCCTTGAGCTCGATCCCACCGTCCATGGAGCGATCGTAGAACCAGTTCAGCATCCGCTCGTACTCTTCCGGGGGCACCATCTGCTCAGCAGCAATATCCACGCCGCAACCCACCGGCACCAGCAAGAACGTGTGCAGCGCATCGGCTCCGATCGACTTCGCCAGTTCAAGCACCATTGGAAGCTGATGGGCATTGTGCCGTGCGATCGTCGTGTTGATCTGCACTGACATTCCTAAGTCTTTGAGATTGCGGAAACCGGTAATCGCGGCGTCGAATGCACCGGGAATCCCGCGGAACGTATCGTGAGTCGGCGCATCAGAACCATCGAGACTGATGGCAACCCGCTTTATCCCGCTGTCGACGATCTTCTTCGCGACTTGCTTCGTAACCAGAGTGCCATTTGTGGCCAGCGCTACGCGCAGGCCCTTGTCCGTGCCATAACGCGCCAACTGGAAAATGTCTGACCGGAACAGCGGTTCACCACCGCTGAGCACCAGGATGGGAGACGAAACCTCGGCAACCTGGTCGATAATATCGCGGGCGGCCTGGGTGGAGAGATCGGAGGAAGAACTCAGTTCCGTAGCGCTGGCCCGGCAATGAATGCAGCGCAGATTGCACCCTTTGGTCAACTCCCAAAAAACCAGCCTCGGCTTGTTTTGGATTCCATGATTTGAACCTTGCTCATTGCCGTTGATAGTCATGTGCTTTTTTTCTCCCGCATGAAAGGGGCGCGGCGCCCACCCACGGGGTAACGATAAAAGAGGACGAATCTCTCTGCGGTGACTCTCATCACCCGGAATTGTGATCCCGGTCACGTTCCATAAGTCTTCTAGATTTGTGGCATTTCGAAGAAAGTCAGCGTTTTCGTCGGAGCATCGCAGGCAACTGGTGCGGGAGGTGCGGCTAGTTGTTATGTGCGATGTCGCGCAGCGCTGCAGTATCGCGAATGACCAAAGTTGAGCCTTTGGTTTGCACGATCTGATGCTTCTTCAGCTCCGCGAACAGCCGTGTAACCGTCTCTCGCGAAGTCCCAATCATCTGCGCGATTTCCTCGTGGGTGAGTCTAATCTTCAACCGGGGCTCGGGTTTAGCGGCTTCCCCATTCTTGGCGCTCCATTCCAGTAGCAACGCCGCCAGTTTCTCGGCAGCCGAATGGGACAGTCCCAGCGACCGCACTTCCTTACAGGCATTGTGATACTTTTCGCTCAACTGCTCCGCCACTTTGAAGCACACCTCTACATCCTCCTTAAGGAACCTGAGAAAGTCATCACGCTTGACGAAATTGACTTGGCAGGGATCGATCGTCTCCGCCGTCACTTCGTAAGGTTTGCCGGAGATAGTCGCGCTCAACCCCAACACTTCTCCAGGTTCGGCCAGCTTTACGATCATCGTCTTTCCGCCGGGAGAGTTAATGGAAAGCTTTACGCTGCCTTTGCAGAGCACAAAAATACCGCGTGGCAGCTGCCCTTCTACGAACAGCACCGCTCCTGGGGGATACGCGGTGGCGAACTTGATGTTTTCAAAGTTTTGCAGCGCGGTAGCCGGCAGATTGCAAAAGATACGATCCGCGCGCAGCTTGCAGGTAATGCAGCTTTCCACAATCTCCATTCCATAGGGCGAGAGCATGCATCAGCCTCCTAAACCTTAAGGCCAGTGTCCGCCAGCACGAAGCGATTGGCTGTGCTGCAAGGCACACGCGATTGTGATCTACCTCACAACCGCGCTTTGTGATCTGGATCACATGCTCCTGTGACTTGTCTTGCTGCGTTAAGGCTTCGCATGGTCCATGCTTATCCACGGGTAAGGATCAGGAGTGTGGAGCACATCATTCGCACATAAAGGCGGCCCATGCAGCGCAAGTTCAAGACCATGGATGCAAACGAGGCGGTCGCATACGTCGCCTACCGGGTTAACGAGGTAATTGCCATCTATCCGATCACGCCTTCTTCCGCCATGGGCGAATGGGCCGACGAGTGGGCGTCCCAAGGAATCGAGAACGTCTGGGGCACGGTGCCCCATGTAATCGAGATGCACAGCGAAGGCGGCGCTGCCGGGGCTGTCCACGGCGCGCTGCAGACAGGCTCGCTGGCGACAACGTTCACCGCCTCCCAGGGCCTCCTGCTCATGATCCCGAACATGAATAAGATTGCCGGAGAGCTGACGCCCACAGCGTTCCATGTATCGGCGCGCACCTTAGCCACTCACGCTCTTTCGATCTTCGGCGACCATTCAGATGTTATGTCCTGTCGCACTACCGGCTTCGCCATGCTGTGTTCCAACTCCGTGCAAGAGGCCATGGACATGGCTCTCATTGCTCACGCTGCTGCACTTGAGTCGCGCATCCCTTTTTTGCACTTCTTCGACGGCTTCCGCACCTCGCATGAGGTGAACAAGATCGAAATGCTCGCAGAAGACGATATGCGCGCACTCATCAACATGGATCGCATCTTCGAGCATCGCCAACGTGCGTTGTCCCCCGATCATCCATTGTTGCGCGGTACGGCCCAGAATCCCGATGTGTTCTTCCAGATGCGCGAACGAGCAAACTCCTACTACGACGCTTGCCCACAAACGGTCCAGAGCGTCATGAACAAGTTCGCGAATGTCGTAGGACGCTCGTATCACTTAGTTGACTACGTGGGAGCGCTGGATGCCGATCGCGTGATCGTGATCATGGGCTCAGGCGCCGAGGTCGCTCACGAAACTATCGAGCACCTCAATGCCCAAGGTGAAAAGCTTGGACTGCTGAAAGTCCGCTTGTATCGTCCCTTCCCGGTGCGGGCGTTCCTCGAAGCCTTGCCTTCCAGCGTGCAAAAAATCGCCGTCCTCGATCGCACTAAAGAATCAGGCGCGATTGGCGAGCCGCTCTATCTCGACGTCGTGAACGCGCTTCATGAAGGAGTGAAAGTCGGGTACAACCTTCGGCAAACACCGCCCTCGGTCGTCGGTGGACGCTATGGTCTCTCTTCGAAGGAATTCACTCCCTCCATGGTGAAAGCGGTCTACGACAATTTGAAAGGGGATCAACCCGATCACCAGATAAAAAATCACTTCACCATCGGAATCCAGGATGACGTTGGCCACACCAGTTTGTCATACAACCCCGAGTTCTCAACCGAGCCGGATAATGTTGTCCGGGCAATGTTTTACGGTTTGGGTGCGGACGGCACGGTTGGCGCTAACAAAAATTCGATCAAGATTATCGGAGAGAACACCGGCAACTACGCCCAGGGTTATTTCGTTTACGATTCGAAGAAGTCCGGTGCAGTCACGATTTCTCACCTTCGTTTTGGGCCGCAGCCCATTCGGTCGAGCTATCTGATCTCCAGCGCCAATTTCGTCGCATGTCATCAGTGGATTTTCCTCGAGCGCTACGACATGCTCAGCGCCCTGGTTCCCGCCGGTACATTCTTGCTCAACAGTCCATTCAGCGCGGACGAAGTGTGGGGCCATCTTCCACGCGTGGTGCAGGAGCAAATCATTTCAAAGCGGGCGAAGTTTTATGTAATCGACGCCTATCAAGTGGCCCGCGACACCGGCATGGGCAGCCGCATGAATACGATTTTGCAGGTGTGCTTCTTCGCCATTTCCAAAGTCTTGCCGCCCGACCAGGCAATTGAGGCGATCCGCAAATCGATTCGCGACACTTACGGCAAGAAAGGTGAAGAAATCGTCCAACGGAACATGAAAGCGGTGGACGAGACTTTGGCGCACTTGTTCGAAGTGAAAGTCTCGACGGAACTCACCAGCGCCATCGAGATGCCGCCTCCGTTCTCCCCTTCAGCACCCGAGTTCGAGCGCGATGTCCTCGGCATGATGTATGCCGGAAGAGGCGACGAATTGCCGGTAAGCGCATTTCCAGTAGACGGAACTTTTCCCACTGGAACCGCGAAATGGGAAAAGCGCAACTTAGCGCTCGAAATCCCCGCCTGGGACCAGAAGATTTGCATTCAGTGCGGGAAGTGCGCCATGGTTTGCCCACATTCGGTGATCCGGATCAAGGTTTACGACTCGAAAGAATTGCAAGGCGCACCACCGACATTCAAGTCGACTGAGACTCGAGACCGGGAATGGCAAGGCCTCAATTACACGATCCAAGTAGCGCCGGAAGATTGCACCGGATGCGGCATCTGCGTGGAAGTTTGCCCCGTCAAGAACAAGGCCGAAACCCGGCTCAAAGCGATCAACATGGTGCCGCAGCCTCCGTTGCGCCTGCCCGAGCGTGAAAACTGGAATTTCTTTCTCAAGATTCCCGAACTCGACCGTCGCAATATTAAAGTCACGAACATCCGCCAGCAGCAAATCCAGGAACCCCTGTTTGAGTTCTCCGGCGCCTGCGCTGGTTGCGGGGAAACCCCATATCTCAAGCTGATGTCGCAGTTGTTCGGCGACCGCGCCATCATCGCCAACGCCACGGGATGCTCGTCGATTTACGGCGGCAACCTGCCGACTACGCCCTGGACCAAGAATGCAGCCGGCCGCGGTCCCGCATGGTCCAACTCTCTCTTCGAAGACAACGCCGAGTTCGGACTGGGCTTCCGTCTCTCTATCGATAAGCAGACCGAGTTCGCTCATGAACTGGTCCGGCGCGTGGCGGGAACAATTGGTGAAGAACTCGCGACCGCGCTTCTCACTTCTCAGCAGAAAGACGAAGCGGATATCTATGAACAGCGTCAGCGCGTTGACCTGCTAAAAGAAAAATTGCACGGCGTCGATTCTGCCGACGCCAGGCAACTTCTTTCCCTAGCCGACCTGCTGGTCAAGAAAAGTATCTGGATTGTTGGCGGAGACGGCTGGGCTTATGACATCGGCTATGGCGGCCTCGATCACGTGTTAGCCAGCGGGCGCAACGTCAACGTCCTGGTGCTCGATACCGAGGTCTACTCAAACACCGGAGGCCAGGCTTCCAAATCCACGCCGCGCGCCGCAGTGGCAAAGTTCGCCGCCGGCGGCAAGCCCGGCCCCAAGAAAGATCTGGGACTGATGGCCATGACTTACGGCAACATCTATATAGCAAGCGTTGCCATGGGCGCGAAGGACGAACACACGCTGAAGGCTTTCCTGGAAGCCGAGGCCTATAACGGGCCGAGTCTCATCATTGCCTACTCACACTGCATCGCTCACGGCATCAACATGACGACCGCAATGTCGAATCAGAAAGCGGCAGTCGACTCCGGACAGTGGCTGCTCTATCGCTACAACCCCGAACGCACAGCCCAAGGCGAAAACCCACTGACCCTCGATTCTCGAACACCAACGCGCAAAGTCGCGGATTTCATGCAGATGGAAACGCGCTTCAAGATGCTCACGAAGAGCAGGCCGGAAGACGCCCAGCACCTTTGGGCTGAAGCCCAGCAGGATGCCGTGACGCGCTTTCACCTCTACGAATATCTGGCACAGCGGAAGTTTAATGGAGAGCCGATAAGAACTAAGTAAACCGAGAGAAACGGAACGAACACGCAGGAGAAACTATGATCGACCTCAGCACAACTTACATGGGCTTGCAGCTTCGTACACCTTTGGTAGCTTCAGCATCGCCGTTATCCCAGGACGTCGACGGCATCCACCGCCTCGAAGATGCGGGCACGTCTGCGGTGGTGTTGTATTCGCTGTTCGAGGAGCAGTTGCGGCGGGAAAGCTTTGAGCTCGAACACCATCTAGCCGAAGGGACAAACAGTTTTGCTGAGGCCGCAAGTTTCTTCCCCCAGCCCGACGAATTTCGGATGGGCCCTGAGGCATATCTAAATCACATCTTACGTGCCAAGAAGGCGGTGTCGGTGCCCATCATTGCCAGCCTCAACGGCGCCACCGTCGGCGGCTGGACGCAGTATGCAAAACTCATCGAGCAGGCGGGTGCAGACGCGCTTGAATGTAACATCTACTCGATCCCAACCGACCCCGCGCTCACATCCACCGCGGTCGAAGAACAATACCTGGGCATTCTCAGGGCCGTAAAGTCGGTGGTGACAATCCCTGTCGCGCTCAAGCTCAGCCCCTTTTTCAGCAACATGGCCAATATGGCAAAGCGCCTCGACGAAGCAGGTGCAGATGGGCTGGTTCTCTTTAATCGCTTCTATCAACCAGATATCAACCTAGACGAGCTGGAAATCCAACCGAACGTGTTGCTGAGCACTCCACAGGCGCTGCGGCTTCCGCTGACTTGGATCGGTATCCTTTATGGTCGCATTCGAGCCAGTCTGGCTGCGACGAGCGGCGTGCATGGCCCCGAAGACGTCGTAAAGCTGCTAATGGTCGGCGCCGACGTCACCATGCTCTGCTCGACACTCCTACGCAACGGCATCGGCCATCTTGAAAAGATCGAGGATGGCGTGCGGGAATGGATGGAAGAACACGAATACGAATCAGTCCAGCAGATGAAGGGCAGCATGAGTCAGATTCGCTGTCCCAATCCTTCAGCCTTCGAGCGCGCTCAGTACATGAGAGCCGTCAAGAGTATTAAGCATGTAAGGCTCACTGGCCAAGAAGCGTGGAGAATTCTTAGCGGAACCTGAAACTTCTCGAGCATCCACAGCAGAACCGGTCACCTCATCTTTGCGAGACTCCCGCGATAATCACGTTCTGCAGTAGACGAGCGACGGGCACAAGCTGGCGCTTGTGCCCAGTCCGCAGATGCTCGTCAGATGATTCTATTTCGCTTGCAGAGACTCGACGTATTGGGTAAGGTTGGCCACGCGTTGCTGGACCTCACTCTCGTGCCCTCCGCTGATGCTGCGAAACAACGGTCCCCAAACCGGCATTTCCTTGGATCCGTGCGCGGGAAGATCGGACGTGCCCCGGATGATAGAGCTGACTTTCAGAGAGGGAAACTTACCTCCGTTGTTCTTGCTCAGCATCGTAAGGTCGGCGGGTGGAATCTTCAGCGCGCTCGCGGCAGGCCCTCCGCCTTTTCCGTCGGTTCCATGGCAAACGGCGCAGTAGGATGTGTACATTTCCTTACCGTATGCAGCCGACGTTTGTTTGACCGTAACATGCCGGATGGTTGTCTTCGTTTGATCCTGACCTTGGTCCTGCGCAGCACCTGCATAGGTGAATAGGATCAGAACTGCCAACGCCGACGTCAGTTTCTTCATGGACATAACATTTTCCCTTCTTAATCCAAGATTTCTCCTTCGAAATAAGCGCCTACTTCTGCAGGCCGCGAACGTACGCCACAACCATCTTCACCTGGTCAGGAGCCATGCTCTTCACCGTTCCCGGGTGCTTCGGCTTCTCCGTGACAGCTTTGGCCAGGTCGTCATCCGACGTCTTCTTTACCTCGTCCGAAACCAGACTCGGAATCTTGGCGGCGGGCTTCCCGGTTGCATCCGCCCCATGGCAGACAGCACATTTTGTTTTGTAGATAGTGGCCCCGTCGTCGACAGCCCATGACAGATTGGGGATCAGGATGAACAGGGCTAGCGCGATGGTCATTACCAGCATCACCAGCTTTGTAGTCTTCATGATTTCGTTTCCTCTCTTTGAATGAAAACTCTTTAGGAGCTTCGTAAGAGAACTCAGCAATCCTGTTGAGAGTCTCGACGTTGCAAGCGCCGGCTTCAGTGACCCGCATCACCCCAAAACGTGACCCCGTGGGTTGGGAAATCCCTCGCGCGTGCTCACAGCGTCCGGTGATTTGCATCACGGCATTTTGGAGGCAAGAGGGACACACTTGAATCTGAAGTTCGGGGTCTCGATGTTTAGCAGGAGATGGCTCATGAAAACCTTGCGCATTCTCACTCTGATTCTCACAACTGTTGCGCTGGTCCTGACAATCGCGCCGGCAGTTGCAGCGCAGAAGCCGGAATCGGGCGTTGCAGTTCCAAAGTATGATCCCGCGGCAGAAGCCACGTTCAAAGGTACCGTGGAAGAAGTAAGGGACCGTCAGTGCCCGGTGAGCGGCGGTATGGGCTCACACCTGATCTTGAGGTTGTCGCCCAGCAAGACGATCGAGGTCCATCTCGCAACTACCAAGTTTGTGAAAAGCTACGACCTTGTGTTCAACAAAGGCGATGTGGTCACAGTGGTTGGTACGAAGGTGCAGTTTGAAGGTGTGGAAACTATTTTCGCGCGCGAGGTCACCCGCGGCGATGCAACCTTCACTTTCCGCGATAAGGACGGCACGCCGATCTGGTAGCTCTCGACTGGAAGTAGGCGAGTAGCTGGAGGCGGATATGGTGTCAAACTGCGCGAACCCCGCATGCTCGGCTACATTTCGTTACCTCCATGAAGGCAGGCTCTTCCATGTCGCAGTCGGTTTGGCCGCGCCAGAGAATGAACCCGCTTTCGAACGTTTCTGGCTTTGTGCAGAATGTTCAACAAAGATGACCGTCGTCTCCTGTGAGAGCGGAGTCGTGGTCGTTCCCCTGCCCCAACGATCGACCCTCGAAAAGAGGACGATCCCAGCGAGACCGTGGGATTCAGCTTGACCCACGCAGGAGGGCTTATGTCAGCGATTGCACAGATGCACGATCAGAAGCAGAGTGTTGGATTTAAACAGGTCCTAATTGCCACAGATTTCTCGGATGCGTCACGGCGAGCGCTCATGTACTCCGTTGCGATTGCGCGGCGATACGGTTCCAGGCTTTCCGTCCTACACGCACTTCCGCCGGCAGCGCGGGACCAGATCCCTCTAGAACCGTTGCCGCGAGAACTAAATCGTCGTCGACTTGAAGCGGAAGAGCAAATGAAACGCCTCGGCGAGACGGTACAAATGAAGGATCTCAACTATCATTTGCTGCTCGAACAAGGTCCAGTATGGGATGTCCTTGCATCGGTGATTGAACGTGAGAATGTCGATCTGCTGGTACTTGGAACTCGCGGACGGGGCGGCCTCAAGAAGCTCGCACTGGGATCGGTGGCGGAAGAAGTTCTGCGCCTCGCTCCCTGCCCGGTGCTCACAATTGGTCCGCATGTCCCTGCTGGAGAGTCGGGCGCGCCCAAGTTGAGGCGGATCCTATTCGCTACCGATTTCGGACCAGCTTCCGCCAAGGCTTTTCCCTATGCTCTATCACTGGCGGAAGACTACCAGGCAAAGCTCGTACTTCTGCACATGGTGCCGCCAATGCCGGTAGCTGATCTTGGCCCCGCCGCCTACGGCCCGTCTGGTTACGCTGCTGAACTATTTACAGAGTGGCAACGAACGACGCGAGACGACAGTGTGAGAAGACTGAAGGAACTGGTTCCAAACAACACGAATCTGGTGGCGGAGCCAGAATATGTGGCCGGAACGGATTTCTTGCCGGAAGGGATCTTGGATGCAGCAGCTACACACAGAATCGACTTGATTGTTATGGGAGCGAACCGAACGCCCTCCCCACGAATGGCTGCGCACATACCGTGGGCGATCACACATGAAGTTCTATGCCATGCCGAATGTCCCGTCTTGACAGTCCGCGACTAAGGACGGGGTGTGTTAACGGAACTTGCCTGAAAGGCGGCAATGGCAACCGCGCGGCGATGAAGTCCAATCGCCGCGCGGACGTTTTATGAGCCGCAAATCTGCCTACGGTTCGATAGCAACCTTCAGAACACCGTCGCGATGCTCGGCAAAGAGCCGGTAGGCATCGATTATCTGATCGAGCCTAAAGCGATGCGTCAGCAGCGGAGTCAGATCCAGCCGTCCGTGAAGCACCATCTCCATCAGCCGTCGCATACGTTCTTTTCCCCCCGGGCAAAGTGTCGTGACGATTTTGTGATCGCCAAGACCTGCAGCAAACGGGTCAAGAGGTAGAGACAACTTTCCCGAATATACGCCAAGGCTGCTGAGGGTGCCTCCGGGCCGAAGAACCCGAAGCGCACTTTCAAATGTGTCCCGTGTGCCCAAGGCCTCAATCGCCACGTCGACGCCCCGGCCACCGGTGAGACGAAGAATTTCTGACACCGCATCGCACTCTTTGAAATTGAGCACGACGTCGGCACCCATTCGCTTCGCCATCGCTGCTCTTGCAGGGTCGGACTCGACTCCGATAATGAAGCTCGCTCCTTTAAGCCGCGCTCCCGCCGTCGCACAGAGCCCGATCGGTCCCTGAGCGAAGACTGCAGCCGTGTCGCCGATCTTCAACTCGGCGCTTTCAGCTGCGGAAATGCCCGTCGAGGCAATGTCAGCCAAAAGAACCACCTGTTCGTCTTTCAGCGCATTCGGAATCTTTGCCAGGTTGGCTTGCGCGTTTGGCACGAGTAGATATTCCGCCTGTGCGCCGTGAATGGTGTTGCCGAATTTCCAGCCGCCAATCGGGCCGCCGCACTGTGACCACTGGCCGCTCAGGCAGCTGCCACACTGGCCACATGGTGTAATGGCGCCAACCAGCACGCGGTTGCCGACTTTGTAGCCAATAACCCCCTCGCCCAGTTCGTGGATCACGCCGACCGGCTCGTGTCCAATCACAAGGCCGGGCCGTACTTTGTATTCCCCCTTCACAATGTGAATGTCGGTTCCGCAAATCGTTGTCAGTGTCACCCGAATTACGGCTTCTCCGACACCTGCTCTTGGAACTGGCACACTTTCGATCGCAATTTGGTTTGGTCCGTGAAATACGAGCGCCCGCATCGTACCCGTGGATCTCGATTCGCGCTCCAGTAATTGTGATGCCATGGTTGCCATTTCTGCCTCCCGATTCCACGCCGGCTGATCTGGAGCTGTCTTCCCCTTCACGCCAGTAAGGAAACTCCTCCGAAGAGTTTGCTCCCCGTGCAAAGACGGCGCGATGCTCTCGCTCACTGCGACATGTGATGAGGATCACGATCGGGCAGTGTCTTGACGCGCAGTCGTGGAATTCAGCACATGTGATCAATATCACCAAGAACCGTGACTTGAAGCATGGTCTCGGAGCCCATCTCAGAGCACAATCGATTTCGTACAGGAGCGATGGAAACTGTGCGGATGGAGGTTTCCATGAGCACCGCAACCGAAGTCAGAGAACCGGAAGTTCAAAAGCCAGTCGAGGTAGGGCGTCCGCCTCGAGTGTCGCTTTCCTCGACACCAGCGCGGGAGGGTCTCCTATTTGCAGATGTTCTGCTGGAATCCAATAGCCTTCAGCGTGGCCGCCGAACCCTGGCAACCGTATTGTCGATTCTCTTTCAATCCTTGCTCGTGGGTGGATTGCTGCTCGTGCCGTTGATGTATACGGAAACTCTGCCCAGGCAGCAATTGCTCTCGTTTCTAATCGCGCCTCCGCCTCCGCCGCCACCACCACCGGCTGCGTCCGCTGCTGCTGCCAGAACCGTGCAGCGCATAGAAAGTGATCTCATGAATGGCCAGCTGCGCACTCCCAGCAGGATTCCGCAGAAGGTGCAGATGATTCGAGAGGACGAGGCGCCGCCCGCCCTGTCTTCTGGAGGAGTCATCGGCGGAGTTCCCGGTGGAATTCCTGGCGGCCAACTCGGGGGCGTGATCGGTGGGATTATCAGTTCCACCTCGGCTCTTTCGTCGGTGCCGAAACTGGCAGCTCCGGTGATGCCAAAACGCCTTCGAATTTCTCAGGGAGTGACGGAAGGTCGTTTAATTCAGAAGATTGAACCTGCATATCCGACCCTTGCACGATCGGCGCGCATTCAGGGCGACGTAGTCCTCAGCGCAATCATTTCCAAGACAGGCGAGATTCAGAACCTTGTGCTGGTAAGTGGACATCCCATGCTGGTGCCGGCTGCGATACAAGCCGTCAAGCAGTGGCGCTATCGTCCATTCCTACTCAACGGGGAACCCGTGGAAGTGGAAACCACGATCACGGTGGTCTTCCAACTTTCCGGTTGAGTTTCCTGATGCCGTTCGTTGTGACTTTGAATGCTCGGATCTTTTCAATCGACTTGTGGAGGTGCTTTATGACAACCCTGGAAGCCGGCAAGCGGATCGGAATTAAGAACATATTGTTTGCCACCGACTTTTCTCCTTATTCCAACGCGGCACTACCTTACGCGCTGGCGATCGCCCATCAGTACGGAGCGAAGTTATTCGGTGCCCACGTTGTGCCTTCGGAGGATTACCTCTTTTCTTCGCCGGAAAGCTGGCCGGCTCACATTCAACAGGAGGAACGTTTGCAGCAAGAAGCGGCAGCGCGTCTCGAGGTACAGCTTCAGGGAGTACCGCACGAGGTCCTATTCGGTGTAGGAGACGTCTGGAAGGTGCTCTCTCGACTTATCGACGAACATGAAGTCGATCTGATTGTCGTTGGCACTCATGGGCGTACGGCTGCGCGCAAGTTGCTGATGGGCTCGGTCGCGGAGAAGATATTCCGGCAGGCTGCCTGTCCTGTTTTGATTGTGGGACCAAACGTACCCGTTATGAATAACGGCCAAAGTCAATTTAAGCGGATTTTGTTCGCGACAGATTTTAGCAAGGAATCTTTGGCTGCCTTACCCTATGCCGTTTCTCTAGCTGAGGAAGACCAATCACAACTGGCATTGCTGCACGTCGTCGAGCGACCCTCCGCAAGCATCTCGGATCCGGAGGGACTTACGGCGTCGCTGGTACGCCGCCTCAGGGAACTAGCGCCAACTGACGCTGAGTCATGGTGTCATGTGGAATGCCTGGTCCGGTTCAGCCAGTTCACTTCACCGGCCGAACGGATTCTGGAAATCGCCGACGAGCGCGCCTCTGACTTGATTGTTCTCGGCGTGCGACCAACGCATGGCGGTGAGAGTACTCACCTGGCTCACACCACAGCACAGCATATTGTGGCGCACGCTCCGTGTCCCGTGCTTACAATTCGCGGTTGAACTGAAGGATGGCACCTGAAGCTCTCGGGCCCCGAAGCGAATCCAAATATTCGCCGATGGTCTATCCTTGACTGGCGGTCTACGACTGGCGGTTTACGCCGCGGGACTCGAGGGCGAGGAGATCTCGTGGGTTTGACTGAGGCTGATCTCGTGGAACAGGCGCCGAACGAAAAGAAACGGACAACACCACAGAAGTGCGGCCTGGACGCGATGTTCTCTCCCGACTCGGTGGCTGTTATCGGTGCGACCGATCGTCCGGGTACGGTAGGCCGAACCGTTCTGGAGAATCTGCTGCATGGCTTTCAAGGCAAAGTGTATGCCGTCAACACCAAGCATGAAGAAGTGCTCGGTCTGAAAGCGTACAAGAGCATTCGCAACATACCCCACCCCGTCGACTTAGCTCTAGTCGCCACTCCCGCAGCAACGGTCCCCCAACTCATTGGAGAGTGCGTGGACGCCGGCGTCAAATCCGCGGTCGTGATTTCCGCCGGATTCAAGGAACGTGGTGTGCAAGGCATTGCTCTCGAACAGCAGATTCAAGAGCAACTGCGCCGCGGCTCTTCGCCCATGCGCTTGATTGGACCGAACTGCCTGGGCATCATGAACCCGGCGATCGGATTGAATGCCACCTTCGCTAAAGACGCGCCAAAGGCCGGCAACGTCGCGTTCCTGAGTCAGAGCGGAGCGCTGCTGACGGCAATCCTCGATTGGAGCCACCGCGAAGAAGTAAGTTTCAGCGCCATCGTTTCGACCGGATCGATGCTCGACGTTGGGTGGGGTGACTTGATTTACCATTTCGGCGACGACCCTCACACCAAAAGCATTCTGCTCTACATGGAATCCGTGGGAGATGCGCGGTCGTTCTTATCTGCAGCTCGTGAAGTCGCACTCACCAAGCCCATCATTGTGATCAAGGCTGGCCGCTCGGAAGCGGCCTCACGCGCTGCAGCCTCACATACCGGAGCGCTCACGGGCAGTGATGAAGTCTTGGACGCGGCCTTCCGCAGGTGCGGAGTTTTGCGGGTCCACAATATCGCGGACCTTTTCTATATGGCGGAGGTGCTCGGTAGACAACCTCGCCCCCGTGGCCCGCGGCTTACGATCCTGACTAATGCAGGGGGGCCCGCAGTCCTGGCCACCGACTCGCTCGTGGCCAATGGCGGAGAACTGGCTGAGCTTTCTTCCAACAGCCTGCTTCGCCTGGATGAGTTTCTTCCCGCCCATTGGAGTCATAACAATCCAATTGATGTTCTCGGCGACGCCGATTCTGAGCGCTATGCTCGCGCCCTTGAAATTGTCTCCCGAGACCCAAACAGTGACGGTTTGCTTGTCATCCTCGCCCCGCAAGGCATGACCGACCCCGCGCAGATTGCAGAACGTTTGACGCCTTACGCCAAAGGATATGGCAAGCCCGTACTCGCCAGCTGGATGGGAGGGAACAGCGTGGCTGTCGGCGAAGCGGCCCTGAATTCGGCGGGGATTCCGACCTTTTCTTATCCCGATACTGCGGCAAGGGCTTTCACCTACATGTGGCGTTACACCTACAACCTGCGCGGGCTGTACGAAACTCCGGCGCTCACGGAGCGCTCTGAACTGGAGGGCGCATCCCGCAATCGGGTCGAGCAGATCATTCAGAACGCGAGAAGCCACGGTCGCACTTTGCTTACAGAGCTCGAATCGAAGCAGTTGTTGTCGCTTTACGGCATCCCCACGGTTGAGGCGCGCGTCGCGGCCAGCGAAGACGAGGCGGCAAGGCTGGCCTCAGAAATTGGCTTTCCGGTGGTCCTAAAGGTCTTTTCCGAGGCTATCACGCATAAGACGGATGTTGGTGGAGTCAAACTGGATCTCCAGGATGAAGCGGCGGTCCGTTCCGCCTATCGCGCCATCAATTCCTCGGTGGCGGAGAAAGTTGGGTCGGAACAGTTCGCAGGCGTTACGGTGCAACCGATGGTGAAGCTGGATGGCTATGAATTGATCCTGGGTAGCAGCGTCGATCCGCAGTTTGGGCCGGTAATCTTGTTCGGCTCCGGGGGCCAGCTGGTCGAAGTGTATCGAGACCGCGCTCTGGCGCTTCCGCCACTGAATACAACTCTCGCTCAAAGAATGATGGAGCAAACCCGAATCTTCACCGCCCTTAAAGGGGTCAGGGGGCGCAAGCCGGTCGACATCCCGGCCCTGGAGCATCTGCTAGTCCGCTTCAGTCAACTCGTGCTCGAACAACCGTGGATTGCGGAGATTGACATCAATCCTCTGGTGGCTTCACCGGAGCGCTTGCTGGCCCTCGACGCCAGAATCGTGTTGCACCGTCCCACCGTAACGCTCGAACAGTTGCCCAAGCCCGCCATCCGACCATATCCGTCACAGTATGTTGCGCCCTGGACAATGAAGGATGGCAATCAGGTCACCATCCGCCCGATCCGCCCCGAGGACGAACCCCTGATGGTGAAGTTTCACGAGACACTCTCCGACCGAAGCGTCTATTTGCGCTACTTCTGCTCTCTCAGCCTGAGCAGGAGGGTGGAGCATGAGCGACTGTTGCGCATCTGTTTCGGTGGTTACGACCGTGAAATGGTGCTGGTTGCCGAGTGCACTGACCTCGGAACCGAACAGCGAAAGATCATCGCCATCGGGCGTATGAACAAACTTCACGCGGGGAATGAAGCAGAAGTCGCGGTGCTGGTTTCGGATCAGTATCAGGAACTTGGTTTGGGGAATGAACTGCTCCGTCGTGTCGTCCAGATCGCCCGAGACGAAAAGTTAAGCCGAGTCTCCGCCGAAATGTTGACTGACAATGTGGCTATGCAGGTCATCACGAAGCATCTTGGATTTCGTGTTCGCGCGAGTGACGATCTGACTTCCATCCGGGCCTTCCTGGACCTCTAAACAACTTGCGTCCCGGTGCGCCGCTTCCGGGAATCGATATCGTCAATTGCTGGGAGAAATCATTGGCGGCAATAAATTTCCCGGTCGTCTCCGGGCATGGACATTCCCGATCCGCGCCTGCGTGTATCGCTCAAGTTCCTGAAGTGCTGCGCGTACACTCTCGCAATAGTGCTTCCCGCACACGATCGACTGAGGAAGGCGTGAAGGATGGGTTTTTCCGTCGAAACGCGCCGCGTCTGCTCATCTCACCGCAATGGCAAAGAGATTTCGCGAAGCCAGGGTTAAAGCTAGGCTTCCCGATGATCTTGTCCTGTACTGGTGCGACATGATTAAGGCACCCGGATTCTGAAGAGGACTGGAAACTTGGCCGCCGCGATGAGAACGATGGGCCACAAGGATGTCAAGCCTGCCATGCAGTACCAGCATCCAGAGCTAGAGATTGTGCGCGCAGGGCTCGATCTCGACACAGCGGTTGAGAAACGGGCGTAGCCAGATTGAGTCACGGCACACCTAAAACAGCAACCCCGGCAAGTGATTGAAATGATGGTGAGCGCGGTAGGAATCGAACCTACAACCTACTGATTAAGAGTCAGTTGCTCTGCCAATTGAGCTACGCGCCCGTGCTTCCGCATTCACGAGATTTCTGACGGCAGAGCGCCGCGGGTCATGAACGAGAAGGCCTCTATATTTATACCATGCGAAAGTGTCCTCTTTCTTGGGCTTGATTAGTGTCCGCGTTCCGAGTCCGCAGCCTGCACACGATCTAGAAGTGCTACAGAATTTGAAGACTGTGCTACGCTGACGGTTGCTGCTCGGACGCCAGGAAGGTGCTCATGGGAGACTTGAGCCGCATTGGAGTGTCAATCGATTCGGGGCTATTGCGCCGCTTTGATTCGTTCATCACTGACCAGGGCTACGAGAACCGCTCCGAAGCGTTTCGTGATCTCATTCGTGACCGGCTCGTCGGCTCTGTAATCGTTGCTGCAAATGCCTTTGTCGTGGGCACGGTTACGCTCATCTATGATCATCACACTCGTCTGCTGCCGGAGAAGCTTACCGATCTTCAGCACGAGAATCACGAAATAATCATTTCCACTTTGCACGCGCATCTTGACCATGAAAGTTGCCTGGAAGTGGTCGTACTCCGCGGCAAGTCGAGGGACGTGCAAAAGCTGGCCGACCGGCTTATCAGTACGAAAGGCGTGCAGCATGGGCGCCTGGTTATGAGTTCTCCTCAGACCCTGTCACACCATCCCCACCAGCATCGCTGATGCGACGACAGGGAAAGCCCTATGGCGTATGCAGGGAAAGTCCTGTAAAGCCCAAAAAAGTTAGGATAGCCAGCAATGTGGGCCAAAAATTTGTGCTAGGGTGTAGCACGATATCGAGAGTCGTGTTATCGGTTTTATCTCTTTGGGTAGCACGAAATGGTGTAACGTGTTATGCGAAGGATTTCCGGGAAGCGCAATGGCGACGAGAGACGTGGCGTTGCCGCTATCGGAACTCTAGGGCTGTTCCTGATGCTTATCGTTTCGTCATCTCTTCCAACGATCGCGCAGGAAAAGACGCCGGTCGCCACGAGTGACAAGGCTCATCCGCCTCGGCTATCAGGGACTGTGGTTGACGCGTCCGGCGCGGTGATTGCGGGGGCTACCGTGCAGGTTCGAAGCGCGAAAGGCACTGCACAAATAACGACCCAGTCGGACCCGCACGGCTTCTTCCTTATTTCTGGACTCTCGGCGGGTGATTATCGACTCGTGGTATCTAAACCCGGTTTTGAAACTAAAGAAGCCCCCCTCACCGTCAGGGCCACCGAATCGCCGGCCCCGCTGCGCATCTCTTTGGCAGTGGGCTTCTTGAGCACGACCATCAATGTGCGGGGGCGGCAGGATGACCTCGTCGGAACTGCCGAGTCCGCCGGCCAAGTAATTGTGGGAGCAGAGGAACTCAAAAATCGTCCGGTTCTCCGCACGGGAGAGATTTTGGAGGCACTTCCCGGTCTCATCATCACCCAACACGCCGGCGGCGGCAAGGCCAACCAATATTTTCTGCGCGGCTTCAATCTCGACCACGGAACAGATTTCGCCATCTTCCTGGACGGCATGCCGCTTAACCTGCCGTCGCATGCGCACGGCGAGGGGTATTCGGACATGAACACCGTCATTCCGGAATTTGTGGAGCGGGTCGATGCTGAGAAAGGTCCTTATTACGCCGATGTCGGCGACTATGGCTCGGCGGGAAATGTCGATGTGGTGTTTTACAAGACGCTGCCCCAGAACTTCTTCCAGGTCGACGGCGGCATGTACCAGTTTGGGCGGTTCGTTTTCGGCGTATCAAAAAAGCTCGGCAAGGGCAACTTGCTATACGGCGGAGAGGCGTATCACGATGGCGGCCCATGGGTGCATTCGGACAACTATTACAAATTCAATGGCCTTGCAACCTACAGCCAGGGAACGGAGGCCGACGGTTTCAGCATCACGACCCGCGCTTACGATGGAGCTAGATGGAACTCGAGCGATCAACTCCCCTATACTGCCATACCCGTCGTCGGCTTCTTCGGCTCGCTAAGTCCGTCTGACGGCGGCAGATCACAGCGCTATAGCTTGCAAGGCGAATGGCATCACAAGGACGCAAATTCCGAAACGACCCTCATGGCCTACGGGTTCTATTACGATCTGAATCTGTTCTCGGATTTCACCTACTACCTGGTCGACCCCTACAAGGGCGACCAGTTCGAACAGCAGGACAGGCGATGGGTGGCTGGGTTCGACCTACGCCATACAATTTTCGGCCGATTCTTCGGCCGCAGGACGGAAACCACGCTCGGCATGCAACTCCGCAACGATTGGATCCACAACGGCCTTTTCCGGACGGAAGATCGCGTGCGTACGAGCAAGACTGACTACGCAGCTAACTATCTAGATGAACCCTCCTCCCTCGATCAGATCGCGGTTTTGCCCGCGGGCACGGATTTGAATAAATTTACGGAGACGATAGGGAGTCCCTGGGTGGAAAGCAAGATCCAGTGGGCAAGTAAATTCCGCTCGATCCTGGCGCTGCGCGGCGATGACGGCAAAGGTGTGATCACCAGCTTTACGAACCCCACGAACCCCGACTATCCCAACGATCCCTACCCTGCCAATTACAATCCCAACTCCGACCAATCGGTCACCAAGTTCCTGCCCAGCCCCAAAGCAAGTTTAATCTTCGGCCCGTGGGCCAATTCAGAGCTCTATGTGCAGGGCGGAGCCAGTTATCACACGAACGACGTGCGGGGCTCAACGCAACAGTATGAGCCGGTTTCGCCGGACTATCCTTACTACAACACGCCGAACCCTATTAAAATTCCTTTCCTGGTCCAAACCAAAGGCGGCGAAGTCGGCGTGCGCACTGTGGCCGTTCCACAGCTGCAAAGCACTGTTGAAGTCTGGTATCTTCACAGTAATTCCGAACTGCTGCAGGATGGCGACACCGGAGGCACGAGTGCCTCGGTCCAGTCGAGCAACCGCTACGGGGTAGAAGTTGGGAACTACTACACTCCAACGCAGCATTTGGTTTTTGACGCTGACTTTGCGGACTCCCGCGCCATTTTTACTCAAAACGATCCGGACGATTCGACGTTTTACAGCTCGACCCCAACGCGCCCTCAGCTTTGCGCGAGAAACTCGAATTGCTTCGGACTTATTGCAACCGGGGGCGGCACTTTTCTGCAAAATGCTAACGGCAAGGAGGTGCCCGAGGCAGTTCGGTGGGTGGTTGCAGCGGGCACCACGGTAAAAGACTACAAAGGCTTTTCGGCGACTTTGCGCCTGCGTTACTTTGGCCCGCGCCCTTTGACGTCCGACGCACTTTATACTTCACCCTCAACGGCGTTGGTCAACCTGGGAGCCAATTATAAAATCAACAAGAACTGGGGCCTTTGGGGCGAAGTCTTGAATTTGTTCAACCGCCGAGATCACGACGTTGACTACGCCTATGTTTCGCAAATAACACCAGCAGCCGGGCTGGGGCTACCAGCGACACCACCAACAACCTTAGCAGGGCAGGCGCAGGTTGCGAGTAGTGTGAATGGTAACGCGGCCTTCACAAGGGTTATGCATCCCGTCGAACCGGTTCAAGCGCGGTTCAGTTTACGTTACAGTTTCGGTAAGTAAAGGGGTTTGAACAGCGTTCCGCATCGCGAAGGAATTACATTGCAGAAAGCAGTGGGCATGGTGTCGCTAAAGTGATGTCACCGGTACAACCAAAACTGAGCAACCTGTTCAACGATGCTGCCGATCACCTCCGCAGCCGAATCGTTGCCATCTATGCGATCTTGTTCGCGTTCAATGTCGGTGCATGGTTGTGGGCTGGGGTCGCTTTCCACCGTTACCCGGTGCTTTTAGGAACGTCGCTTCTGGCGTACAGCTTTGGCTTGCGTCACGCCGTTGATGCGGATCACATAGCTGCGATCGACAACGTAACCCGGAAGCTGATGCAGGAGGGAAAGCGCCCGGTTGCAGTTGGCTTCATGTTCTCGCTGGGTCACTCAACCGTTGTCGTGCTCGGCTCCGCGGCAATTGCGGGGGCCGCGCTGACTCTGCAGCATCGAATGGATGCATTCCGGAACGTCGCGGGGATAATCGGCACTTTAGTTTCAGCGTTTTTTCTGTTCGCGATCGCCATCGTAAACCTAATCGTTCTGCGATCAATCTACCGAACCTTTGTGCGGGTCCGTCGCGGCGAGCCTTACGCGGACGAAGATTTCAACATGCTTCTCGGCGGTCGCGGAATCCTCGCGCGTATGTTCCGTCCGATGTTCCGCATGATCAGCCGCAGTTGGCATATGTATCCGCTGGGCTTTCTGTTTGGGCTCGGATTCGATACGGCAACCGAGATTGGTTTGTTGGGTATTTCCGCAGCTGAAGCTTCCAAGGGGCTGTCGTTTCGGTCGATCCTGGTTTTCCCTGTGCTCTTTGCCGCGGGGATGTCATTCATCGATACCACGGACAACATCCTTATGCTAGGCGCCTACGGATGGGCATTCGTGAAACCCATTCGCAAGCTTTATTACAACATCACGATCACCTGCGTCTCTGTCGTCGTCGCGCTGGTCGTGGGAGGCATCGAGGCGCTCGGATTGCTGGGCGAGCACCTTCATCTCGAAGGATGGTTCTGGAGAGCAATCGCCAATCTCAATGACAATTTCGGAACGCTGGGATATTTCATCGTGGCTCTTTTTGCACTGAGCTGGGTCGTGTCGATAGCATTCTACAAATGGCGTCGATTCGACGATCTCGAAGTTGAGACCGAACGCCAGCTCGTCGCTCCGTGAGAGGCGCGTAGAATGATCAGCAACGACCCGGCCACTGCTCAGCCCGCTCATTGCTTCTGGCACCAGTCACTGTCTAGCCGCTGGCAATGGCACTTTCTCTTCTGCAACCGAAGGCTTATGATGTCGTCGACGGAGCAGCGGATGGCGTTCGCCCCTATGAGTAAGGAGGCGGTTACCGACCTCGATGTCCTCTGGATTACCGCCGGCCTCGGCTGTGATGGGGACACAATCGCAATGACTGCGGCGACTCAGCCGAGCATTGAAGACGTCCTTCTCGGACAAATTCCCTGGATTCCAAAAGTAACCCTGCACAATCCCTTCCTTGCTCTGGCCAACGGCGACGACTTCATGAAGCCGTTTCATCTGGCCGCAGAAGGAAAGATGGAGAACTTCATTCTGGTGGTCGAGGGGTCGATCCCAAACGAACACAATAAGGAGGAGGGTTACTGGGCTTCCCTGGGCACAGACCCGAAGACCGGGCAGCCGATCACAACCTGTGAATGGATTGATCGTCTCGCACCGCAGGCGTGGGCGGTGGTGGCAGCGGGAACATGCGCCACCTACGGCGGCATTCATGCCATGGAAGGAAATCCCACGGGATGTATGGGGCTTCCTGACTACCTGGGATGGAAGTGGAAGTCGAAAGCGGAGATTCCGATCGTGTGCGTGCCCGGGTGTCCGGTGCAGCCCGATAATTTCATGGAAACGCTTTTATATTTGCTTTACATGGCGTCGGGCCGCGCGCCTATGATTCCGCTCGACGAAGCGCTGCGGCCGACCTGGCTTTTCGGCAACACGGTGCACGAAGGCTGTGACCGTGGCGGCTTCTACGAGCAAGCGCAGTTTGCCGATGAATACGGATCTCCGCTTTGCATCGTGAAGCTGGGATGCTGGGGACCGGTGGTGCAGTGCAATGTTGGAAAACGTGGATGGATGGGCGGGATCGGCGGATGTCCGAATGTTGGCGGCATCTGCATTGGGTGCACGATGCCTGGCTTTCCGGACAAATTCATGCCTTTTATGAATCAGCCGCCGGGTTCTCTTTTGTCGTCAGCCGCGGTGCAAACTTATGGACGCGCGATTCACGCCTTGCGCCGCTTCACGCAGTCGTCGCTGAACAAAGAGCCCAGTTGGCGCAAGCGGACTCGCTAGAGTGGGGCAGGAATGGTTTCATTTTCGTGGCCGGGCAATAAGAACGACGCGACCCACGACGGAGCGTCGGATGATCTTCCCTCCGCCGTTGCCGAGCCGGAGATTAGTCCTGCCGCGGCTGAAGAAATTCTGCAGGGCTTGGCCGGAGTCTTCAGCCCTCGCCTCAATCCTCCAACTGCTAGGCGCGTCGTGTATCCGCCGGAACGACCCGACCAGGGATGGTCGAAAGACAACGGTAAACATAAAGATGAAGATGAAGACGCGCAGCTTCCGAATGTCGAAGCCCGATACCGTGCCCTGGTCGAGCAGATTCCCGCAGTAGTGTTCATGGCTTATCTCGATCGCGGGATCGGCGAGGCTTATGTCAGTCCTCAGATTGAAGCCGCGCTGGGTTTTTCCCAGGAAGAATGGCTGGAGGATCCCATCCGCTGGTACAGCCACATCCATCCCGAAGACAAGCAGCGCTGGAGCACCGAAGCGGCGGAAATGTTTCTTACTGGCAACCCGCTGCGTTCGGCCTACCGTGTAATCGCGCGCGATGGCCGCGTCCTGTGGTTTCATTGCGAAGCCAAGATGATCCGCAAGGAGGACGGCGAGCCCTGGTTCATTCACGGAGTAGGTTTCGACATCACCGATTTGAAGCGGACCGAAGAAGCATTGCAGGAGGAGCGCAACATCGGGAAACGGGCGGAAGCCAAGTTCCGCGGGCTGCTGGAAGCCGCGCCCGACGCAGTTGTCGTCGTCAATCCAGAAGGCAGGATTGTTCTGGTCAACGCCCAGGTGGAAAAGCTGTTTGGCTATGAACGGGAAGAGTTGCTGGGGAAGCAACTCGAAATGCTGGTTCCGGCACGTCTACGCCATAAACATCCCGAGCACCGCCGGCGTTTTTTCGGAGAGCCGCGAGTACGCCCCATGGGAGCAGCCGGAGAAGAACTCTACGGCTTGCATAAAGATGGCCACGAATTTCCTGTCGAAATCAGCCTCAGCCCGCTGGAGACAGAAGAGGGTGTGCTCGTGTCGAGCGCGATTCGCGATATCACGGAACGCAAACGTTTGGAGAAAACAATTCTGGAAATCAGCGCCCGCGAGCAACGCCGCATCGGGCAGGATCTGCATGATGGTCTGGGCCAGCATCTGACCGGTATCGCTTTCATGAGCAAGGTGCAGGAACAAAAGCTGATGGAGAAGAATCTGCCGGAGGCTGCCGACGCCGGAAAGATCGTGAATCTGGTGAATGAGGCCATCCACAAGACGCGGGAGTTGGCGCGCGGATTGCTTCCGGTTGTGTCGGACGCGCAGGGACTGATGTCGGCCTTGCAGCAGTGGGCGGGTGAGGTGGAAGATTTGTTCGCGGTCAACTGCCGATTTCAGTGCTTTACCCCGGTGCTGATCCATGACGACACTGTGGCCACACATCTTTACTACATTGCCCGGGAGGCGGTGAACAACGCGATCAAGCATGGTCACGCCAGGCAGATCGTCATTCGCCTGGCCGCCGACCGGCACCAGGGAGCGCTTACAATTCAGGATGACGGCTACGGGATCGGTAGCATTGTTCCCGGCAATAAAGGAATGGGACTTCACTTGATGAACTATCGAGCCAGGATGGTTGGGGGGGCCCTCGAAGTGCAGCGCGTCCCAACCGGCGGGACCATGGTGACCTGTTTGTTTCCGGTCGGGGACAAAGGATCGAAGTGAAGCATGAGCGCTAGTAATAAATCGCAGACCCATACTTCGCAGAACCTGACTTCGCAGAACCAGGCGGTCGCCAAGAAAAGAATTTTGGTGGTCGATGACCATCCCATCGTGCGCCAGGGTTTGGCGCTGCTGATTAATCGGGAGCCCGATCTTGTGGTTTGCGGGGAAGCCGAAGAAGCCATGGGGGCTCTGCATGTGCTGGCCTCAGCCCGGCCTGATGTTCTTATCGTTGATATTTCTCTAAATGGTCCGGACGGCCTCGATCTTTTGAAGACGATTCGCACGACTCATCCCACTTTGCCCGTGCTGATCCTCTCCATGCACGATGAGTCGATCTATGCGGAACGGGCGCTCCGCGCCGGCGCTAACGGCTACATCATGAAACAGGAGGCCACGGAAAAAGTGCTGGTCGCGGTGCGCCGCATTCTGAGTGGCGAAGTTTATGTGAGCGACCGCATTGCCAACAAGATGCTTAAGCATTACATCACCGGCTCCGGCACATTGCGAAACTCTTCGATTGCCGATCTCAGTGACCGCGAACTGGAAGTGTTTCGCCTGATCGGAGAAGGCCACGGAACCCGGCAAATCGCGGAAGAACTGCACATCAGCATAAAAACCGTCGAATCGTACCAGGCTCACATCAAAGAAAAGTTGTCGCTGCGCAGCGCCCGCGAACTCATGCAGCACGCTATTCAGTGGAATATGAACGAAAAGGCGCTGTGACTGGGATTTTCGTTTAAGTCAGTTCTTCCTCCCTACTGCTGCCCCTTTCTTAGCATTCAATCGACCACTGTTCACCCTCAAGACATCGGGGAATCCCCGGTGCCATTCATAGTTGTTCCCCCAAGGTGAAAAAGTGGTGCTCCCGCTTGTAGGCGTGCCAGATATTGTTGATTCTAATTTCGCCGATTTGAGATTTCGATCGTGGAATCCTGCTTGGAGCTCTGCACGTGCTCTGATCGTGCATGAGATCAAAGGAGTATGCCTCCGTCCTTGACAAGTTGATCCGGAAAAGGAGAACGCAATTATGGCAGCGGAAACAGTTCCTTACGGTCGGGTTACGCAAAAACCATCGCCGGTCGCCGAGGTGCACATACTCTGGATCACCGCCGGTCTGGGTTGTGATGGAGATTCCGTTTCAGTTACCGCGGCGACTCAACCTAGCATCGAGGACGTCCTGTTGGGAGCAATCCCCGGTCTTCCTAAGGTGCACTTGCACAACCCCGTCCTGGCATACGAGAACGGAGATGACTTCCTGAAATTCTGGTACATGGCCGAGAAAGGCCAGCTCGAGCCGTTTGTACTCGTGGTCGAGGGATCGATCCCTAATGAAAAGATAAAGAAGGAAGGATACTGGGCCGCGCTCGGAACTGATCACAAGACCGGCCAGCCGATTACCACCAACGAGTGGATCGATCGCTTGGCTCCGAAGGCTCTCGCGGTCGTGGCGTGCGGTACCTGCGCCACTTACGGCGGGATTCACGCCATGGAAGGCAATCCCACGGGAGCGATGGGGCTCGCGGATTACCTTGGCTGGGATTGGCGCTCGAAAGCTGGACTGCCCATCGTCAATGTTCCGGGATGCCCCGTGCAACCTGACAACTTCATGGAAACCGTGCTGTACCTGCTCTACCAAGTGGCTGGGCTGGCACCCATGATTCCGCTCGACGATCAACTGCGTCCCACATGGCTGTTTGGCAAGACGGTGCATGAAGGCTGCGATCGCGCCGGGTACTACGAGCAAGGAGATTTCGCCGAAGTGTATGGTTCGCCAAAATGCATCGTGAAGTTGGGATGCTGGGGTCCGGTCGTGAACTGCAACGTACCCAAGCGAGGATGGATGGCGGGAATCGGCGGCTGCCCCAACGTGGGCGGCATCTGCATCGGCTGCACCATGCCTGGATTCCCGGACAAATTTATGCCCTTCATGGATGAGCCGCCGGGGGCAAAAGTTTCCAGCGCAGCGGTCGGCGCCTATGGCCGCGCCATTCGCGCCCTGCGCTCCATGACCCAGGCCACTACTAATAAGGAACCCAAGTGGCGTCATCCCGGCCCCAACCTGACCACGGGATATCATCCACGATCTTATTAAGCACACCGAGAAACAGAGAGACTGCTGAGACGGATAAGGAGCGATCGAATGAGCACGATTACCGCACCGACAAAAGATGTTTCCAGCAAGTCAAAAAATCTGGTCGAAATGAACTGGGACCCGATCACTCGAATCGTGGGCAGCCTGGGCATCTTCACCAAGATCGATTTTGAGAACCGCCATGTGGTCGAGTGCCACAGTACCTCATCCATCTTTCGCGGATACAGCATCTTCATGAAGGGCAAAGACCCGCGCGATGCTCACTTCATCACCAGCCGCATCTGCGGCATCTGCGGCGACAATCACGCCACCTGCGCAACATATGCGCAGAACATGGCTTTCGGAGTAAAGCCGCCTCCCATTGCGGAGTGGATCGTCAATCTCGGAGAAGCCGCCGAGTACATGTTCGATCACAATATCTTTCAGGACAATCTGGTCGGCGTGGACTTCTGCGAGCAGATGGTCAAGGAGACTAATCCGAAAGTGTGGGCCAAGGCGCAATCGACTGCGGCGCCGCATTCCAATCTGCATGGATTCAAGAACATCTCCGATATCATGACCGCGCTCAATCCGTTTACCGGATCTTTCTATCGCGAAGCCCTGGTCATGAGCCGCATGACGAGGGAGATGTTCTGCCTGATGGAAGGCCGT
>JBAWCJ010000344.1:0-4796 GCA_049590215.1 Candidatus Sulfotelmatobacter sp. | reverse complement strand
CGTCTCAAAGTCGTGGTCGACGTTTCGGTGGATGCCTCCGGCAACGTCTCCGAGGCAAAGTTCGTCTCTCCGGGGCCGAGCCGGTACTTCGCGAATAAGGCGCTGGCAGCGGCACGAGGCTGGAAATTCAACCCGCCGCAGGTCAACGGACAAGCCGCCCCGAGCGACTGGGTTCTGCGTTTTCAGTTTCGAAGAACATCAGTCGACGTCTTTCCGGTAGAAAAACATCCGTAGACGAAGCTCGTCAACGTTCTGCATCTTCCCGTGTTACTTCTTCCTGTTTTGCCTCTTGACCACCAATTTTGTTCATCTTCCAAACCATCTGCCGCAGCATGCCGAGCAGGAATTCGGCGTCACCGGTTTGCAGATGAAGCCGCCGCACCAGACGGCGCACTGCACCATGAAAAGAGTCTGAGGAGTTCAGCTTGGGATAACCGCTGGCGCGCAGTGCGGTAAGCAAGGTCTCAGTAATTCTCTCCACCTCGGCTGCCGACGTAGGACTTCCCTTCTCAGGCGCTACCAAAGCCGCGGGATCGCGAGCCAATTCGTACAAACAAATCGCCACCGCCTGCCCCAGATTCATCGAAGCATGCTCGTCGCGAGTCGGGATATGCATCAACCAATGACAGTGACTCATGTCCTGGTTCGAAAGCCCGAATTTTTCTGATCCGAACAGCAGCGCACAAGCGCCGGTCGCAAGATGCCCGCGAATGAGAGGAGCCCCAACCTCCAGACGTTGGATGGAATGCTGCAGATCGCGATGGCCGATGGCAGTGGTTCCCACCACGAGCGTGCAGTCGGCAACCGCTTCCGCCACGGTTTCGTACTTCTCCGCCGTGGCCAGCACGGCAGCGGCGCCCACGGCAGAGCGAGCACCCTCAAACGCAACATCGTAAGGATTCACAACGCGCAGACGCTGAAAACCGAAGTTGCTCATAGCCCGAGCGGCGGCGCCGATGTTGAGCGGATTGCGCGCGTCCACCAAAACAACGCGCAAATGATCGAATTCAACAGGAGCGGGCAAGCTGTCCTTATTCTACGGCACCCTGGCACACACAGTTTTCGACCGCTGCAACCCTCTTGCAGACCGGTTCACGAGAAGCAAACTCGCTGCACGCCTGTTGCCGTAGAGTTCTGGCGCCAAGATGTGCAAATGTAAAAAATTTGTCAAACCTTTGCCCCCACCAAGAAAGTGGGTGGAAACGTTGTAAGCTTCCAGTGTTAGGGAGCCATATTGAGTTTGAATTTGAAACCTTGAAACTTTGCAACCTTGAAACCTAAGACCCCGGAAAACAGCGCACCGATTCAAATAAGGATGTCATTATGGGTCAGATCGCAACACCTATGAGCACGGCCAGATCGGCAGATGCAATGAACTCGGCGCGGCCGATGGGAAGAATCCTGGTGGTCGAGGATGATCCCGCTGTCCAAAAGGCTTTAAAGCGGCTTTTTGAATCTGAGGGATACGCGGTTGAAGTTCAGGCCAACGGAAAGTCGGCGCTAGAGAGCTTTCAGGCCGTTCCTCCGGCGGTTATTATTCTCGACCTGCGCTTGCCCAAACTTTCCGGCAGCGATTTGTGCAAGGAGGTAAAGGCCCAGGCTCCGGCTTTGCCGATCGTCGTGTTGAGCGCAACCAGCGACGTCTCTGACAAGGTTTTGTTGCTCGAGTTGGGCGCCGATGATTATGTAACCAAACCCTTCAGCCCCAGGGAACTGCTGGCGCGGGTGCGCGCAGCCCTGCGGCATACCTCGAGAACGCCGACGGCGAATTCAGTCAGTTTCGATGGCATCTCGATCGATTTCAAGAAAATGGAAATCTTGCGCGACGGCAAGGTCGTGGTGCTAACTGCGCAAGAGTTCAAGACTCTTCAGTTCCTGGTGCAAAATGCCGACCGCGTGATCGGCCGCGATGAATTGCTAAACGAAGTCTGGGGATACCAGAACTATCCCTCGACCCGCACCGTGGACAACCACATTCTGAAGCTTCGCCAAAAATTAGAACGTGATCCCGCCAGTCCGGTACACTTCCGCACAGTGCACGGAATGGGTTACAAGTTCGTTCGCTGAGATCCCTTGGCCCCTTCGTCAGAACCCGTCTCGCAAACCTTTCCAGTAGAGTCCGGAAACGCGCTGGTGCCTCGAACCAGCCTGCGCACGCGGTTTCTGCTCTCGATGCTGATTATCACCGCTGGCCTCACGGCGCTGAGCCTTCTGGTCGTGCGCCACAGCGTGCGCAACCACGTGCGGGAAGGAATCGCGCAGGATCTGCGGAACTCTGTCACTACTTTCCAGAACTTCCAGCATGATCGCGAAGTCATGCTGACTCACTCTTCCGAATTAGTGGCGTACCTGCCCATCACACGGTCCATCTTGACCGCTCACGACCCGGCCACGATCCAGGACGCCTCGAAGGATGTGTGGCCGCTGACCGGCAGCGATCTCCTGGTGCTGGCCGACCGCGACGGCAAGGTTGTCGCGCTGCATACAAAATCAAACGCCTTCAGCCGCGAGGCCGCGCAGCGGTACTTTGGGCGATCATTGAACGAAGAAGACTCCAGCCACTGGTGGTTCGACGCCCATCATCTCTATCAGACTTTCATCCAACCGGTTTACTTCGGCTCCAAGACGGAAGGTGGTTTGCTCGGTTTCCTGGTCATCGGCTATGAAATCGATGACCGGCTGGCTCGCGAGGTCAGCAAGGTCTCGGCGAGCCAGGTCGCGTTCTCCTACGGGGATGAAATTGTTGCCACCACCCTGACCCCTTCGCAAGCCGCGAGCCCGGGTGTGCGCGCCTTGGTCGCCGGATCGTCGCAAAGTGCTCCTCATGATGTTGAAGTGGGCAAAGAGAATTTTGTGGCCGCGTCGATCGACTTGTCGAGCCAGCAACAAACTCCCGTGCGATTAACTGTGCTGGGATCGTATGACCAGGCAGCAAAGTTCCTCGATAATCTGAATCGCTTGCTGCTACTGCTGGGTTTCACGGCGGTTCTGATCGGCAGCGGTCTCGTGTTCCTGATCTCGCACACATTCACTCGCCCGCTGGCCAGCCTGGTGGAGGGCGTTCGTGCCCTGGAGCACGGAGATTTTCATCATCCCCTCGACCCGCGTGGCAGCGACGAAGTTGCGGAACTGACCTCAGCCTTCGACCGCATGCGCTCCAGCCTGCTAAAAACTCAACAGGCATTGCTTGAATCTGAGCAGTTGGCGACGATTGGACGCATGGCAAGTTCCATCTCCCACGACCTTCGCCACGCGCTCGCCGCCGTGGTGGCGAATTCTGAATTTCTTTGTGACGGCCGTCTGACCTCGGCGCAGCGTGAAGAGCTGTATCAGGAAGTGCGCACCGGCGTGAACCAGATGACCGACCTCATCGACTCCCTGCTCGAGTTCGCCCGCACCCGCGAGTCGCTGAACCCGGCTTACGGCAGCGTATTTGAAACCGTACAGCGGGCCACGCAGGCGGTGCGCTTGCATCCGCGCCATCAGGGCACACTGATCGAGATCAACAACGAAGGTCCGAAGCTGGCCTGGTTCGATTCCCGCAAGCTGGAGCGCGCTCTCTACAACCTTCTGCTGAACGCCTGCGAAGCGGCGCCCGGCGGCGAAGGCAGAGTTCAAGTCACGATCGGCGGCACCGGCTCCGCGGTCACGATCGAGGTCTCAGACAATGGTCCCGGCATCGCCGAACCGATTCAGGATCGGTTGTTCCATCCCTTTGTCAGCTTCGGCAAAGAGAACGGGACCGGGCTTGGACTGACAGTCGTGCAGAAGATCGTGCAAGATCACGGTGGGCAGGTTTTGATGGAACGTACTCCTGATGCGCGAACCGTTTTTCGCATCACGATTCCGGGACGCGCTCCACAAGGATCGGACGGCAGCGGCGACGAGCTGGCGGGTCACACTTTTTTGTCTGTAACCAGCGATAGAGCGCCTGAAAACAGACCGACTGAAAACTCAATTCGACATTCGGATACGTAGTCACGCGTTCCCATTTTCTTGATCTCGCGATGATCCGAATGTCGCGCAGGAGGATGTGTGAAGAAACCAAAGACCCTCGCGCTTTGGAAAGCTGCCATCGCGGCAGCTGCCCTTGTCCTTTTGGGCGCCAACAGCCCGGCGCAGCAAGGCACACCATCAACGGCATCTCAGCCGCCGTACAACTCGCTGCGCGAGCTTGATTCGCAAGTGCGCGAATTGCGCGCAGTGATTGAACAGATGCGCACCGAGAATGCGCAGTCCCGCGCCGAAATGCAGGAGCTGCGCCAGGAATTACAAGACACGCGCAAGTTGCTGGCCCCGCTCGCCGCCGCGGCGAATGCCGGTCCAGCCGCTTCTGTTCCGGCAGAATCGGCTGCGCCCGTCTCGCGCAATCCATCTGACACGGCGGCAACTGTAGATCTCGGAAGCCGAGTTCAGAAGCTGGAAGAATCCACGCAATTGCTGGGCTCGAAGATCAACGAGCAATACCAGACCAAGGTGGAAACCGCCGCCAAGTATCGCGCCCGGCTTTCGGGCATTGTCCTGATGAATGCCTTCCACAACGTAGGAGGTTCCGACAATCTGGATATTCCCGACTATGCGCAACCGGTTGCAGCGGGCAGTCCTGACTCCAGTTTTGGCGCCACCTTGCGGCAAACCGAGATTGGCCTGGAAATTTTTGGACCGACCTTGGCCGGCGCGAAGACTTCAGCCAATGTGCAATTCGATTTTGCCGGAGGCTTTCCCTCAACTCCCAACGGCGTGAACTTCGGTCTGGTTCGCCTGCAGACTGCCAGCGTGCGGCTCGACTGGCAACA
>JBAWCJ010000343.1:0-10757 GCA_049590215.1 Candidatus Sulfotelmatobacter sp. | reverse complement strand
ATCGATCTGCGCCAGTCGGTGCGCGAAGGCCGCTTCCGCGAGGATCTGTTTTACCGCCTCAACGTGATCACCATCGACCTTCCTCCTCTGCGCCAGCGCAAAGAGGATATTCCCCTGCTCGTCGATTTCTTCCTGAAGAAGTATGCCGAGGAAAACGACCGCCCAGTGCGGGGAATCACGCCAGAAGCGTTGCGGCCCCTCATGTCCTATTCCTGGCCGGGCAACGTGCGCGAACTGGAAAATGTAATCGAGCGCGCCGTGGTGCTGTCATCCGGGCCCGAAGTCACCCTCGACCTGCTTCCCGACAATCTGCTGGGCCGTGGATCAGCTTTCGCTCTGCAAGATCCGCCCACGGATGCGTCGCTGTTTGAAATCGTCGAAGACGTGGAGCGCCGCGTCATCACCGACATGCTGGAAAAGTGCAACTGGAACCAGACCGAAGCCGCCGAACACTTCAAAGTACCCCTCTCCACCCTGAATCAGAAAATCCGCCGCCTGAATATCGAAATCAAGAAAAAGACCCGGGGATAAAACAGTGGTCAGTGGCCGGTGATCAGTGGCCAGAAGCCCCGCACCACACCTTCGGCAGGCGCATCCGCTTGATCTTTCTGATCACTGGCCACTGACCACTGACCACTGTTCTGCTATAGTTTCGTGACAGCGCCGCAACTCGACCGCCGCGCTCCGAGCCGCATGCAATTCACTTCGCCCACCGAACTCGTCAAGGCAAGAATCCTGACGGTTCAGGATTACATTCTGTTCTGCAGTCAGACGGTCGCCAATCTCTTCCGCAAACCGCTGTACTTTTCCGACATGATGCTGCAGGCGGATGCGATCGGCGTCGGCTCCCTGCCCATCGTCGTGCTCACCGGCTTCTTCACCGGAGCGGTGCTGGCCCTGCAAGCCTCCAACACCCTCGAGCGTTTCGGCTCCATCACCCTGGTCGGACAACTGGTTTCCACTTCCATGGTGCGCGAACTCGGCCCCGTGCTCACCAGCCTGATGGTCGCCGGACGGAATTCCTCCGGCATGGCCAGCGAACTGGGTTCAATGGTGGTGACCGAACAAATCGACGCCATGCGCGCCCTCGGCACCGATCCCATGAAGAAGCTGGTCACGCCGCGCATGACGGCCACAATTTTCATGATGTTTTTCCTCACCATCATTTCCGACATCGTCGGCCTTACCGGAGGCTTATTCATCGCCAAAGTACTGCTCCGTCTCGATGCCCGCCAGTACTGGTATAACGCCTGGCAGTCGCTGGTTTTTCAGGATGTGTTCATGGGCTTAGTCAAGCCGGTTATGTTCGGCTTCATCATCGCGACCATAGGCTGTTTCTACGGCATGAACGCGCGCGGCGGAACCCAGGGCGTGGGCCGCGCCACCACGCAAGCCGTGGTCGCAGCTTCCGTTCTCATACTCGCGGGAGACTTGTTCCTCACGCGATTCCTGATGGCCGCATGGTCGTCTCTTAATTAGTCGTGGAACTAGCGTTATGTCTGCACCGACCTTGCCCCTCGATCGCGCCATCGCAAACACCAAGGACAACTCTGCTCCGGCCATCGTGTTTGAAGACGTGGCGTTGGCCTTCGGCGACAACAAAGTTCTCCGCGGAGTTTCCTTCCGCCTGGCCCGGGGAGAGACAAAAGCTCTGTTCGGCGTAGCCGGCTCGGGCAAGAGCCTCATACTGAAGCTGGCGCTGGGGCTGATAAAGCCCGACTCCGGCAACATTTTCGTGCTGGGAGAAGACGTGACCCAGATGCAGGAGAAACAGCTCTTCGCACTGCGCGACAAGATTGGAATGGTCTTCCAGGAAAGCGCTCTGTTCGATTCTCTCAGCGTGAAAGAAAATGTCGCCTACCGGCTCACCGAGGAGCACGGAGTCTATGACGACGAAATCGACCGCAAAGTGCGCGAGGTCTTACGCTTCGTGGAGCTCGAGCGCACCCTCGATCTTGATCCCGCCGAGCTCTCTGGAGGCATGCGGCGCCGCGTGGCCATCGCGCGCGCTCTGATCACGCAGCCGGAACTCCTGCTCTACGATTCGCCCACGGGCGGTCTCGATCCCGTGACCTCGAACACCATCATCGAACTGATCGTAAAGCAGCGCGACGTCTACAAAACCAGCGCTCTGCTGGTCACGCACCGCTTGCAGGACGCTTTTACCATGGCCACGCACGAGTTCGACCAGCAAACCAACCACATCGTCCCGCTGCCGCCGGGCCAGCATTGCAGAGTTCCGTTAACTTTTCTGATCCTGCGCGACGGCAAGGTTATTTTCGATGGCGACCTGCAACAACTCGCGCACACCCAGGACGAGTACATCCGGGAATACATCTCATAGCAGTGGCCGGTGGTCAGCAAAACCTCCACGCCGTACCATTGATAGGCCCGGGAAGGGCAGGGCTTCCAGCCGTGCCGCCGGGAGCCTCATGACTCTGGCTGTATCCCCGAGGTCGGCGCCGAGGATTTTACTGGCCACTGATCACTGACCACTGGCCACTGCCTTTACTTTCCTGCCATCAACTTTTCCACCTCATCCGCTCCCGAAGGCAACGCCCCGCTCAGCTTGATCAGCTTCCCATCCTGATCGACCAGGAAGTCGTCTTCAATGCGCACTCCAAGGTTCTCCTCGGGAATATAGATTCCAGGTTCTATGGTGAAAGCCATGCCCGGACCGAGCGGAACTGTGTAATCGTCAGGATCATGAACGTTGAGTCCAATGTAGTGGCCAAGGCCGTGAATAAAATATTGCCCCAGCGGCTGCCCATGCAGATCCTTGCCATGAGTATTGATGTAATCGAACGCAACCTGGTAAAGCGAATCCGCCCCATTTCGGCCTATGTGCGACTTGCCGGACTGGAACGCCGCCATGGCAGCCTGTTGCGCTCCGAGAACGATGTCATAGATCTCGCGCTGCCGTGCCGTGAAGTGTCCATTGATCGGAAGTGTGCGCGTAATGTCGGCCGCATACATCGAGTACTCGCCCGCGGCATCGATCACCACCACGTCTCCGGATTTCATCACATTGTCATCGTCCGAATAGTGCAGCACCGTCGAATAATAACCAGAGCCCACGATGGGCGCATACGCCACGCGCTCGCAGCCCCGCTTTCCCCACTCGTACTGCATCAGCGCGGAAATCTCGCGCTCGTTTACGTTCGGCTTCACCGCCTTGAACGCCGCGAAGTGCGCCGCCACCGAGGCATCTACGGCTTTGCGAATCAGCGCGACTTCTCCCGCATCCTTAGTGGTACGCAGCGACCAGATCATCGGCTTCACGTCCTGAAACGTCAGATACGCGTTGAACCGCTTCATGAACTGCAGCGGCTTGTACGAAGCAGACGTTTCATCATCGTCCGGATCGACATCGGTGTAGAGCACAGGGTGGCCACCGGTTGCGTGGCGGGCAACGTCGTTGGGAAGTTGCCCCATATCTTCCACATGATCGAAACCCGTAATGCTCGGCGCTTCCGGGTTCTCCGCTCCGAGCTTGGGGCCAGTCCACTTCTCCTGCGTGAGATTGCGCGGCGGCAGAAAAAGAATTTCAGTGTAAGGGCGCGCTGGCGTATTCCCTTGCGCGTCGGCTGCCGACGCTATCAGCAGAGCCACACCCGGCTCAATCGACCCCGAGAGATAGAAAAAGTTATCGTCCTGCCGGAATCCGTAAAGATCGTTCGGACCATCGTTCTCCGTGGCCGAAAACAGAACCACCACGCCTCCCACTTTCTTGGCGAGCGCTACGCGCCGGGCGCGATAGTCGGAGTTGGCCTGGCGGTCGAAAGCAAAGCTCGACGCAGCCGTGGCAAGAAAGAAAATGCTAGCAAGAAAACTTACCACAAAAAGAGAAGACCCCAGTTTTCGCATCGTGTAATCCATCCTCGTTTCCACTTCGCCTATACCAACCCTCACTTCACACTCCCACCGGGAACGGCTTGGTATGCGTCTCCGCGCTGAGCCCAACGCCCGCAAACCGCCCCTGCAGCAGCGACATCAATCCCGTGTACCAATAACCCACCACAAAGAGCAGCAGGAACGGAATCGTAACGTAGTTCTCATTCTCAACCGCATAGTACACCGTAAGCGCGAAGTAGGCGCCGATCAGCAACTCAAGCCACGGCACCCAGCCCAGGCGCTTTCTGTATTTCGTGGCTCCAACTTTGTCCTTCTTCGATTCCACGTGGTACTTGGGAGTGCGCGCAAACGCGCTCTGCTTGCCGATCAGCGCTTCAATCACAGCCTTAGTATTGGTGATGGTCAATCCAATCCCGAGAGCCATAAGGACGGGAAGATAAAGCAGCGCCCGCGGCCAGCTCTTGGGAAAAAGCTCACGCTGCGACACCAGGTAAAAACTAGAAATGGAAAACGTCGACGCCATGAACAGCGGAAAATCAATGAAGAGCATCTGAAACCATCCCTGATAAAAGCGGATGATCATGGCCGGCAATATCAGCACCGAAAGCACAATCATCAGCGGATAGCTCAGGTTCGCAGTCAGGTGATACCAGGCTTCAATCTTCGTGTGCAGCGGCGCGTCGCTGCGCAGCACCCGCGGCAGAATCTTCTTCCCAGTCTGGATCAGCCCCTTGGCCCAGCGCGCCTGCTGGGTTTTGAACGCAGTCATCTCCACCGGCAACTCCGCCGGGCATTCCACATCCTGCAGGTAGATGAACTTCCATCCCTTAAGCTGCGCGCGGTAAGAAAGATCAGTATCCTCCGTAAGCGTGTCATGCTGCCAGCCGCCAGCTTCGTCGATCGCCGCCCGCCGCCAAACCCCAGCGGTGCCGTTGAAGTTGAAGAACACGCCGCTGCGTGCGCGTCCCGAGTGCTCGAGCACGAAATGCCCGTCGAGCAGAATGGCTTCCACCTGCGTCAGAAAAGAATAATTGCGGTTGATGTGCGTCCAGCGCGTCTGCACCATCCCGATCTTCGGATCAGTAAAGTGATGAATGGTACGCAGCAGAAAATCTTCCGGTGGGGTGAAGTCAGCATCGAAGATGGCGACGTACTCGCCTTTCGCCGCCTTCAGTCCCTCGGCCAGCGCACCCGCCTTAAAACCTTCTCGGTTGGTCCGGTGATGGTAGCTGATCGGATTGCCGAGCGCCGCATACCGTTCCACTAGGTTGCGCGCCACTTCAACAGTCTCATCCGTCGAATCGTCAAGCACCTGAATGTCGAGCTTCTCCCGCGGATAGTTCAGTTTGCAGATCGATTCCAGCAGCCGCTCGACCACATACTGCTCATTGAAAATCGGTAGCTGCACCGTAATGCGCGGCAATTCTTCAAAGTACGCAGCCGGTTCCGTCGTGCGCTTCACTTTGTGCTTGTAATAAAGATAAACCAGAACGTAGCGATGCATCCCGTAAGCCGCGAGTAGCACGAGCACAACGAAATACGGAATCAGCAACGCTCGATCAAATGCATCGGTGTGGTAAAGCCCCTGAAACGTTTTGTCCAACAGGTGTTGGCGGAGATAGGGCCCAATGCCCCTGGGGGCAGCCCACACGGCCAGCATAGAAGACACGATGAGATCAGAACGCAGCAAGGGGTCGGCTGAAAACCTCTATTCTACCGGATTCGCCACTACTGCCGCGCCGCCCAGGCCAGCCCGTCGGGATCGTGCCCGGCCTCGATGCGCCCAACGACTTCCAGCGAATGCAGATCGATGACAGCGACATACCCATCAGGAGAGCAGGCCACGAAGGCTCGCGCTCCGTCGGGCTGCATTTGGATCCCCGCCGCGCCGTGGCCAACCGCAATGCGCTTGACCGTCTTGTGAGTCGCAGTGTCGATGACCGTCACACCCGAGCCGCGCAAAGAAGAAATCAGCGCCAGCTTTCCGTCAGGCGTGAACTTCAGCCGGTTCGCGCCCCGCACATCGGCCGCCAGAGTCTCGCTCACTCGCTTCCTCGCAACATCAATGATCGAAACAGTTCCGTCTCCAGCGTTCGCCACCCAGATCTCTTTTCCGTCCGGAGAAACGTCAGAACCCTCAGAACCGTTGCCAACTCGTACGACGGTCTCATTCCAATCGCCGCCAGGCGTAGCCAGCGCCGAGCCTTGCCCGGGAGGGCCTCCCGTAGCCTTCTCGATTATGCTCACCGTTCCCGAACTCACATTGGTGGTGACAATCGTCTTCAGGTCCGGCGAGACGTAGATCATGTGCGTCCGGTTCTGCCCCGTGCCCAGAATCCAATCCACGCTCTTCGTTGCCAGATCGTAGCTGCCAATCGCTTTCGCGCCTTCGGCGGTGAACCACACCCTCCCGCCCACAAAAGTCAATCCATGCGGACCCCGCAAAGCTCCCAGGTCGACAGGCGGCAACGCCTTTTGCGCGACCAGATCGACAACCGCAAGAGTGTCGTATGCCCCGAATCCATAGTTCGACGCATAAGCCATCTTGCCATCGCTCGACGCGATGACTTCGTGCGGATCCTTGCCGACCGGTATGCGAGCGATTACCTGCAGGCTGGAAGGATCGACGATCAAGAGCATGCCGTCTTGCTTAGCCAGTATGAGCAACGCGTTCGCGGGCGTCTCCGCAGCGTGCGCATAGCTGGTGGTAAGCATTGCGGTGAGCAGAACGAGGGGGATGAGTAGGCGTTTCATAATCCCAAAGCATACGCCCATGGCGACGAGTGTGAGCACGAATGCCGACTACTGCTGGTCTTCACCGGATGGAATTACCTTGAGCTGCAAGCTCACGCGATCGCCTTCACTCACGTGCAGCGCTTTGCCGCGGCCTTCATAGCTCGCGAGGAATTGGGGATCGTAGTAGGCGTCGCCATCGATGCTCTCCCATGCAAAGATCGTGTAATCGCCGGGAGGCAAGCCGCGCAGCGTGAAGCGTCCGCTCTGATCGGTGGAAGCTTTGCGATAGCGATCAGGATGCGTGCGAAACCGCGCTTCCGGCACAGCCACAACCACGGCATCGGCGACCGGTTCATCTTTCTGATTCGTGGCCACGCCCTCGACGCGCGCACCATTGGCGCTCGCCAGCACATCGACATTGGTCGCGCCTCCGCTCACGCTGAATCCAGAGTCCGCGGCTTCGCGCCCGCCCGCGGCCACCGACTTCAGAAACCAATCCGGCATCTCGCTGGCATCGGAGAGCTGAACGTAATAGCGTCCCGCGGTAACGTTCTTCCACTCAAAGCTGCCATCGGCATTCACGTGCGCCAGCGTCGGAGAGCCGTCTCCAACCGTGACGCCCCCCAGCGTGTCGTCATCGCCGTCGGCCGAACGCAGCAGAAGAAACATCTGGCTGGGGTCGGGTCTCGATACGCTGCCCGCCTCCATGCGCAAGCGCCCGCGAATCGAGCCGCCGGCCTGCGGCGCGAGCTGCAGACCGTCGACGTTTGCCGAAGTGATCTGCAGCGACTGCCGCGCCAGCATGGGCACTGCGGCGTTATCTACGGTTGCGACAATCGTGTACGCTCCCGGAGAAACGTCGCGAATCTCGAAGCTGCCATCCCGATGCATCTCCGCGCCATTCAGCACCAGACTGAAATCTTTCGATTGCAGCATGATCGCCGCCGTAGTTCCCGGCGAAAGGTTCACCACCGAGCCGTGAATGGTCAAGGTCGGACTTTTGGTCAGCGAGAAGTTCGCGGGGAAGTCGTCCCCGGCGTGCAACTGGATCGGCTCGGCCTGCCCGCGATCGCGCGTGCCGGGATAATAAGTGGTCTGGTAAGCAGCCGGCGCAGGCTTCTCCGAGTTTGCGGCATTGCGAGGCGTAACCGCATTGCCGGTAGTCTCGATCAGACTTCTGAAATCCGGCGGCGGCGTTACTGAAATAAAGTAGTTGCCCGCCGCAAGCCCGGCAATTCGGTAATCGCCGAGGTCGTTGGTGCGCTCGGCTCCCACCTGCTCCCAGTGGCTGCGTCCCGCGACAAAAGTCTGACGCAGGAGGGCGACTTGGGCCTCAGCCATGGGATCGCCATCTTCATCCGTCACGCGCCCTTCCACCACCGCCGCCGCCTGCAGACGAATGACTAAATCTTTCAGCTCCTGCCCGGCGTCGAGCGTGAGCACGCGCCCTTCGCTCCGCCTCTGGTGCTTGTCGACTTCCTGGTAGCCGGTGCGCTCCACGAACAGTCGATAGCGCCCGGGCAAAATGTTCTCGATGCGAAAGCCGCCATCTACGCCGCTCAGCGCAGTGTAGTTCCCGCCATCGCTCTGGCTCTCAGCAATCAGTTCGATGAGGGCTTTCTTCACGGGCTCACTGCCGGGGTCTTTGGTGACGACGCCGGCGACGACGGCTCGTGCTGGCGTTGAAGTTTGCGCGGCTGACGAGGTCGGACTTTGAAGGGAAAACGCAGCGGCGGCTGCGACGACGAGCCACAACAGACCTGCGGGAAGAGCCTTCATCTTGTCTAGTGCTGGGGGCTGTCGGGAGTGCGTCGAGTCGTCGTCGTGAGGATCGGATCACGTGCGCTTCGACCTTGTCATTCTAACCTGAGGTGGGTGGTTGATCCAGATCAAAAAATCTGCAGATTTGCGCTCGTAAAATATCTGGAATCAGCAACTTACGTTTTTGCGGTCTGGCTAAAATCCTGGAAGCAAAGGACTTACTCGCAAAATATTCCATCCAGGGGACTTAGGGGATTGTCGCCTCGGTAAGTGCCTTGGAATCAGCACACGGACCGTAAGATCTTGCATTCACGGGGCTTATCTTGTTGCTATTCGATTGTCAGAGATCTTGTGTGCTGAGTTAGCCGGGTTCGCGGACTCCGGCTTAATCATTGTCGGCTGATGGGCCTGTGGATGGCAAGGTTAGATATCACAGGGTCCCTGTGGAATTCCGCTTTTCAAACGGCGAGCGGAGCCCATCATCCGAACTCGTTCCGAAACGAAACTCGGCTTCAATAAATGCGAGGTAGAGGGCTGAAGCTACGCCCCGACTAAAGTAAGCTTTCGCTCGTGGGCCTGTGGTGTAATGGCAGCACAGTTCCTTGCCAAGGTAAAGGTGAGGGTTCGAATCCCTCCAGGTCCATTCCTCATTGCTTGAGGATGTCTCTCAGGGACAGTGGAGAGTTCGCAGGGCAAGGTGCGATCCTCCTTAAAGTAACTTGATTTGCGGGCGGATTGTTTCGATAATAGAGACGTTGCCTTGGCAGGGAACCAGTTACTGGCTGTCGCGAACGGTCTCGGAATTTCCGAGGCCGTTTGCATTTTGGGACGGCGGTACGAGTGAGGGCGGCTTTCACACCGTAATCCCGCCTGTCGCGAAAGAAGCGAGAAGCGGGCACCCCGCATGTCATTTTCTCCCTTCATTCTCTTTCTTCCACTGTTCTCCTAAAATTTTGCAGTCGATCTGCTTGATCTTGTATTTGTTCTGAAGTACGCGAGATATCCTGGACATCTCAGATTCACATTCGTCCGCATTCCTATTAGCTTGTCTAAAGGCAGAAGGATCAAGAAACTGATCCTTCTCCACTATGCCCATATTGATATCAAGTTCACCTCGATCGTGGCAATAATCATGAAGTAGATCGTCCTTGGTTTGGTCCCTCAACTCAGAGTATTCAAGGTGATCACATTTCATTCTGCTCATCCACTCCGGTCCTTCTTGTTTCTCCTGGGCTAACGCTATGCCGCACCCTAGTAGGATTACGGCGATAAGGCCTCTGCAGAGAGTTTTCATTTGCGTTCCTCGTTCCAGTTTTCCCGTCAGGGTCGGACCAAGAACTGCATAGCCCACTTGCAGAATATAACAGGTTGATTTCCATGCCCGCCGACCCACGCCCAATCTGAGCGATGACCGGCCGAAGTGAACCAGAAAAAGGGCGCCCAGCGGGATGCGGTCCGCTGAAGCGACTTAGAGCGGCGCTCCGCGAATCGCGCACTTCGGCCTGTTAGGCCCGTTTACTTCGGTGCGGGTTCACGCCAAATCATTTGAGACTTATCCGCAATCGCCGTTGCCGCCATACTCCGCACGCGTTCGATTGCAATCGGGTCGTAGCCGACGGCCAGGTCGTGACGGACACCGGGCCGCTTGGCTAATTCGTCACCGAACAACACAGCGTTCAGCCCTTCGGATTGGCCTTCGAGGATAGGCAATCCCATCTTCTTCATGCTTGCGTTGGTGTAGGTGTGCTCGTAGGGCAGTTCATATGCTCCCGTTGGTTTGATTGCGAAGACCGGGAAGCCCTTCAGTCCAATAATTTGCACATAAAGGCGCTGGTCAGTTCCTTTAGTTTCGGCGAACTCTGCGTCGATGTGGCGCTCGCTCTTTAACAGAGATACGATCCTTTGCACGTAAGCATTCAATTTTGTCCTCCTTCCGATGCTTGCTGTCTCCACATGAGCTGTGCTGCTTTAGTTCAAAAAATATTGCCGGTAGAGCGTGTCGCGTTGCGCGGGGCGGAAGCCGGCGTCGCGGATTATGCGGCGCAGCTCTTCTTCTGTCGTGCAGTTGGTCACGCCGGCGGCTCTTACTACATTTTCCTCTAACATTACCGAGCCTACGTCGTTGCCACCGAAGCGGAGGCCCATCTGGCAGACTTTCAGGCCTTGCGTGACCCAGCTGGATTGCACGTTCAGGAAGTTTGAGAGATAGAGGCGCGAGATGGCCAGTGTCTTCAGATACTCGACGGCGGTGGCTTCGTCCCAGTGGCGGCCGCCTAGCGCGGTGTTGTGGGGCTGGAAGCTCCAGGGGATGAAGGCGGTGAAGCCTCCGGTTTCTTCCTGCAGATCGTAGAGTTGCTGGAAGTGGTTGACGCGGTTTTCGTAATTTTCGCCTACGCCGAACATCA